>CAYWWV010000022.1:0-5216 GCA_964462185.1 uncultured Candidatus Bathyarchaeia archaeon | reverse complement strand
TTACGCCCAATTCCTATCGGCGAGAAACCGCCCAACCCAAGCAGACCACCACTTCCAAGAAGCCCTAACGCTGGCCCCCCAAGACCCCAAGGCCCACCTGGTCTACGGCCTACACCTACTCCAACACGGCTTGAAGGAGAAGGCCAACACCCACCTTGGAGAAGCAGCGAAGCTAGACCCAGGCATACGCCCCCTGGTAGAGCGCCTCCTAGAAGCCTGAGGCCAGGTGTATGTAGAGGCTGAACACCTACACACTCCTATAAACACCGTGGAAGGCATTTCAATCAAACCGGTGACGTTATATGACACTTGAAATGGAGACGGCTCCCCAGCTAGCCCCCGAGAAATCCCTAGAGGAGGTGGCAAGGGAGGCAACCCCCAAGATAGCCATCCTAGGCGTGGGGGGAGGTGGAAGCAACATGGTCTCATGGATGGACCGAAAGGTTGTGGGGGCCCGGACGGTGGCCCTCAACAGCGACGCCCAACACTTAGCGGTGTGCAGGGCGGAGAGCAAGGTCCTCCTTGGATACGAGATTTGCGGGGGCTTGGGCTGTGGGGGCTTCCCCGAGCAGGGCGCCCGCGCTGCCGAGGCCTCTGCCAAGGAGATCGAGGAGGCCATAGGAGACGCCAGCATAGTCTTCACAGCCACTGCCCTGGGTGGAGGCACGGGCACAGGCGCGGCTCCCGTGGTGGCCAAGCTGGCTCGGGAGAGGGGAAGCCTGACCATAGGGGTGGCCACAGTGCCCTTCAAGGTGGAGGGAACCAGGCTGGCCAAGGCCAAGGAGGGGCTGCGAAGACTGGTGGAGGTCTGTGACAGCGTCATCGTCATAGACAACAACAGGTTGAGGGCCGTGGCAGGGGACCTACCTGTGAGGGAGGCGTTCGCCGTGGTGAACGCCAAGATAACCGAGTTCATAAACAGCGTCACAGAGGCCCTGAACACCCCTGGAGTCATGAACATGGACTACGCCGACATCAAGGCCATTATGAAAGGGGGAGGCGTCTGCAGCATAGGCTTCGGAGAGGGAAGCGGGGGCACAAAGGTGGAGGACGCCGTGAACAAGGCCTTGGACAACCCCCTCCTGGATGTGGGGGACGTCAGCAAAGCAACGGGGGCCCTCCTCCACTTGGAGGGGGGAGAGGATATGACCCTGGAGGACATGACGCGGGCGGGTGAACTCGTGTTGGACAGGATAAACCCGGAGGCCCGGCTAGTGTGGGGTAGCAAGGTCAACCCATCTCTCCAGGGCAAGATGAGGGCCACGGTGGTGCTGGCAGGCGTTGAAAGCCCCTTCCTGGGCAGCGAGACTCCTAAGGCAGTGTTGGAGCCCAGGAAGACTCCCAAGGTTTCCACTAAGAAGAAGGCTTAAGGCGCCCCCAAATCTAAAATGGGTAGAGAAACCTGGAAGACGGTTCCCTTCTCCCCACTTGTTTTAACCTTGATCGACCCCCCGGCCGACCTCACCACGTTTCTACAGTAGGCCAACCCCAACCCGCTGTGGCCCTCCTTATTGGACCTGAAAGGAGTGAAGACCTCCTCCCACTGGTTGGGGGGGATTCCATGCCCAGTGTCTCCCACACTCACCAAGGCCTCCCCACCCCGCTGGGAGACCCGCACCGTCAGTGTGCCACCCCCGTCCATAGCCTCCACGGCGTTGTCCACCAGGTTCTCCACTACCCGCATGAACTTCTCAGGGTTTAAACCCACCAATAGCTGGCCATCGTAGAACTGGGTCTTAACCCTAACATTCCTAGGCAGCTCCATGCGGGCCAAGGCCTGCGTGACGGCGCGGTTGACCTCCACCACGTCCTCCAGAGACATAAGCTGGTTGAGGACTGTTTGAACCCGCTCAGTGGCCTTCCCCGCGTCCCCCGCCTTCACCTCGATGGTGTCTGCGACCTGGGGGAGCATCTCGGGCTGCGACCGTAGAACATCGGTGGCGTTCAGGATTCCTCGAAGGCTCCTCTGGACCTCCTCGCTGAGGATGGTTGAGGCTCTCTCGGCGTTGTCCAGAACCCCCAAGGCGTAGTTGAGCCGCTCCCTCCGCGCATCCTCCTCCCTTCTACGCATCTCCTCCACTTGGAGCTTGTTTAGGGCGTAGGATACTTGGTGGGCAAGCGTCTCCAGGAGCCTCTGGTCGTCGGCGGTGAACCCCTGGTTGCGGCTCTCAACGCTCAGCACAGCCACCACCCTCCCCTCCAGCAAGGCGGGCACCACTAGCCCGGCTTGGGCGTCGGTGATGCCTCGGATGTAGCTGGGGGTGTTGGGGAGGTCGTTCTCCAGTACAGTGGAGGCCTCCCGGGCCGCCTTGGCCACCAGCCCCGGCCCCTCCACAGGGGCCTCCAGCGCCCAAGGCTTCTTCCCCCTCACCCCCAACGTCCTCACCACCCCGCCATCCACCACGTGGAAGGCGAGGGCGTCAAACTTGTAGAGGTCCTCCATTATGTCCAGCGTGGCTTCGCATATCTCCTCCACCGAGGAGGCCGCCCCCAGCTTAACAGCTTGCAGGTAGACGGCTCTCAAACGCTCCTCCACCGTCTCCCGCTGGGTCACATCCCTGAGGAAGCATAGCAAGCCCTCCTCCCCCCGGTAGTTGATGGTGGATATGTTTAGCTCCACCACCTTCCGCTCGCCAGCTAGGTTTGTGAAGCCCAGCTTGACCAGGGGGCCTGCCTTGCCCCCCAACACCTCCTCCAACTCCTCGCCACAACCCTGGAAGAAGCCCTCAATCTCCCTTCCAATGCAGTCCTCCACCCGCTCCGCACCTAGCATGGTGCAGGCAGCCCTGTTGAGGAACTCCAACCTCCCCTCCACCACGATGAGGATGCCGTCACGGCTCTCCTCCACCAGCTTCCTATAGAGGGCGTCGGTCCGGTGTTTCTCCACGGTGTGTTTGATCCTCTTGGCCAACACCTGGTAGTGGGTGGGCTCCGACTCCTTCCGCATATAGTCGTCCACCCCCGCTGAGAAGGCTGCCTCGGCCACCTCCTCGCTCCCCTGGCCGGTGTAGAGGATGAAGGGGACGTCGCTCTTCTCCCTCACCTTCTGGGCAAGCTCGATGCCGTTCATGGACATCATCTTGTAGTCGCTGACGATGCAGTCGTAGTTGTTTTGCTCCTGCAGCCTGAGGGCTTCCTGGGGGTCCTTCACGGATTCTACTTGGATGTCTTTCTCGAGCTGTTCTAGGAATAGCTTGGTGAACTCTAGCTGGTTTTCCTCGTCGTCTACATGGAGTATTCTGAGAGGCTTGTCCCGGGTCATGGCGTTCCCAAGCGTTTTACTATACTGAGTATTCTGCATATTTAGGGTTAAGTGTTTTTTTGAAGGTGGTTGTGTAGATTTCTGGGGGGTATGTTGTTTGTCGGGTGATGGTGTTTTGGATGGTGTGATGCGGTTGTGAGGTTTAAAAGCGATTGTCGAATAATGATCGTATTGTCCTAATTGAATGTCACCTTTTATTGTCCATGGGACAAAGATCGGCGGGTTAACTATAATAGCCCATACTCCGAAGCTAAGAGGGATGGAGCCCAAGCCGCGAGTCCTACCCGCCATCATAGCAAACACCCAGGAAAGGCTTAACCAACTACTCGACACAGTGAGTTTCGCCCCCGAGGTCATGCTTGACCTCATGGATGGCCGGTTCGTCCCCTCCCAGTCCCTCCTGTTCCCCATGCGCCTTAGGGACGGCCAAAGCTACCAGCTACACGTAATGGCTGAGGACCCCCTTAGATGGGTCCAGGGGCTGTCGGGGCAGGTGGAGTCGGTTGCCTTCCACCTGGAAGCCGTTGGAGACCCTGAGTTGGTGTCCAGGGAGCTGGAGCGCCTGGGCTTCCAGGTGTTCTTGGCTTTGAACCCTGCAACCCCTTTTGAGGAGGCTACAGGGTTGTTGGAGGGGGTGGACGGCTTACTGGTGATGACGGTGGAGCCTGGGGGGTACGGGGCCCCTTTCACCCCCGATGCCCTCGGAAAGGTCTCTGAGGCCCGGCGCCTCCACCCCTCAATGGACTTGGAGGTGGACGGGGGGATGAAGCCTGAGACGGCTAGGATGGCTAGGAAGGCGGGGGCCAACGTCTTCGCCTCGGGTTCCTACATCGTTAAGAGCCGGGACCCTTTGGAGGCGTATAGGCGTCTCTTGAAGGCTGTAGAGTAGCCTCCACGGGGTTTACGGGTTTAGCCGTTTCTTCAACTCGCTGAGGAGGGGTTCCAGGTTCTCCCTGGGAACCTTGATGCCGCTGGCCCTGCTGTGGCCGCCCCCAAAGCCGTGGAACCTTGAGCCCAGCTCCATGCAGAGCTCCCCCAGGTGCTCCTGGAGGCCCTTCCACCCCCTAAGACTCAGGCTGGCGTGGGAGTCGTCCAGCTTGTAGCCCACAGCCACGTCCACGCCCAAAGCCTCTATGATGAGGTTGGCCACCACCCCCGTGGAGTGCCCCTCCACCTCCATGAAGCCCACCCTCCCCTCCACACGGGCGTTTCCAGCGATCAACTCCTTCAAGCGGGCCATCTCCTCTAGGAAGTCCACCGCCTTTTCAACCAGCCCTGGGATGCGGTGGGGGTATTCGAATCTCGAGAGGTGTTCCATGACCGTGTATTTGAACTCCTTGGATGGGTCTTCCCAGAGGGCGTGGGTGAGGAGCTGGGCCTCGTGCTGGGTGAACTTCCTGTCGAGCCTGGCCAGCACCCCTTGGGCGATGGGGCCCTCCTCAAACATATCCGATATGGCGGCGTACCCGGCCATCCTCCGCGCCTCCCAGCCCAGCTCCTCCCTGTGGGAATCCCATACCAGCATGGCGGCGCAGTCCCCCGTCTCCAGGCGCACCGATGCACCCCTGGCCCTGAGGGCCTCCATCAGGCGGGGGGACATCTGGTGGTGGTCGTAGATGTGGAGCTGGGAGAACCCTGTGATGCGGGCGAGGAGGGGCTCCAACTGGTCACGCAGGTTGAGGTCGCAGATGTAAACCCTATCCACGGGGGGCTCAACGCCTTGAAGAGCCTCCTCCAGGTTGTCGTAGTTGGCGAATACGGTTTCACCCCCCACGAGGCGTTTGAGGAAGGCCCCGCAAGTCAGGCCGTCCACATCGTCCCCGTGGGTTATTGTGACCACTCTCATATTGGGCCTCAACCTATTCCAACCCAATACTTAATATTACTATCTAAAGTAGGTGCTATAACCCCCCGTATTTATTGGGCGTCACACCTGGAGAACATAACGAATAAA
>CAYWWV010000021.1:19785-21905 GCA_964462185.1 uncultured Candidatus Bathyarchaeia archaeon | reverse complement strand
ATCCAGGCCAGCTTGGAGAGATACATAAAATGCGCAGTCGGTCTTTGTGGGAGCTGCGCCATAGGACCCTTCCGCGTGTGTAGGGATGGCCCCGTCTTCGACACGAGGATGCTTCGCTTGATCTCCAGCGAGTTTGGCATTAAGAGGATGGACGCATCGGGTAGGTGGGTTAACGTCGACCACTAGGAGGCCCTGAAATAGCGAGAAAAAAACTTAGGAGGAGATACCTCCTAGCCCAACTCAACACAAAACAAAGGGTTACCACCCAAGCTTTTGCCAGGCTGATCTCAGAGCAGTCCATTCAATTATACGGCGTTAAAGGATTAACCCTGGGTAACCCTAAACTAATAGCATTCGATGAAGAGGGAAAGAGGGCAATCATAAGATGCAACCATGATTGGCTGCCCGAGATGCGCTGTGTTCTAGCCAGCATAAGTAGGCTGGGAGATCAGCCTCTAAGGGTTGATGTGAAACTTGTCTCAGGCACCCTGAAGGCGTTGAAAACCAAGACTGGCTGGACGATACCCGGCGCCAAGGTTTCAAAGGTACAGCAGAGAAAAGAATGATTCCCGTGTAGTGGGTGTGTGTCTAGAGCCTGGATCCTTCCCCTGGCCCTACTCTTTGTGTTGGCTGTAAGCTTGTATGATGCGGGAACTAAGAGAACCGCCCTTGTTATTGATACGCTTGGGGGAAGCGAGTTTAAGGCGAAGATTGTGGAGCTTCTCTCCTCCCATGGATACAAGGTTGAATACGTGGAGGGCGCCCAAGCAACGGTCGGCTTATTTAGGCGTTTAAAACCCCGAGAACTCTACGTTTTACGGGTTCACAGCACTGAGAAGCAGGGCCAAACATGGATTATAACGGGGGAGAAATACCACCCCAACAAATATCCCCTACTACAACTCTCGGGGCTAGTACACAAGGCCAGAACAGCCCTCAATGGCGACTACTACTTCGCTGTGAGCCCCAGCTTCATAGCTGATTGTAAGGGTGAACTCGACAAGGGGATCGTCCTCATGATGGGGTGCCAAGGGTTGAAAACCCCCACGCTGGCAGAGGCTTTCCTAGCGCGTAACGCGGAAGCCTATGTAAGCTGGAATGGGAACGTGTGTTTGAGTCACACGGATAGGGCCTTCTTGGAGTTACTACAAGCCTACTTGGAAGGCTGCTCGTTGGAGGAATCCATAGAGAGGGCCATGGAGAGAATAGGTAGGGACCCGTTTTACGGTTCCCTCCTTTTGAAATACCCTCCAACCCGGTTAGGGGCAGACAGGGAAGTCTTTTTATTCGAGGGCTTGTTGTTGAGGAGGTAGAAAGCACTGGGGCCGCTGGCCCTGGTGTCAAGGAGTGAAAAAATGATAATACCCGTTCGATGCTTCTCCTGTGGGAAGGTGATCGGAGACAAGTGGGAAGAGTACAAGAGGCGGGTTGAAGTAGGGGAGAACCCAGCCCGAGTCTTAGACGACCTAGGGCTTACCAGGTATTGCTGTAGGAGGATGCTTTTATCCCACGTCGAAGTCATCGACCAAGTATTAAAGTTCCACATGAATAATGAGGCTGTAGAACCGGAGGACGCTTAGTTTGAGCGATGAAGTCGAGGTAAATGAGAACCTTTTGCTGCCGCAAGAGATCCTGCTGAGTGCGGGTGTGCATATAGGTACCAGGATCAAGACCCAGGATATGGAGCCTTTCATCTACAAGGTTCGCCCCGATGGGCTGTACGTCCTGGACATGGAGCAGATGAATGAAAGGATCAAGCTGGTTGCCAAGTTTCTCTCAAAGCTGGATCTTACCCGGGTATGCGTGGCCAGCAGTAAGCGTTACGGTGTTAACCCGGTGGAACAGTTCTGCGATGTCTTGGGGTGTAGGCCATACACTGGGAGGTTCACCAGCGGGACCTTTACCAACCCTGGGTACAGCGGATACTTCGAGCCTGTGGCAGTCATAGTTACCGACAACCTGGCTGACCAGCAGATAGTTGAAGAGGCCTCCCAGATTGGTGTTCCAGTGGTAGCCCTTTGCAGCACAGACAATAGCCTGAAAAACGTGGACTTGGTGATCCCCGTGAATAACAAGGGGAGGAGGAGCCTAGCCATAGTTTTCTGGCTCCTGGCCAGAGA
>CAYWWV010000021.1:18560-19685 GCA_964462185.1 uncultured Candidatus Bathyarchaeia archaeon | reverse complement strand
TAGAGTTGGGAGATGAAAGCCCCCCAGACGCCTATGTAGTGGTGGGGCCCAACCATACCGGGTGGGGAACCCCGCTGTCAATCATGGAGGAGGGGGTCTGGCGGACTCCCCTTGGGGATGCGCCCATCGACTCAGGGCTTGCCGAGGCCATAATAGAGTTCTCCGAGATCGCCAGAGCAGACTCGGAGGCCTTCATCAGGGAGCACAGCCAGGAGGTCCAGGTTCCTTTCATCCAATTCATCAATCCAAAAGCCCAGATCGTCCCCGTCTGCATGGGATACCAAGACTTGGAGACGAGTAGAGACCTGGCCCAAGCAGTCTTCAAAGCCGCGGAGGGAAAACGAGTAGTCGTCGTAGCTTCAACCGACCTAAGTCACCAGGAGCCCATCGAGGTTGCTCGTAGGAAGGACGCATTGGTGTTAGAGGCGCTGCGTGGGATGGATGAGGAAAGGCTTCAGAGAGCTGTGAGGACCCATAGGATATCAATGTGTGGCTATGGGCCAGCCTCCGTGGCCCTGGCCTACGCAAAGCTCTCCTCCGCCCGCGAATGCCAGGTCCTCACATATTATACAAGTGGGGATGTAACGGGGGACACATGGGGGGTGGTGGGCTACACCTCCGCCAAGCTCGTTAAGGAGGGGTAACCCTGTTTGTAAAGGCCTCTGCCCCTGGTAAGATGATTCTGTTTGGGGAGCATAGCGTTGTTTACGGCAAGAAAGCAGTGGTTTTGGCTATTGATAGGCGGGCGGTGGTCCACGCCCAGAAGAGGGGTGACGCCAAGGTCTTCATAGATGCCGACAACCTGGGGTTCAGCGGATACTTTGAAGGATCCAAATACCACCCTGTGAGGGGCAAGGCGTGGCGCGGCAGAAACCTTGCAGCCCTAAACGTGGTTGCGAGGAAAACCATGGAACACATAGGGGTAGAGGGTGGGGTTAACCTCAAGGTGCGCAGTATGATCCCCATAGCCGTGGGGCTGGGGAGCAGCGCCGCCATCTGCGTGGCTACGGTGGCCGCCGTTGAGCGTCTCTTCGAGGCGGGGCTCTCCAGGGAGGAGATATCCAAGCTGGCGTATGAGGGGGAGATGGTTATCCACGGGAAGCCCAGTGGCGTAGACAATAACAT
>CAYWWV010000021.1:9640-18460 GCA_964462185.1 uncultured Candidatus Bathyarchaeia archaeon | reverse complement strand
CGTATGAGGGGGAGATGGTTATCCACGGGAAGCCCAGTGGCGTAGACAATAACATAGCAACCCATGCAGGGGTGTTGAGCTACACCCGGGATGAAGGGTTCCAAAGGCATAGGCTGGACTCCGAGGTCCACTTCATAGTGGGGAATACTCGAAGAAGGAGGTCAACACGCAACATGGTGGAGAAGGTGGCTAGACTGAGGGAGAGGAATCCTGGGGAGGTGGACATGATATTAGACGCCATGGATGCGGTGGCAGAGAAAGGCCTCTCATATTTATTGAAGGGCGACCTCCAAGGAGTGGGAGACCAGATGAACCTGAACCACGGACTACTGGCAGCCCTGGGGGTGTCAACGATGAAACTAGAAATACTGTGCCACACGGCGCGGAACAACAACGCGCTGGGGGCAAAGCTCACGGGCGCCGGGGGAGGGGGGTGCATGATCGCGTTGGCAGAGGAGGAAAACCTTGGGGCGGTGGAGAAGGCTATCCGTAGGCGCAAGGGGGAGCCCTATAGGGTTGTGGTTACTGACCGTGGGGTGGAGAGTGAGTGGGTTGAGGCATCCGACGATTCTTAAATTGGGGGGCAGTGTGGTCACCAATAAACGGGGCTTCATGTCCCCAAACATGTTGAACATTAGGAGACTCGCTTGGGAGGTTAAGGAGAGCCAAACCAAGCCCCTGGTCTTGGTACACGGAGGTGGGAGCTACGGCCACCCCCTCGCATATAGGCACAAGGTTAAGCAAGGGTTAAAGAAGCCAAACCAGCTTCACGGGATGAGCCAAACCCACCAAGCAATGGTCGCCCTCAACAAACTCATAGTAAACGAGGCCCTAGCTGCAGGACTGCCAGCTCTAGGGTTCAGCCCCCTGTCTATGGTGGTGACCGGGGATGGGAGGATCAGGGACCTCTACTTGGAGCCTTTGAAGAGGGCCTTGGAGGAGGGGTTCATGCCTGTGCTTTACGGGGATGCGGTGATCGACTCCGAGAAGGGCTTCACCATCCTATCTGGAGACCAATTGGCCTGCCGCCTCGCAGAGGAGCTGAAGGCCTCCAGGCTTATTCTGGGCACAGATGTGGACGGCCTATACTCTTCCGACCCTAAGAAAGACCCTTCATCTGTGCTACTAGAGTCCTACTCGGTGGGGTCACAGGGCGTTGAAATTGGGGGGGCAGCCGCCATCGACGTGACTGGGGGTATGAAGGGGAAGCTGGCCGAGACCCTTAAGATCCTGGAAAAGGGCGTCCAGGTCACGCTGGTGAACGCGTCCAAGCCAGGCAGAGTGGCCAAGGCCCTTAAAGGGGAAAAGGTAAAGGGTACCCTACTCACACTCTGATAACATGAGTGGGATCGCCCGGAGGAAGGCCGACCACATAGAAATTAGTCTAAAGGAAAACGTCGAGTCAGAGTCCCCCAGCGGCTTCGAGGACATACACCTGGTTCACAGATCTCTGCCAGAGATAGACCTGGAGGATGTCTCAACGGAAACCCGTCTCTTTGGTAAACATCTAAGCGCCCCCCTCCTCATCAGCGCCATAACTGGCGGCACCCCCAAGGCTGCAGAGATAAACAGGGTTCTAGCCAGAGTCGCCGAGGAAAAGCAAATCGGCTTATGTTTGGGGAGCCAGAGGATAGCCATTGTTAAACCAGAGACCGAGTACAGCTTCAAGGTTGCCCGGGAGGAGGCCCCTTCTACGCTGATTATGGGGAACCTGGGGTGTCCACAGCTGAGCATGGGCTGGGGGATAGCGGAGGCGCGGCGATGTGTGGAGATGGTGGAGGCAGATGCGCTGGCAGTCCACATGAACCCCCTCCAAGAGGCGGTGCAGATTGGAGGAGACACCAAGTATAGAGGGGTTTTGGAGGGGCTGAGGGCTCTCTCACTGGAATTGGAGGTGCCTTTGGTTCTCAAAGAGACGGGAGCCGGGGTGAGCTGGGAGGTGGCCGTCGAGATCCAAGAGGCCGGGGCCCAGGGACTGGAGGTCAGCGGGCTGGGAGGCACCTCATGGAGCGCAGTTGAACACCACATAGCCAAGCAGGCTAATCTCAAGAGGATGGAGTATCTGGGGCGGTCTTTCTGGAATTGGGGGATCCCTACAGCGGTGAGCCTAGTTGAGGCTGCCGAGAAAACAAGCCTCACCCTCATCTCAAGCGGGGGGGTCAGGAGCGGGGTGGACATAGCCAAATCCCTGGCCCTAGGAGCCTTCGCTGGAGGCATGGCCAGACCCTTCCTAGCCAAAGCACTGGAGGGGGAGCAGGCTCTCTCCGAGTTTGTCGAGGACATTATACAAGAGATCCGGCTAGCCATGTTCCTAACGGGCTGCCAAAGGGTTGAGGAGCTTAGAAGAGTCCCCGTGGTAATCCTAGGCCGGACGGCTGAATGGCTTGAGAGAAGAGGCATAAGTCCAGGCAGATACGCGCGTCGCCTAGGAGAATAGTTTAAGTTTACCACCATAAGCATATCCATAACCATGGCTAGCCCCGAGGCGTTGAAGAGAAGACTCGAAAAGACCTCACAAATGGTGAATGAGTTTATAGAAAAGGTCCTGCCCCCCAACTACGAAGCCCAATTATACCAAGCAGCCAGATACCAGGTATTCTCAGGAGGAAAAAGACTTAGACCCTACCTAACTATCAAATCCTGTGAGGCCGCAGGTGGAACAGCCAATGACGCTCTCCCCCTGGCCACAGCCACAGAGATCCTCCACAACTTCACCCTGATCCACGACGATGTGATGGATGGGGACCTGCTCAGGAGGGGAAAAGAGACGGTTCATGTGAGGTTTGGAGAGCCTATGGCCATCCTATCGGGGGACCTCTTGTTTGCCAAGGTTTACCAGCTGGTGATAGACCATGCGCCGCCTAAAATGACAAACGAGGAGGTTCTTGAGGCGCTGGGGGTGTTGACTGATGCAGCCATCCAGCTCTGTGAGGGACAGGCATTGGATGTGATGTTCCCTCAAGTGGTGGGAGTGACGGAGGAGGACTATTTTTCTATGGTGGGGGGTAAGACGGCTGCTCTTTTCAGGGCTTGCGCCCAACTCGGCGCTATGGCTGCCGGCGCCCCTAGGGAGGTGGTTGACTCACTCGGGGAGTTCGCTTGGAACTCGGGGCTTGCCTTCCAGATAGTAGACGACGTATTGGGTGTCACCGCCGATGAGTCCACCCTGGGCAAGCCCAGGGGGAGCGACATCAGGGAGAGAAAAAAGACTCTACTGCTTATACATGCTCTCAGGACAGCTCAGGGATCCGACCTGGAGACGTTGAAACGGCTGTTCGACATGGAGAGCCCTTCCCAAGAGGATGTGGAGTCTATAATAGATGTGATGGACAGGCTTGGCTCTATACAATATGCGAAAGATAAGGCTAGGCACTACCTGGAGACGGCGCTCACCAAATTGGGGGACCTAGAGCCCTCTCCGGCTAAAGACCAACTGGCTGAGTTGGTTCGCTACTTTGTGGAGAGAGGCTACTAGGGAAAGCAATAATAGAGCCACTTGTTTAGAAGAACGGGACGAAACTTGGCTCTAGACTCAGAACTCAAAACCAAGATCAAGAAGTACGCAGCCTTAAATGCCTATCAATATGAGGGCGTGGCCCAAGTAGGCCCTGTTTTAGGGAGGGTTTTGGCAGAGCACCCAGAATTGAGGAGTAGAGCCAAGGAAATACTCCCAGCGGTGGAGGAGGCCGTTAAGGAAGTAAATAGCTGGACGAGGGCAAAGCAGGAGAGCTATCTGGAAAAACACCATCCAGAGTTGTTGGAGGTGAAGAAGGAGAGGGAAGCAGTCAAGAAGCTCCCCCCCTTGAAGAACGTGGACAAGTGGCCCATGGTTAAAACCAGGTTCGCACCCAACCCAGATGGCGCCCTCCACCTGGGCTCAGCAGAGCCCATCATCTTCTGCGACGAGTACGCCAAGATGTACGACGGCCACTTCGTGCTCAGATACGAGGACACCAGCATAGAGGTTAAGCCACCCATCCCAGAAATGTATGACGCCATCTTGGAGGACCTAAAATGGCTTGGCGTAGAGGTCCACGAGATCTATATACAGTCAGACCGATTAGAGATCTACTACGAATACGCAGAGAAGCTCATCTCCATGGGGAAGGCCTACATATGCGACTGCGACGTGGAGACCTTCAGAAGCCTATATAGGGCTGGGAAGCCCTGCCCTTGCCGAGGCCTCGACCCCGAGGAACACCTCAGGCGGTGGAACCAAATGCTGGACGGGACGTACAGACAGGGGGAGGCCGTTGTACGGGTGAAGACCGATTTAAACCACCCCAACCCAGCGGTGAGAGACTGGCCCGCCCTGAGGATAAGTGAAACCCCCCACCCCCGCAAGGGCACCAAATACCGGGTTTGGCCCCTCTACAACTTCAGCTGCGGGTTAGACGACCACCTCATGGAGATATCCCACGTCATCAGGGGAAAGGAACACGACGTAAACACTGTGCGACAGCGATGGCTCCACAAACACTTTGGCTGGAAGTCCCCCGAGGTAATTAACGTGGGCCGTCTTGGCTTGGAGGTGGGCGTGCTCAGCAAGTCCAAGATGAGAGAGGGCATCGAGAAAGGAATCTACAATGGGTGGGACGACCCCCGACTGGGAACGCTCAGGGCACTGCGCAGGAGAGGGATCCAACCCCAAGCCATCAGAAACCTCATGATCCACGTTGGACCCAAGCCCGTCAACGTCTCAATCAGTTGGGACTTCTTCGCAGCCGAGAACAGACGTATAATAGAGCCTTTAAGCAACCGCTATAGTTTTGTCTCGGAACCAGTTAAACTTGTCATCAAAGACATTGAGGGACCCTTGAAGTCTCACCTACCCCTACACCCAGACTATCCCGATAGGGGGATCAGGTCCTACAAACTTAAACCTGTGAAGGGGCAGTTGGAGGTCTACGTTTCTAGAAAAGATTTGGAGAGGTTCCATGAGGGGGAGATGGTTAGACTAATGGGGTTGGTAAATGTGGAGGTCGAATCTCCAATGGAGGGGTTGGCCGTCTTCCACTCCCATGAGATGGAGGCTGCCCGGAAGGGAGGGGCAGCCTTCATCAACTGGGTTCCCCCAGAGCATTGCATTCCAGGTAAAGTGGTTATGCCTGATGCCAGCGAAAAAACGGGCTTGGTTGAGGAGGCTGCCGCCAAGCTCAGGGTTAACGATGTCTTTCAGTTCGAGAGATTTGGATACTGTAGGCTGGACGCCCTCAATCCGTTTACGGCCTACTTCGCCCACACATGAGCAATCAGGCCATAACGATATGTTTAATAGAGAACATATTGGTTAAGCTATTACATTCAAGAGGGAAATGAAATGTCTGCTGATGTAGATCCTTCGAAGCCCTTCTATGTGCGGTTCGAGGTGCCTAAAGAGGTGGTCGAGGCGGCACTGGAGGCCTTGAAGATCGCCTCTGAAACAGGTAGGATTCGCAAGGGCACCAATGAGACCACCAAGTCCATTGAAAGAGGGAGAGCCAAGCTGGTTCTAATCGCTGAGGATGTGCAGCCCCCAGAGATTGTGGCCCACCTGCCTCTACTGTGCGAGGAGAGGAAGGCTCCCTATGTCTATGTGCCCTCCAAGATGGAGATCGGAGGGGCTATTGGGATTTCGGTGGGTTCCTCGGCCGCGGCCATCGAGGAGACCGGAGACGCCGAGAACTTGGTTACCGAGATCATCTCTAAGCTAAACGAGATAGTGAAGTGAGATGAGCCAGGACTCCGAGCTGCTGACCCCTGCCACCGTCATCCAGATTCTGGAGAGGACGGGTTTGACTGGAGAAGTCATCCAAGTGAGGGTGAGGATTGAGGAAGGCAGCGACAAGGGCCGGATAATAACGAGAAATGTTAAGGGGCCAGTTCGCGTCGGTGACATCTTGATGTTACGGGAGACCGAGCGGGAGGCCAGGAAGATCAGGTAAGTGATGTGAAGATGCCACAAGTCTTTAAATGTAGCTTCTGCGGTTCCCCTATACCTCCTGGGACTGGGTCCAGCTTCGTCAGGCGGGACGGGCGGGTTCTCCGATTTTGTAGCAGCAAGTGTAAAAAGAGTGCCATCGACTTTAGGCGGGACCCCAGGCGGTTTAAGTGGACTGAGGCCTGGAAGCTGAGGCAGCGACGGTAGGCTTCGAGAGTTTTATTGGTTTTCCAGGGTAACCGATATATTGGGCCTTTGACAATCCATATTTGGGGGGAACATGGGGCTAGAGATTCCTGAACAACTCAGGAAGTATTGTATTTTGGCTGAGGACGGGAGTGTTATCGATAGGTTTAGGTGCCCTGTCCCGGGTTGCGACTACACTACCAGACTGGGTCCAGGCGCCGTCAGGATGCATATCATGATAAAGGCAGACCCTAAAGTCGAGACCAGGTATTGCGAGAAACACCAGAAGTATTGGATGGAGAACGAGTCAGAGCTAACCTTAGACAACATCAGGATATTGGCTAACCTGCCACACAGATCTATATCCTATAGAAAACCCTAACCTCTTTTTTTGAAGCGAGGCTCCAATCGTTGGGGGGGGAGCATCGGGGGTCAGCGGAAACAGGTTCTAGCTTAGAGCTTTGCCGGCCTCTTACATGGAGAGGTTAAGCGGGGACACATTTAAGCCTCGAACCCTCTTTGATTTCACCATGGAGTTCGGAGCGCAAACCGAGTATGGCCGACTCAGAAAAGTCTTGATGCATAGGCCCGATGAGGGTATGAAAGTAGTCACAGCGGGTAACAAGGAGGACTACCTTTTCCGCGATCCTGTGTATTGGAGGGAGTTCCAGGCTGAACACGATGCCTTCACCCAGGCTCTAAGAGACGAGGGCGTGGAAGTGGTTCTACTTGGCCAGGTTCTAGACAGGGAGTTGAGGGGCATCGCCAGCAAGCTCCCCAACCTGGTCTACACTCGAGACACCGCCATGATCACCAAGATAGGGGCCTGCATAATGAGGATGAGGTATGCCGCCAGATTCGTGGAGCCCACATTAGTGGAAAAAGCGATTCAACGGCTCGGCATCCCCGTAGCTTTGAGGGTTGAGCCTCCGGCCACCGTTGAGGGGGGTGACTTCGTATGGTTGGACGAGGAAACCCTGCTGATGGGTTATGGGACTAGGACCAATGAGGCGGGTGTGAACCAGCTGAGGGATGCCTTGCTGGGGCGTTGCATCAAAACCTTGGTCGCCCAGCCTTTACCTAGCTGGAGGGTGCACCTGGATGGCGCCCTCATGGTGTTGGCACCCCACCTAGCCCTGTACAACCCCACAGCCCTGGAGAGGTACCCCTCCTACGTCTACTCCGAGGATGGTGTTGAACTGAGGTGGCTGGGGGACTTCTTGAAGGAGAGAGGCGTGGAGCTGCTCCGCTGCACCGATACTGAGGTCCGGATGTTTGGAACCAACATTGTGGGCCTGGGGGATGGAAAGTGCGTTAGCTATGAGTGGAATGAGAGGATTATCCCTCTGCTCGAGGAACGGGGATTCGAGGTTATCCCAATACCAGGCAGCCAGCTAGCTGTGGGGGGTGGGGGGCCCCACTGCTTGACCTGCCCAATCCTCCGCGATTAACCCCCTAGCACCAGCCCCTCGGGGAGGGGCTCCCCATCCAGGTAGGCCACTCCGTCGAGCAGTGCGAATCTACCCTGGGATATGAGCTGTATGGTTAAGGGGTATATGACCCAGTCCCCCTTTTCCTTGAGCCTCTGCTGGTGGCTTGAAACCACGGATTCCAGTAGCTCTCTGTCCCTCAGCAACTCCTCCAAGCCGTGCTCCAGCCTAACCTCCACAGGCTCCGAGACCACCAGGATCTCGCCGTGGTCCACCTCCTCCCGAACTATATGGGTGGTCGACCTCAACTCTTTCTCTCCAGCCAATATGGCGTCTCTCACCACATGGATGCCCACGTACTTCCTCCGCCCCCCCTCCACCAACCTTAGATCCGCGGGATGGACGTTCACAACCCTCCCCTCGAACTCCTCCAAGAGGGGGGTTGACATGATGCTCATATACCCCGCGTTGGCTATCAGGTCCAATTGGTAGGGTCTGACAAGGTCTAAGACCAATCTATCAAACTCAGGCCTCACCGAAAGGTCGGAGCGTTTCAAACCCCTCTCGGAGTAGAAGTCGCGTATGTCCAGGCTCTCATAGGCCACCCCCCACTCCTCAGCTATATCCTTGGCGCGGCACATTTTTCTCCCTCCACGTGTCCGGGTGTCCTTCACATCGCTGAATATGAGCACCACATCATAGTTGGAGTCCGGCTCGCGGCTCTTCTCCAGCATCCGTATGGCGTTGCTCCCCGAGCCCGACATGAATATTCCCAGCCGCATCCTCCTCGAGGGGCTGCTGTAAATGGGTTGGGGTTCCATGTTTTTAACAAGGGTGGACTGGTTTAAAGAGTACCCCCCTCCCCCCCATTTTCACTCACCTCCCCTCCCCATCGAGCTGCGTTTTCTTTAAAGGCACTCCCCCTGTCTCTCCCCCAGAGACATGACCCAAGAGTATCTCACCCTCGAACAAGGAGACGAAACGCCTCCGGAGGACGAGGCTTTAATGGTTTGTAAATCGTGTGTGCACCTGGTTCCCAAGACCATGATGTGCATTTACTGTGGAGCCCCCCTTCTCTACAAGCCGAGGTGAGACGGGTGTACCAGGACAAAGAGCAGGTCCTTGCGCAGCTCAGGGTTCTGGGTATGAGATACACGTGGGAGATATTGGCTAGCATTAACTCGGGTTCTAAATTCTTGAAGCAGATTGCACGGGAGACCAGGATCCCTTACACCACGGTTCAGAAACGGGTAAACGACTTGGAGAAAGCAGGTTTGGTCAGGG
>CAYWWV010000021.1:0-9540 GCA_964462185.1 uncultured Candidatus Bathyarchaeia archaeon | reverse complement strand
TACACCACGGTTCAGAAACGGGTAAACGACTTGGAGAAAGCAGGTTTGGTCAGGGTTTTTAACGATGTGGATGGGAGGACGGGTAAGTTCATCAGGAAGGTTAGGGTGTCAAGGTTCAGGCTCTCCCTAGACCCGTATACTATTGAGCGGATGGTGAAGGAGGGGAGGGTGTTCATCAACAGAGCCTAGGTAGTGTACCGTCTCTCTGAGAGGTATCTGTCTAGGTGGTCTGGTAGCACTGTGGCGACCTTGCTTCCCGGGCCAAGCTCCTGGGCCAGCTTGCAGGCCATCAAGGCGTTGGCCCCCGAGGAGACGCCGCAAGCCAACCCCTCCTCCACCACCAACCTTTTGTGGAAGGCCACAGCATCCTCGTTGGTGACCTTTACAACCCGGTCCACGATGCCGCTCTCCATCATCTCCGCTATTATGCCCCCTGAGAGTTCCCTCCCCACCCCTGGAATCCTGTAGTGTCCCTCGCTTATGGGGAAACGGGCGCTGGAGGGCTCCAACCCCACTATCAGGGTCTCCGGGTTAGCCTCCTTAAGGGCTTTGGCGACACCATACAGGGTCCCGCCCACCCCTATGCTCGCCACGAAGGCGTCTACGGGTCCCCCAATCTGGGATAGTATCTCCCTACCTGTCTTAACGTGGGCCCTGGTGTTGGCGGGGTTGCTGAATTGCCGCGCCCACCAAACCTTGGACCTGCTTGACTCCTCCTCCAAACATCGACGCCTGGTGGCCACCTCCACCTCTGCGCCGGCAACACCACCACCTTGGTGCTCCAGTGGAATCTCGTATATCCTCGCCCCATATGCCTCCATCAACCGACGGCGCTCCGGTGTCATCCCCTCAGGCATGTAGATTTCCACGTTGTAGCCTAAACGGGTTCCCACCAGGCTGAGGGCCGTACCCGTGTTCCCCGTGCTGGCCTCAACAATGGTGTACCCTGGCCCAAGGAGCCCCTTCTCCTCGGCGTCCCTTATCATCTCCAAGGCTATCCTGTCCTTGAGGCTTCCGCTGGGGTTGAAGTATTCCGCTTTTGCGTATACCGTGCAGCCTTGGGGGGCCACCTTTCCCAGTCTAATAAGGGGCGTATTTCCAATGCACCCTAGAACCGAGTCCCTGACATCCTCTCCCAACGCCTTCATCCTTTTGATATCTCCTCCACCGCTGAAACCAAGCGATCAACTTCCTCCAAGGTGTTGTATAGATAAGTGGAGGCCCTCACGTTGCCTTCACGAAGCCCAAAGAGTTCCTTCATCAGGGGGAGGGCACAGTGGTGGCCGCTTCTCGTCGCTATGCCATACTCCTCGTCCAGCGTCAAAGCCACATCATGGGGGTTCATGCCGTCCACGTTGAAGGTGGCCAACCCCACCCTCATCTCGGGGTCTTGGGGGCCATACACCTCAACCCCCTCCAGCTCGGTAAGTCCGTCCAGGAGTCTGTTGGCCAGCCTCTTGTCCCATGCCTCCACCTCCTTCATTCCCACCCGAGTGAGGTAGCGGCAAGCCTCGCCCAGGCCTATTACCTGTGCTATGGAGGGGGTTCCCGCCTCGAACCTCATGGGGGGGACAGCCAAGGCGTAGTCGTCTATGCTCACATCTGCGATGGTGCCCCCGCCTATGCAGAGGGGCTCCGTCTCCTCCAACACTTGGTCGGCTATGTAGAGCCCCCCAGAGCCCGTGGGGCCCAACATCTTGTGGCCGCTGAAGGCCAAGTAGTCCACCCCCATGTCTGTCACATCTACAGGTATGTGGGGGACGCCCTGGGCTCCATCAACCAGTACCAGGGCCCCATGCTCGTGAGCTATCTCCGCGATCTCCTTAACTGGCACTATACACCCCAGCACGTTGGAGACATGGGTGACCGCCACCAGCTTGGTGGAGTCATCCACCGCCTTCTCCCACTCGCCCAAGTCGAAAACCCCCTCCTCGCTGGACCTCACCACCTTAAGACCCACCCCATATCGCTGCCTAACCCTGAGCCACGTGATGAAGTTGCTGTGGTGCTCTATCACCGAGGTTACCACCCCGTCCTCCTTGCTCCAATCCAAGGCATTAGCAACCAGATTGATGGCCTCAGTAGTGTTCTTCACCATCGCCACATTCTCAGCTCCAGGGGCACCTATGAAACGCGCCACCTCCTCATGGGCCCTCTCATACTCCTCGCTGGCCCGCTGGCTCCACCGGTGGACCCCCCTCTCCACGTTGGCCCGGTACTCATGGTAAAACTCAACTATCTTGTTAACAACCGGCTCTGGAGTCAGGCTGCTGGCAGCGCTATCCAAGTATATGTAGCCCTGCTCAAGAATGGGGAAATCCCGTCGGATACGCTCCACATCAAGCATCTATATCCACATGGAAAGGGGGGTGGGTGCACGGTTTAAATCTATGCTCAAGGCACTGTGACGCTTTTCGCCAAGTTTCTGGGTTTATCTGGGTCCAACCCCTTGAGCACAGCCATGTGGTAGGCTAGGAGCTGGAGGGGCACTACATATACGATGGGAGACAACTCCTCGGGTATCTCCCGAGGCATCTCCACCACCTCATCGCTGAGCTTTTTCACCTGCTCATCCCCCTCCTCGCAGATGGATATGATCTTGGCTCCCCGGGCCTTCATCTCCATGATGCTTCCCAATATGTGGCTGTGGGAATCTCCCTGAGGGCAGACAAATATGCAGGATACCCCATCCTCCACCACGCTTATGGGCCCATGCTTGCTCTCCCCCGCAGGGTAAGCCAGGGAAGGCACATAGGTTATCTCCATGAGCTTCAGTCGGCCCTCCAAGGCGGTGGCCGAGCTGATGCCCCGCCCAAGGAAAACGAAGAACCGGTCATCCATATGGGTCTTGGCCAGCTCCTTAACCCTCTCCTCCTGCTTATTGATGGTCTCCTCAACCCACTCGGGGACCCTGAGAAGCTTCTCCTGGAACTCATCCAGCTCGTCTTGGCTTAGCTTGCCCCTTAGTTTAGCCAACTTAAGGGCCATCTGCGCCAGGACTAGAACCTGAGACGTGAAGGTCTTGGTGGCCGCCACCCCGATCTCGGGCCCAGACTGCTGGATCAAGTAGGCCCTGGATACCCTTGTAAGGGTGGAGCCCACGGTGTTGGTGATCCCCAAAACCGTGGAAGCCCTCATCCGAGCGTAATCCACCGCCTTCAACGTGTCATAGGTCTCACCCGACTGGCTTACAGCTAGGACTATGGAGTCGATGCCCACCGAGGACCCATAGCGCTCGATGAACTCCGAGGAGATGATGGGGACGGTGGTTAGGCGGGCAAGCCTCGAGAACAGGTAGGACCCCGCTATGCAGCTGTGGTAGCTGGTTCCAGCGGCTAGGAGGAAGACCTCCTTCCCCCGGTCTAGGAAGGTGGTTAAGAGGTTGAGGTAGCGTTCCTGGAGCCTTAGGGCGTCGCGTAGGCTGGAGGGTTGTTCATGTATCTCCTTCAACATGTAGTGGGTGTACCCTAGTTTCTCCGCCGATTCAGGGCTCCAGGTGATATCGGTTAACCCCCGCTCCACAGTGGAGCCATCGCTGATCTTGATGATTTGGTATCCATTGAGGGTTAGGACCGCCATCTCCCCGTTCCTCAAGTAGTTCACCTTGTTGGTGTAGGGGAGGAGGGCGGGAACGTCTGAGGCGCAGTAGACCCCGTTCTCGGAGACCCCTATGACCAGGGGGCTCTCATTCCTTGCACAGTATATCTTGTCGGGCTCCACCGTGCTGAGGACCACGAAGGCGTAGGAGCCTCTAACCCGCCTGAGGGCTCTGAGGAAGGCGCCTTGGAGGCTCACACCTGTTTTCAACTCCTCCTCTATGAGGTGGGGCATCACCTCGGTGTCGGTCCTAGATTTGAACTCGTGTCCTTTTTCCAGGAGCTCCTCCTTTAGCTCCATGTAGTTCTCGATGACTCCGTTGTGTATCAGGGCGATGGAGCCGCTTCCATCAGTGTGGGGGTGGGCGTTGACCATGGTGGGTGCGCCGTGGGTGGCCCACCTGGTGTGGCCTATGCCTATGCTCCCCTTCATGTCCAGTATCCTGTGACGCGCCACCACGTCCTCGATCTTCCCCGCATCCTTCCGAATCTCCAGCTCCCCATGGTCTATGGTGGCGACGCCAACGCTGTCGTAGCCTCGATACTCTAAGCGTTTCAAGCCCTCGGTGATCTGTTTAACAGCCGAGCCTTCCCTGAGGATACACCCAAATATGCCACACAAGGGTAGAACACCTGTGTGTGATACTTTTGAGCTATTTCGATATAAGGTGTTCGAGGATTGATTTTAATAGGGTTCAACGCGTATTGCTGCCAGCATAGGTGTCCCTGGTGTATGTGGCTCTAACCTGTGGGAGGAACGAGGAGAGGTACATCGAGTCCACGGTTAGGTCTGTACTGGGTCAGGACCCTCCCCCACTGGTGTACCTCTTTGTGGACGACGGCTCCACAGATGCCACGGTCAGCATAGTCGCCAAGTATCCCCAGGTGAGGGTTCTGAAGTTGAAAAACCCTCGGCATGGGACTCGGGGGGTGAACCTTGCTTGGGCTTTGAATGCCGGGATTCGATGGTTGAGGGAGAACGTGGTTGGATGGGAGTACTTGTTGAAGGTGGATGCCGACAGCGTTATCCCCCCAGATTATTTCCGCAGGCTCCTGGAGAAGTTTGAGGAGAACCCACGTCTCGGGGTGGCCAGTGGCAACCCCACAGATGAAAGGGTTTGGAGGGGGCGGGCCTCGGATGGGGCCAAGGTCTACCGGAGGGCGTGTCTAGACGACATTGGTTGGTTCACCCCTGGGAACGCCTTCGACACCTTGGCGCTTATACAAGCCAAACAGCATGGTTGGGTGGTGGAGTCCTATCCCGACTTGTTGTACGTACAGTTGAGGACATGGAGGAGGGTTAAGCTTAGTCGATGGATTCTTTCAGGCCGTTCCCGCTACTATTTAGGGTTCCCTGTGTGGCACACATTCCTGGTTTCCCTGGTTTACGTGGGTCATCGCCCCTGGATACTGGGGGGACTCTCCATGTTCCTAGCACACCTGTTGACTGCCTTGGGGAAGCCAAAGAGGCCCCATGGCCAAGACTACTACTTGTTTGCTTCCAGGTACGCTATGTGGGAACTCCTGGAGAGGATCAGGGAGAGAAGGCTGACCTAAAGGCTTCTACGGAGCTCCACGTAAGCGTATAGGAATGCCCCTGCCACCAGCAATGCGTATAGTAGGCTGAATTTGAAGAGGGAGAAGTTGCTGTTTCCCCGGTTTAGCCAGGTTATGGGTATGAATAAGAGGGTGGCCAGGGCCGCCAGCCATACCTCGGGGTGGAATAGTTCTAGGAGCTTCATGGGGTTTGGTTGGGGTTTATGGGGGTTGTTTTTTATGGAGGCTGAGTGGGTAGCCGGGTTCTACCTCCAGCGCTCCAACTCGTTTTGGAGCAGCTTTCTCTCCACCCTCGCATAATAGAGGTACCAGGCGATCCAGGTGATGGTGAACACAGGTATCAGGTCAACCCCTGGGATGACTTCTAGGAGGCTTATGGCTCCAACCCAGCCAAAGGAGAGGATGGCGAAGGCTACGCCGGTGAAGTCTATGAGGTCGCCGAGGAAGGGGGTGGTGAGCAGGGGTACAAGGTAGTCCATGGCGTCGAGGAGTAGGCATACAATCAGTGTTGTGGCGCCCCAGCGCGAGTAGAGCTTGGCTTCTATTCCCATGGTTCCCCGTTGGTCTATATTTCTCTTGGCTGGATAAAAAGTGACTCGGTGGAGGTTTAGTCTCGGATGCCTTCCAGGACGCTTATGGCGTTCCATATGCGGGTTCTGCTGTACATGGGTATGTTGGGGTCCTGGCTGATCTCCTCCAGGATGCTTATGCTGTTGGCGGCTCTGGCAGCCACACTTAGTGAGGTGTCGTCCAGCATTTCCGCCGCGCTCTTCGCAGTCCTCCGGATGTTTCGGGGGGTTGTGTTGTCGTCCGCGATCATGTAGAGGATTTGCTTCGCCTGTTGGAGTTTTTTCTGGTATTCCTCGTTTACACTCATATAATCACCAAAGCCATTGGTTTTGAGTCCTATAGGGCTTCAAATAAGTTAAAAATCTTTGTCCTTAGATTAGCCCCAGGCCCTCCAGATATTGCGGGAGCGAGCCTATGGAGGGTATGAAGTGGGGTGGAGGTTGCTGGTCTCGCCAGCTGTCCAGGCCTCTCCTGCCTGTACCCACCCCGATGAATAGGCATCCGCTGTTCTGGGCGCTGTCCCAGTCGATCTGGTGGTCGCCAACCATGGCCACTTCTCCCACCTCCAGGCCGAGGGCGTGGGCCGTGTAGTCGATGGCCGCCTTGTAGGGCTTGGGCTCGGGTGTCTCATTCCTCCCCAGGATGACGTCGAAGTAGTCTAGTAGCCCCAGTTTCCTCAGGGCCTCAACGGCGTATTGGTGGCAGCTCCTGGTGAGGATGGCCAGCTTCAAACCCTTTGCCTTGAGTGTCTTAACTGCCTCCCTGGCCCCCTCGATCTCGGTGAGGTTGGCCAATGCTTTTAGTTCCCCCCTGTTCATGATGGCCTCGATTTCCAGTAGGGTGTTCTTCCACTCTTCCTCGGGTTTACCCTGTTCCAGCCACCATTCCCGGGCTTTCTCCAGTATCTGGACGGTGGTGTGTTGGGTGGGGCTTAGATCGCCCCTGTCGTAACCCTTAGACTCCAGGAGGCGGATCATCTCGGCCTTCATGGACTCGAAGTCGATGTGGGCCTGAATCAGGGTGCTGTCCAAGTCGAATATGATGCCTTTGAGCTTCAACTCCGGGCAGAATAGGGTTCTTATTGTTTAACTGTTTCCAGGGGTCCCAGGGATAGAAAGTTCTCCATCAACAGCCTGGCTTTGACCAACATCTCCCCCGATACCTCTTCGAACTCTTCCCACACCCGCTGACGGGTCTTACCGGCGTGAGAGGGCTCCTCAGGGTAGGCCTCAAGCCAGCGCTTCACATCCTCCCCCTCCAGCTCTAGGTGGAAGAGAATCCCCCATGTGTTCTGGGCTCTATAGGCTTGGATGGGGCAGGGGCTTCCAGTCGCCAGCAGTTGGCCGGTGGGGGGAACGGTGAACATGTCTGTGTGCCACTGGAAAACGGGGAACTCCCTTGGGAATCCTTCGAATAAGGGGTCTCCACGGCCCTGGGGGGTTAGGCTTACATGGTAGACCCCCACCTCTTTGGCTGGGCTTGGCTCCACCTTTCCACCTTGGAGTAGGGCTAGGAGTTGACCCCCGCAGCAGACGCCAAGCACTGGTTTTCCCCGTTGGGTGTACTCGGCTAGGTACTTCATCACCTGGCGGAGGAAAGGGTAGTGGGGGTATTGGTTGGCGTGGATTGGGGTGGGACCCACTATGAGGTGGGTGTAGTCCTCCGGCGGGGGGAGGGCGGCTCCTTTCCTGTATGCGTGAACCACGTGGACGGGGGCCGTCTCCTCTATGAGGGTGGTATATGCCCCCAAGGATTCTACGGGGTCGTTTTGGAGCACGAGGACCCTCATGGGGTTTCCTTGGGGTTGGAGGGTTTAAAGACTGTTCGGGGCCTAAGCCGCCTTATTAGGTCTCCCAGCGTGAACCTGGCGGTGATGACTCTCTCGGTGCTGAATATCTTGGTTGCAAGGTAGAGAACCACCACCGTCCACAGGGATATGAAGACCACGCTTCTTACCACAGTTAGATTACTGCCCAGGAAGGCTGCCTTGGCGGCTAGGATGCTGTGGGTGTAGGGTATGGCGAGTAGGAGTAGTTGGAACCATGGGGGGAGCATCTCCAGGTCGCTGAACATGAGTACTATGCTGGGGATGATGATGGGGGTGATCATGATGCTGGTCAGGCTCTGGGCGCTTCGCACATTGTCGGCGAAGGCCCCCACACTCAGCGCCAGGGCAAGGGCTGAGATGAGGGTTGTGAAGATGACCACTCCCAGGAGGAGGTAGCCTGCGGGGGTTATCCCCACCTGGAAGTCGCTGAGACTCATGGAGGCGGCCTCGGGCACGAAGCTGAAGGCCGAGTTCATGTAGTAGCCGAAGCCAACCAGGTAGCCGATGGAGCCCCCTAAGGCTATTACAGTGCTGCCCACGAGTTTCCCCGCCAGTATGGTTAAACGGTTCACTGGGAGGGTCATCAGTATCTCCAGGGTCTTTTGTTCCTTCTCCAAAGCTATGCTGGTGGCAGCCATTTGGATGGCGAAGACCACCATCATCATCACCATGATGGGTAGCATAACGGATTGGCTCATAACCAGCCCAAATATGCTGGCGGGTGGGACTTCCAGGACCCTGCCTTTCAGTATGCTTAGGTGTTGGAGTTCGATGGGGTTACGATAGGCCTGGGGGGAGCCTGGGAAGCCGGAGGTGTTGAGGAGTATTCGTAGCCTGATGAGGCTGAACTCGTTGTTGTATAGCTGGATGAGCCTGGTGGCAATATCGGCGCTCTGGGTCTCGGCCATGTTGAGGTTCTTCAGATTGGTGTAGACTTTTATCCTGGCTTGGAGGCCTTGGGTTATGTTCTCGTTGTACCCTTTGGGGATGTACACGAGGACTGGGTTCTCGGACTCCAAGAAGGTGGACAGGGCCTCCTCCAGGGACCCTGCCGTGAGAGGGACCACGTTCTCCAACCTGTAGAAGTATTCCAATAAAGAGTCCGCCAAGGGCCCCTGGTCGTCGGTCCACACCGCAAGGGGAGCCCCCTCAATGGCCTTCTGGACGGATTCCTGGCTAACCTGGATGGCCCCACCCATGAGGGGGAAGACCACCACCGGGAGGAGTATGACTCCAATGAGAATCTTGGGGTCCCTGAGAAGCTCCTTCAGCTCCTTAACAGCCAGCGACCTGAGGCTACCCATGGGTGGACACCTCCCTGAAGACCTCCTCGAGGTTAGCCTTCCCCCACTTCTCCTTCAGCTCTCCGGGGGCTCCCTCGACCAACACCCTGCCCTGGTATATAAGGGCCACCCGGTCGCAGAGGTACTCCACCTCCAACATATTGTGGCTGCTCAGCAACACAGTGGTGCCTTGCTTGGAGTATTCTTTGATGATCTCCCTGATTTTGATGCTTTGAAGCACGTCTAGGCCGCTGGTGGGCTCATCGAGTATCGCCACCCTGGGGCGCACCATGAGGGTTCTGGCCAGCAATATTCTTCTCAGCATCCCCTTGCTATAGGTTTTAACGCTGTCCCCCAGCCTCTCCCCCAAGTCACAAATGGCTGCCGCCTCCTCCACCATCTCCCCCCTCTCCCGGGCTCCTTGGGTGTAAAAACTGGCCATGAATTCTAGGAACTCCCATCCCGAGAGGTGCTGATAGGCGCCAGCTTCCTCCGGTAGATAGCTGATGACTCTGCGAACCTGCTCTGGCTCCTTGGCCACATCAAACCCGCAGACACTGGCTCGCCCCCCTGAGGGAGAGAGGAGGGTGCTGAGGATGCGGAGGCATGTGGTTTTCCCCGCTCCGTTGTGGCCTATCAACCCAAAGATTTCTCCCTCGGCCACCGTGAAGGAGGTCTCCCTGAGGGCTTCTATGGCGCCGAATCG
>CAYWWV010000020.1:7580-22351 GCA_964462185.1 uncultured Candidatus Bathyarchaeia archaeon | reverse complement strand
GGGTGAACGCCGGTTTAACAAGGCTTATCCGGTATTTGGAGGTCGGTTCCCCCCCGTTTATGGCTAGGCTGTCCATGCTTAATTTATAATTGTAAGTTTTGGTTTAAACTATCTTCGCTGGCTTCATGGAGTCCGTCGATGGCCTTGGGGGGCCACTGTGGTTGGCCCTCACACCGCCTACGTAGGAGATAAAAACGCTTCCCAGTTAGTATTAGTTTGATATGAATGTGGTGGTTGTGGGTTTGGGGTATGTGGGTGTTCCGGTGGCTGCCTTGTTCGCCGATGTGCCGGGGTTCCAGGTGACGGGGCTCCAGCGGAGGTCCAAGCGGAGCGGCTGGAAGATCGAGGCCCTCAACCAAGGTGTGAACCCCATCGGCGGGGTTGAGCCGGGGCTCGGCGAGCTGGTGAGGAGGGTGGTGGAGAAGGGCTCCCTCAGGGCCACCAGCGACCCCGAGTGCCTGGGCCAAGCAGACGCCGTGTTGGTCACGGTTCAGACGCCTGTGGACGAGAACCACCAACCCCTCTACGACAGCCTCCTGGAGGCCCTGCACGAGGTGGGGCGCCGGATGAGGCCCGGCGCGCTGGTCAGCCTGGAGTCCACTGTGGCGCCTGGAACCACCATGCACGTGGCCAAGCCCATATTGGAGCGGGAAAGCGGGTTGAGGGCTGGGGAAGGCTTCAACCTGGTTTTCAGCTACGAGCGGGTCATGGTGGGGCGGCTCCTCCATAACTTGACCCAACTTGACCGGGTGGTGGGCGGGGTGACCCCCCAATGCGCAGGGAGAGGGGTGGAGCTCTACAGACACATAGTCCAGGCCGGCCTACACCCCACCGATGCCACCACCGCCGAGGTGGCCAAGGTAGTGGAGAACACCTACCGGGACGTGAACATCGGGTTTGCCAACGAGGTGGCTTTGATCTGTGAGTCGCTGGGGGTGGACGTCTGGGAGGTGCGGGAGCTGGTTAACAGCCTCCCCAACATACCAGGCGACCCCGATAAGAACCCCTACCGGAACATGCACAGGCCTGGGGCGGGGGTGGGGGGGCACTGTTTGCCCAAGGACCCCTGGCTCCTCAAACACGGGTTGGACACCTATGGGGCTCTGCCTGTGGAGCCGGCCATCATCGTGGCCAGCAGGATGGTGAACGACTATATGCCCAGCCACATGGGGGCTCTGCTCTGGGACGCCCTGGATGAGAGGGGGTTGGACCCTGGGGACGCCAGGGTCGCCATCCTGGGGTTTGCCTTCCTGGGGAACAGCGACGACCCTAGGAATACTCCTTCCATCCCCCTTTTCAGGCAGCTGGAGGGCGTGGTGGGGGAGGTGGTTATTCACGACCCCTACGTGGAGGAGTACGAGGGGTATCCGTTGACGGGTGATTTGGAGGGGGCTTTGGCGGGGCGGGATGCGGCTGTGCTGGTGACCGGGCACGATGAATACCGTGGGCTCACCCTGGAGCGGTTGAAGGAGTTGCTGAGGACGCCCATCTTGGTGGATGGCCGAAACATCTGGGATCGGAAAAAGGCGCTGAGGATGGGGTTCACGTTTAGGGGGGTGGGTCAGCCCAGGGGAGGACGACGAGGTTTACCTGGGTTTTCGCCCGGCGGCTTCCAGGGCCCTCCTGGCGCCTTCCATTAGGAAGTCGTCGGCCTCGCCCACGGTGTTGTATTTGAAGCCCTTCTCCAGGGCCCACTGGATGTTGCTGGGGTTGCAGTAGAGGCCGGCTGGCTTCCCAGTGGCCTCGGAGGCCTCCAAGACCTTTTGGAAGGCTTCCGCGTACTCGGGGTTGGAGTAGTCTGGTGGGACCCTGCCCAGTAGGTTGCTGGAGAGGTCCCAGGGCCCAATGAAGCAGGCGTCCACCCCCTCCACCGAGAGAATCTCCTCCACATGGTCCACGGCCTCCCTGGTTTCAATCTGCACTGAGACCAGGACCTCCTCGTTGGCCGTCGCCCAGTAGTCTGGGTCGCCCAGCGCAGCCCTCCTGGGCCCATACCCCCTCAGGCCCACAGGGGGATACTTGCAAGCCCTCACAGCCGCCTCAGCCTCCTCGGCGTTGTTCACCCAGGGGACGAGGACGCCGTGGGCCCCTATGTCCAAGACGCGCTTGATGATGACGGGGTCGTTCCAGGCTGGCCGGATTATGGGGGTGCACTCGGTGCCGTTCATTGCCTGCAGCATCCCCTGCATGGTCTCCAGGCCTATGGGGGAGTGCTCCCCATCGATGAGGAGCCAGTCGAAGCCCAGGCGGCTTAGGGCCTCAGTCACATCGGGGTGGCCCAGCCCCACGAAGCATCCCACCACCGCCTCTCCCCTCGAGAGTTTACGTTTAAGAAGGTTCTTCATATTCCTCAGACCCTTTTTGGCTCCAGAGTATTCAAGCTTTGGGATGGGGGCCAAGATTATGAGAAGACACATAAGTTTGGAGACGGCTTCCAAGGTGAGGTTCAATGTTCGACGCCGTCTTCGTGGGTAGATTCCAACCCTTCCACAATGGACACCTCTACGCTGTGAGGAGGATTCTCGGGGAGAACGAGAACCTGATCATTGTGGTGGGAAGCGCCCAGATGAGCCACCAACACGACAACCCCTTCACAGCGGGGGAGAGGATCGAGATGATCAGGGCCGCACTAGACGGCGCAGGGGTCTCCCCAAGCCGCTACCTCATAATACCCATCCCCGACGCCCCCGCTCACAGGGTCTGGGTTAGCAGCTTGGAGTCCCAGACCCCCCGGTTCAAGGTGGTTTACAGCAACCAGAGCCTCACCAAGCGGCTCCTCCTGGAGGCGGGATACGAGGTCAGGCCCATTGAACTGTACGAGCGTGAGAGGTTTGAGGCCAGTGAGATTAGGCGCCGGATGCTTTGCGACGAGGACTGGAAAGACCTGGTCCCACCAGAGGTTGCCGAGATCATCAAGGAGATCGATGGGGTGGGGAGGGTGAGGGATCTAGCGCAAAGCGATTCTTTGAGAGGGGGTGACCAGCATGGAATTCCTTAGGCTGGACCGGGAGATCAGGGAGAAGTATCCTGGCCTGGAGGCGACCCTGGTACGACTAGAGGGGGTAAGAGTTGAGGGGTTCTCCCAGGGGCTGGAGGACTACAAATCCAGGGTCATCGAAGAGGTGGCCCAAAGATACACCCTGGATACGCTGAAGGACAACCCCCTTGTAAGGGCCTACCGAGACTTTTTCTGGAAGCTGGGGGTGGACCCCACCAAGAACAGGCCGGCCTCCGAGGCCCTGATCCGGAGAGCCCTCAGGCGACGGAGGCTCCCCCAAATAAACACCTGCGTAGACGCCTACAACCTGGCCTCCATGGAGACCCTCATACCCGTGGCCTGCTTCGACTACGACAAACTCCACGGAGAGTTGGTGATGAGGTCTGCCCGCCAGGGCGAAGAGTTCCTTGGCATAGGGATGAGGGCGCCCGTGGAGCTGAAGGGGGGAGAGGCGGTGGTGGAGGACCAGGAGAGCCTGGTGGCCGTCTACCCCTACCGGGACGCCGACTATAGCAAGGTGACGTTGGACTCGGAGAACGTGCTGGTGATGGTCTGCGGTGTGCCGGGGGTTCCAAGGGAGAAACTTGTGGAGGCCACCCATAGAACGGTGGGCCTTATTCAGAGGTTCTGCGGCGGAAAAGTCGAGTAGGCTATGTTGGAGCTGGACGGTTCCATGGGTGAGGGCGGGGGCCAGGTTTTCCGCATGGCCCTCTCCTACAGCGCCATACTGGGCGTGCCCATCCACATAACCCGCATACGAGCCTCCCGCTCCAAGCCCGGCCTCAGGCCCCAACACCTCTCCGCCTTGAAAGCCGCGGCCCAGCTCTCAGGTGCAGAGGTCCAGGGAGGCCGAGTAGGCAGCACCGAGGTCACCTTCAAGCCTGGAAGGCTCCGAGGGGGAAGATACACCTTCAACATAGGCACCGCTGGAAGCATCCCCCTGTTGTTTCAGTGCATAGACCCTATAGTTCTACACTGCCCAGAGCCCAGCCAGGTGTGGGCTGGTGGGGGAACCGCCGTGACCTTCTCCCCCCCACTAGCTTTCCTCGAGCACGTGGTCTACCCTGCTTTTGCCGCCATGGGGGCAAGGCTGCGTCTCAGGGTTCTCCGCCACGGGTTTTACCCCCGGGGAGGGGGGAGGGCTGTTCTGGAGGCGGAGCCCCTGGGCCGGCTGGAGGGCTTCAAACCCGGCGCACCCAGTTTGAAGGAGGTGCGGGGGCTGTCCCTCTGCGGGAGGCTCCCCCGCCATGTGGCTGAGAGGCAGGCCCGTTCTGCCCGCCACTCCCTGGAGGCTCTGGGTGTACCCGTCTACATAGAGGCCTTGGAGGCACAGCCCCCACCCCTCAGCCCCGGCTCCGTGATCTGTCTTTGGGCTGTGGGTGAGGACCTTTTCATAGGCGCTGATAGCCTGGGGGCTCGAGGGGTTCCAGCGGAGGAGGTGGGGAGGAGGGCGGCTCTAAAGCTTTTGGACCATCTTAAAGCTGGGGCCCACGTGGACCCCCACACGGCCGACCATTTGGTGGTCCTGTCGAGCCTGGCGAAGGGTGAGACCCGCTTCAAGACCAGCGCCCTCACCAGCCACATCAACACAGCTCTGGAGCTGGCTGAACTGTTCACGGGTCGAAAGCCCCGGGTCTCCGGTGGCTTGGATCGACCCGCCGAGATAGTCTTCGAGGAGGGTGGTCGTTGAGGGTCCTCCGCTACCAAGGGGGAACACTGGTTGTTGAGGGGCCTCCACTGGACCTGGACGGCCAGCCCAGAAGCAACTACCCCGCCCACCTCTACCACGCCGTTAAGCAGAGGCTCGACGAGCTGGGGGAGCCCTACCTGGACCACGTAGCCAGTGGGATGCCCCGGGTGAGGGTCTCCTCCAACATCCAACTGAGGAAGTACCAGAGGGAGGCCCTCCAAGCCTGGAGGGAGGCGGGGAGGAGGGGGGTGGTGGTGCTCCCCACGGGGGCTGGGAAGACTGTTCTGGCTGTTAAGGCTTTGGAGGAGGAGGGATGCAGCGCCTTAGTGGTGGTGCCCACCCTGGTCTTGGTGGAGCAGTGGAGGCGGGCCCTGGAGGAGGCCTTCCAGGTGTCCGTGGGAGCCATCACAGGGGAGGAGCGAACCCTGGGGGCCATCACGGTGACCACCTATAACAGCGCTAGGCTCAGGTGCGGGGAGCTGGGCGGCCGCTTCCAGATGCTGGTCTTGGACGAGGTCCACCACCTCTCAGCCCAGGGCAACCAGATGATGGCCCGGTGCTTCGCCGCCCCCCTACGGCTGGGACTCACAGCCACCCCCCCAGAGGGCGACGCGCTGGAGGCCATCCGAACCCTGGTGGGCCCCAAAGTCTACGAGTTGGAGCCCTCCCACCTGGCGGGGACACACCTGGCTGACTACCAGGTCAAAACCGTTCGACTATCCCTGAAGCCCCAGGAGAGGGAGGAATACCAGCGACTCATGAAGATATACCGGGGCTTCCTCACCAGGAGAAACATAAGGATCAGGGGCCCACGGGACTTCCTAGCCCTTGTGAGGAGAAGCGGGAGAGACCCCGAGGCCCGGAGGGCCCTCCAAGCCCGTAGGGAGGCCATGGACATAGCCCTCAACAGCGAGTCCAAGGTGGAGTATGTGAAGCGCGTCTTGGAGGCCCACAGGGGGGAGAAGGTGCTGGTATTCACCAGGGAAAACCCCCTCGTCTACAGGCTCAGCAGAGAGCTGCTGGTCCCAGCCATCACCCACCTAACCTCGCGGGACGAGCGCAACGAGATACTGGACAGGTTCCACCAGGGCACCTACAAGTGCATAGTCACCAGCAGGGTCCTAGATGAAGGCGTTGACGTCCCCGACGCCTCCCTCGCCATCATCCTCAGCGGCTCGGGGAGCCCCCGCCAATTCATACAGCGCCTGGGAAGGGTGCTGAGGAAGAAGGCGGGAAAGACTGCGACGCTGTTGGAGGTGGTGAGCGAAGGGACGGGCGAGGAGTACATCTCCCGCAGGAGGAGGCGCAGGAGGTGACGCTGCCCCCCCAACTCTTGAGGGCCCGTAGGAGGAAGGGTGTGCTCTACCCCCTCTTCATCAGGGAGCCCTTGGCCCTGTTGGAGACCCTTGTGAAGGTCTACGGGGAACACGTTGGTAGGCGAAGGAGGGAGCTGGAGGAGACCCTGAGGGATTACGAGGGGGTTGGGTACGACTACCGGTTGGTACGGGGGTTGGCAGCAGTATTAGAGGATCGATGCGTCTTCGAGCCCAGGGCAGCTATCCCTCCACGGGAGGCTAGGAGGAAGGCCTTTGAGGCCGCAGCCCAGTTGGGGGTCTACTCTGAGAAGGACCGGGAGAAGGTGCTGGCGGCTGTGGCCAAGGAGCTGGGGGTCACCCCCCAAGACCTGGAGAAAAGCCTGTACGCCGACCTGCCCTCGGAGGCCTTCCTCACCCGATTCAACCCCCCAACAGCCCAAGAGCTATTGCAGGCCTACAACTTTGAAAACGCTTTGGGGCTCTTGGCCCACAGCAGGGAGGTCTGGCTCAAATGGGAAGGGCCGGACTCTGACATCCATGGCGCTCTTAGGAGGGTGGGCGCGGAGAAACTGGAGTTAGGCTCAGGGAAGGCCCATGCCCTTTTCGCACCCACTCGGCGAGTGAACCAGAGGGCTCTCAGGCTCCAGGAGGCCTTTGCTAGGCTGGTGGAGTTGCCTGTTTGGGGCTTGGAGGCTGTCGTGGGCTACCCCGCTGGGAAGGGTGATTCAAGGTTGATCTTGGACAGCGGGAAACACGGGGGGTTGATGAAGCCCCTAACTGCTCCCCAGGAGGTGTTGGTGGTGCCCGAAGAGCCCAGGGGGCCACCTGAGTATGGGTGGGTGGTGGAACCCGAGGAGCTGGCGCAGAGACTGGGCGTAACCGTGAAGAAGGCGGTGGAGGCCCTCCGAGCACAGGGGGATTACCGCGAGGTGGGGGGGTTGATGGTGGATAGGGGTCTCCACCTCCGGTTGAAGCGGAGGCTCTCCCAGATGGAGACCCTGGGGGAGGCCCAAAACTATTTGAGGACTCTGGGCGTGAGGAACCCCCTCCCCGTCCTAGAGGCCTACGGCATCCAGGTGGAGTGGGCCACGCCCAGGGGGGAGAGCAGGCTCTACAGGTTGAGGTGAGGGAACCTATATATCGTGCCTCCAATATTCAGCTTAGACGTGAAGTAGATGAGCCGCCAAGCCATACAGGGGGCCACCACCGTAGGCATAGTCTGCAAGGACGGCGTGGTTCTGGCCAGCGAGAAGAGAGTCAGCTACGGATACCTGGTCTCCAGCACCCGAGGCCAAAAAGTCTTCAAACTCACCGAGAACGTTGGCCTAGCCTTCGCGGGGCTCATGAGCGATATGCAGGCCCTGGTGAGGGAGGCCTCCGCATACGCCAACCTCTTCAAGCTGGAGAAAAACCGGCCCATCACCACCAAGGCCATGGCCAAGCTCATCAGCAACATGCTGTTTGGGAGACGCATGATGCCTCTGCTGATGGAGACCCTGGTTGGCGGCGTGGATGTGAACGGCCCCAGCCTCTACAGCATGGACCCCGTGGGCAGCCTCATCCCCGACGACTTCATAGCAGCGGGCTCAGGAGCCCCCATCGCCATAGGCGTCTTGGAGGCCGAGTACCGCAAAGACATGGACTGCCAGGAGGCCGCAGAGCTAGCCGTCAAAGCCATTAAATCGGCCATCGCCAGGGACGCCACCAGCGGCGACGGCATCGACATTCTAACTATAACCGCCGATGGGAGCAAGCTGGAGACCCTCCAACTGGGCTAGACCTTCCCGTGGGCTGGTAGTTCAGCGGTAGAATGCTTGGTTCGCAACCAAGAGGCCGGGGGTTCAACTCCCCCCCAGTCCACCACACTCCCCTCGCAAAGTCTTCACGCAGACCCATCCCCTCTGCCTATGTGTTCTAATCCCTACACACACATGGTTATGGGCTCCCACCTTGGCTTAACCACCGTGTATAGCTCTGTTGATGCAGAAGCAGGGGTGTGGGAGGCGGATACCCGGGAGCTGGAGGAGAAGGCCTGGAGGCTCAGAGTCCTGGCAGACCCGGTGAGGCTCAGAATCCTACAGCTTTTGGGCGAGGGCGAGAGGTGTGTCTCCGAGCTCACAGATTTGCTCTGGGTTAGCCAGCCCACCGTTAGCATCCACCTCTCGAAGCTGGTCAATGCAGGCCTTGTGAAGGCGAGGAAGGAGGGGAGGCGAAGATACTACAGCCTTCTGGATCCAGGGGTCTTGGAGCTCGTGGAGGCCCTTGGGGCTGGGGCAACCCCAATCTTAAGTCCTCCCACACCCAACATCCATACATGAGAGGAGAAGAAGCCAGGAAGCTGGACCAAATCGTCTCCAAGGCCATGGAGAAGTCGGGCGCCCCAGGGGTGAGCCTAGCAACCATCGAAGAAGGCGAGGTTACCTACGCCCGGGGCTTCGGGGCCCGGGACCTGGAGAGGAACCTCCCCACCACCCCCAACACCCTCATAGGCATAGGTAGCTGCACAAAGTCCTACACCTGCCTCGCAGCCATGATGCTGGTCCAGGAGGGAGCCCTAACCCTCGACACACCAATAAGAGATCTGCTGCCCGTGGACCTGGGGTTCAGGGACTCCCCCATAACGGTGAAACACCTTATGAGCCATAGCTCGGGCCTTCCCAGCCTGGGGATGGCCAATGTGCTCATAGAGAAGGAGAGCCTGGGAGGCCACACACTGCCCCTGACCAGCGCCGAGGACTTCTATAGTTTCCTGAACGGCGCCTCCCAACACGTAGAGTCCAGGCCTGGGGAGTCCTACTACTACTGCAATGCGGCTTACACCCTCCTGGGTCTCTTGGTGGAGAAACTGTTTGGCGCTACCTTGGAGGAGGTCTTCCGGTCCAGGATCTGGGAACCGCTGGATATGAGGCGAACCACCATGCTCCAGGAGCAGTTCCAGTCAGACCCCGACCACATGACCGCCTACTACCTGAAGGAGGGGAAGCCGGTCAAGTCCAGACACCCCTTCCACCCCCTGATATACGCGCCAGGCGGAATATTGAGCAGCGCCCTAGAGTCCTGCAACTATCTCAACATGTATCTGGGGAACAGGGAGCCCCTGGTGGACGAGGACCTGCTGGCCCAGATGGTCATGATCCACACACCCCGCCCCCCCACCGACCTGGGAATAGGCGGATATGGCTACGGGTGGGGGATAACCGAGTTCTGCGGTGAGACCATGGTCACCCACACGGGTAGCACCCTGGTCTCGGGGGCCAACTATCTGTTCTTCCCCCACCACAACAAGGGCGTGGTTTACCTCACCAACGCCGGCTATTGGGGAAGCACTGTGCCCCACGCAGCGGCAGCCCTGCTCCTAGGCCTGGACCCCCAGGAGGCCATACCCTACATTAGGAGAGCCAATTTCTACGAAGCCCTGGCGGGCACCTACAAGGCCTACAGGGATACCTTCGCCGTAGAGGTGGCGGTCCAGGGAGGAATGCTCACTCTAACACCTCGAACACCTCTAGGAGGCCCCACGACGCCCCTCATCCCAGCCACCAGAGACCCCCTGGAGACAGAGTTCTACATCCACGGGGGCGAGCTGGGGCCCCAGAGGGTCTGGTTCCAAACCGGGGAAAAGGAATACAAGCTCTACATGGAGCGCTGGGTCCTCCGCAAACCCCTCTCCCCCACCTGGCAAGCTTAGGCTTAAATCCAGGGGCCCGCCTCTTCAACTGATCGACTTGAAGCTTGTACGATTCAACGAAGGCAGGCTGGGCGCACTCTTGGACGATGAATCGGTGGTCGACCTTAACAGAGCCTACGCCGCCTATCTAGCTTCCCAGGGGGAGCCCAGGCCCGGGAAAAAGGCTGAAGCCCTGGTGCCCAGCGACCTATTGGCCTTCATCCTTGAAGGCGCCCTCGGATTAGAGAGGGCGGCCACAGCCATAGAGTACGTTTCCGGTGGGCTGGAGGAGGACTCCGAGGGGAGAAGGCTTCTATTCCAAAAGGGGGAGTACCGGTTGAGGGCTCCCCTCCCCAGCCCCTCCTCCAAGATCGCCATGGCTGGGGCCAATTTCTACGACCACAGCGTGGATGCCTTTAGGATGCTGAGGGGGGAGGAGACCACGGTGGAGGAGCTGAGGGCCCAGGTGGAGAGGGGGGAGTACCGGCCCTGGGGTTTCTGGAAGCAAAGCTGCTTCGTGGTGGACCCCGAGGGGGAGACGCCCTACCCCGCCAAGACGAGGAGGCTTGACTACGAGGTGGAGCTGGCCGCCGTCATCGGAAAAAAGGGGAAGGACATCCCCGAGACCCAGGCCTCGGACTACATATACGGGTATACCATTCTAAACGACCTCTCTATAAGAGACCTGGGCTTCGGCGGGGGGCCCGACGGCTTCTTCCTGGCCAAGAACTTCGACGGCGCCGCGCCCATGGGCCCCTGCATAGTGACCCGCGACGAGATACCCAACCCCTACCAACTAGCCATGAAGCAGTGGGTCAACGACGAGCTCCGGCAAGACGGCAACATGAGCAGCATCATAAGGGGCTTCGAGTGGTGGATCGCCTGGCTGAGCCGCGACATCACCCTCTACCCCGGCGACATAGTGGGTGGGGGAACCTGTAGTGGCACAGCCATGGACCAGACCCCCAGGGTCAACGGGGAGACAGACCCCCGGCTCTTCCTGAAGCCCGGCGACAGGCTAACGGCCTGGATCGAGGGGGTTGGAACCCTCAGAACCTGGATTGCTCCCAAGCCCAAGTGAAAGGCGGCCGCCATGAGCTACATAGCCGTAGACATCGGCGCCACCAAGCTCCGGGTGGGGCGAGGCAGCACAAGCGGCCTGGAGGCCACCCTGGTGTCCCCCACCCCCGTGGACGGCGGACCAGAAGCCATCCCCCGCCAGATCATCTCTATGATAGAGGCCCTAGGCGTCTCCAGGCCCCAAGGCGTTGGCATTGGAAGCATAGGCCCCCTCGACCTATCCCAGGGAGCCATAGGCGAGACACCCAACTTCCCCCACAACCACATCCCCCTAGTAGAACCCCTACGGGAACACCTGGGCTCCCCCGTTACCCTGGTGAACGACTGCTCGGCCGCGGTAGTGGGGGAGAAGGTTTACGGCGCTGGTCGAGGCCTGGAAAACCTTGTTTACATCACCATGAGCACGGGCCTTGGGGGCGGGGCCATCGTAGACGGCCACTTGTTGATGGGCAAGGACGGGAACGCTGTTGAGGTGGGGCACCTGGCCGTCGAGCCCCGATCCCAGATTCTGTGTGGGTGTGGGGGTCGGGGCCACTGGGAGGCCTTCTGCGGGGGGAGAAACATCCCTAGGTTCGCCGCCCACCTCCTCTCCCAAGCCAATTGGAGTGGGGGAGCCCTCCACAAGGCCACCGGGGGAGACCCCTCTAAAATCGACCCCCCTAAACTCTTCCAAGCAGCCGAGGAGGGAGACCCCTACGCACAAATGGTGGTCCAGGAAATAGGCTGGAGGAACGCCGTCGGAGTAGCCAACACCGTGAATGCCTATGACCCAGAACTCATAACGCTGGGGGGAAGCATCGCCCTCAACCACCCCCGCCTCATCCTAGACCCCATTCTACGGGGAGTGGAGGACTACACCATCAACAGGGTTCCCCAGATTAGGATCACTCCGCTGGGCCACGAGGCGGTTCTACTGGGGGCACTGGCACTCGCCCAGGAACCTAGCTGGGTAGAAGGTTGAAGACCAGGTCCTGGTCGTCGTTCCTCATCTGGACCATGCGCCCCTCGTTGAAGTAGAACTTCAAATCCAGCGTAGACTCCTGGACCACCATACAGGTCAAATCCTCCCCGCCCACGTTTATCGTTTGGAGGTTTGGCGAGACGTAGAACTGGAGCTTAAACATCTTACCCCCCTGAGGGATATACACCAAAGCTGAATACCTCTGACCCCTCTCCAGCTCCGCTGAACCCAGCAGAATACCCCAGAAACCAGGCATATTGTTCTCAGCTAGAAACGAACCCGAGGGAAACTCTTCAGACAACGACACCACATCCCCCTGGAACACCACCTCGGAGTTAACCATCCCCCCCTCGAAACTCACATTAACAAAACTGTACTCCCCCTCCTCCTCTATGGCTAGGAAGTAGGACTGCGGCTTGTAGTTGGGCCCAAAAACGAAGCTGCTGGCGAGTTCCACCGAGCCCTCCTCGGTGGAGACCCAGGTCCACGCCTGCATCCTGTAACCACCCCCAGGCACCTTGGAGACCACATAGGTGTGGTTCCCCACCCTCTCCAGCCCCCTTATGAAGGAGTAGGTCTGGTTCTCCCCTAGGTTCAGGCCTTTCAAACCTGTGAGGGTGAGCTCGTTGACGGGGTATCGAAGGTCTGCTAGATACTCGATCACGTAGGTGGATCCTATGATTAAGACCACTCCCAGAAAGACGTATTCTCTCTTCAAGCCTTTCACTATAAGGGTGAGTAAGAGTTGTTTAAAAGGGGTTTAGGAGGTGTATTGCTCCACGGCCTTTAACAAGTTCTCCTTGGCCATCTCCAGCTTGACCTTGAGGAACCCCAGCTCCCTTGTGTATCTCTCCTTCAACTCTCTGCGGCTCTCCACCGCCATGCTTGTCTCAGCCGGATGGGGGCTGCCAGGGCTTCTCAAGTTGTTCAAAGCCTTAATGGGGTCGCTGATCTTCTCAGAGATGGTGGAGCTCACCTTAATGCTCTTCCCCAACGCCTTCCTGGCGGCCTCCTCCACCTCCCCAGATGTCAAATCCTCCAGGGTTCGCCCCTCCTCCACCAGCCTCTTAACCACCTCGGCAGTCACCTTGTAGGCCTCCCTGAAGTTGAGCTGGTCCTCGGCCAAGACCTCCGCCAGCTGGACGGCGTAGATGAAACTACCCCGAGTCCTCTTTAACATGGCCTCCTGGTTCACTTGGATGGTGGAGAGAGCGCCCTTCAAAACCTCTAGGCATGTTTTGGCGGTGTCGAAGGCCCTCCACAAGGCTATCTTGGTCTGCTGCAGGTCTTGGTAGTACCCTGTTGGCAGCCCTTTGACCATGGTTAAGAGCTCCTGGAGCGTGCCGTAGACTTCAGAGGTTTTCCCCCTCACCAGCTCTATGGTGCTGGGGTTCACCTTCTGGGGCATAATGCTGCTGCTGCTACTGTACTCGTCGGAGAGCCTCACATACTGGAACTCTTCGCCAGACCACATAACCAAGTCGGCGGCCATCCTACTCATATTCCCCATGAGGATGCTGAGGACGGCTGCCACCTCCACAGCCCAATCCCTGCTGCTGACGGCATCCACGCTGTTCTCCTGGATATGGTCGAACCCCAGGAGTTCGCTTGTCTTCAAACGGCTTATCCTAAAATTGGTCCCACCTATGGCGGCTGCCCCCAAGGGGTTTTGGTTCACCCTCTCGTAGCACTCCCGGGCCCTGGAGTAGTCCCTCAGAAACTGGTCCACGTAGGCGAGGAGGTAGTGGCCGAAGGTTCCTATCTGGGCTGGCTGGCCATGGGTGTAGTAGACCATGGGGGTCTCGGTGTGTTCGTAGGCCAAATCCGTAAGAGCCCCAACCAAGTCTAGTATGCGCTCCATGATCTCGATGAGCTCCCGCCTGGAAACCATCTTCATATCCACCATGACCTGGTCGTTTCTGCTGCGACCAGTGTGCATCGCCCCCCCCTTCTCCAAGCCAATCTTCTCGATGACCTTGGCCTCAACAAACTCATGGATGTCCTCGTACTCGGGGCCCACCTCCAGCTCCCCCCGCCCCCACTCCTCCTTAACCTCCATCAAAGCACGTAGAATGCTCCCAAGGGTCTCGGCGTCAAGGATCCCCTGCTCGTGGAGCATAATGTCGTGGGCCATGGTGCCGTCCACATCCTCCTCGAACATCCTGAGGTCCTCCACCACGCTGGTGTGGAAACGGGCTACCCGGTCGTCGAACTCCTTGGAAAGCCTCGATCTAAACAGGCTTGACAAACAAAGCACCCCTTTTGCCCAACATGAATTGGCTTAGGATTTATGTGTTACGAAAACCCTGGATGCGCTCCCCCTGGTATTGCCCTCTGTACCCCGCCTCCACCCCCTTGGCCTCAAAGAAGACCAGCTGCGCTATCCTGGCACCACGTTTAAGCCTCAGGCCATGTGGGTTGTGGACTATTAACAGACTGCTGCTCCGACCATGGTAGCCGGGGTCCCAGACCGCTGTGGCAACCTGGGCTCCGCTCCTCAGCAATGTGGAACGAGTTTGAGCCAGTGCCACCAGGTTGAGAGGTATTTTAACTGTCTCGTTGTAGACCACCTTGTACACCCCCTGGGGCAGCGTGTACCAGCCCTCGGCGCTGGGATCCACCTTGCGAGTCTCGGGGAGCCTTCTCTCCTCGTTGGAGAAGTCCACGGATCCCGCACCCAGGAACTCTTCAACGCTTTCCAGGCTGAGGTCGAAACCGCAGGGCTGGACCTGGAGGCCCAAGTCCAAGTAGCCAGTGACCAGGCCCTCCTCCAATATCAGCCTTCTGATCTCCCTACCGCTAAGCATCCCGAGAGACAACCCCCGCTAGGTGAAAAGATTACCGATTGGTTGCCCTGCGGGGGCTGGGGAGAGGAACGTATTCCACCCCCCTCCTCTGGACCTTCTCCATCTTGTAAAGGTCCATCAACAGGTAGACCTCCCGGGGCAGCTCAGTCTTCACACACTCCCCCAGAAGCCTACGCGCCTCCTCGGCGGTGATGGGGTAGTCGTGGGTGTATTTGCCGGACACCAGGCTCTCTATGACCCATTCCAGCCTAT
>CAYWWV010000020.1:2987-7480 GCA_964462185.1 uncultured Candidatus Bathyarchaeia archaeon | reverse complement strand
TAGTCGTGGGTGTATTTGCCGGACACCAGGCTCTCTATGACCCATTCCAGCCTATCCCCGGGAACCTTATCCCCCAGCAACTTGCGAACCGTCTCCTTCATCTGGCCCAGCGACTTCCTGGCTTCCTCAGCCAAGTAAAGGGTCTCATCGTCTACCTCCTCCCTGGGCTTGGCCTCCACCACCTTTAGAATGCTGGAGGCCGCATAGGTCCCCTTGGGGGTGTTCATCTGGGGGTCCACAGGCCCCAAAACCGCGTGGGGGTCCATCAGGATCTCGTCTGCAGCCAACGCGATCAAGGTTCCCCCACTCATGGCGTAGTGGGGCACCATTACAGTGGTCTTGCCCTTATGGGCCTTCACGGCGAAGGCTATCTGTGTTGCAGCCAATGCTATCCCACCAGGGGTGTGGATAATGATGTCTATGGGCTGCTCCTCCGGTGTGAGCCTTATGACTCTGAGCAGCTCCTCGCTGTCGTCGATGTCGATGTACCGGGCTATGGGTAGGCCGAATAGGCTGAGGGTCTCCTGCCTGTGGATGAGGGTCACCACGCTTGTGCCCCTCTTCTTCCCTAGTTTTCTCAGTGCGTTCTGCCTTGCGTTCTGTAGCAGCTGTTGTTGGAGCCGCGGGTAGACCATGCTGAAGAAGAGGAAGAGGACCCAGAAGTTGGCGAAGAATGCGTCAACCACGCTCATAACTAGTGTTTCTGAAGCACTGTTTTTTAAGGTGATCCAGAACCCGCTGTCACCAGGCCCCCACCGTTTATTGGACATAACCAATATTGCTGCAATCCGGTAACACCAACTCGGTTGGGCAAGGTGTATCTAATCTTCGACTACCTCGGATACGTCGCTTGGTGGCTCCGGATGGTGGCAATGCACCTCTGGTGGCACCTCTAAACCTTTTTTCTAGCTACTAGAGAAAAAAAGAGGGGTTTTTAGAACCAGTGATGGATCCAGATGTTGACGACGATGATGAGCCAGGCGCAGTATTTTATTACGTACATGGGCCACATGGCATGGGGGTGTAACCATGATTCGGCATTATGGGTTATGTCTCCCCTTATGAGAGGAGTTTGTGACAGCTTCTTGAATAAGCCCAGTAAGCCCTCAAAGAAGAACCCCCTGATTAAAGCATAGGGCAAACAGTATTGGAACAAGCCTGTTTTACAAGTATGGACACCCTTGGTGGTTGACCTCACCGAGCACCGAGGAATCTATGGGGCTTCACCCCCAAGTCCACCAGCATCTCCGCCAACCTCAGGCCCGCCTCCCCCCTCATACCCCGAACACGCCCAACGCTGACCGAGGAAAAACCTCGTTGCAGAGCCTTCAATGAAACAGTAAACCAAGCCCCGACTGCCAACCCTGTAAACCTCATGGTTTTCTACCTGTTAAGAAGCCCATCCCCCACGCGTTGCGTGCTTCAAAGCCTTTATTTAAAAGATATCAACGGTGAGTATCAAGGCGTTCATCCCTTGACCGACTTCCTGTATTTGACTTGGTGCGATGTGCAAAGGCTGGCGGAGGCCGTGGCGGATCTGGTTTGGGGGGAAGGATTCCAGCCAGACTTGATCGTGGCCGTGAGTAGAGGCGGGTTCGACCCGGCCCGGATCCTGTGCGACCAGCTGGATGTGAGGCTGCTGGCAAGCCTACAATTGGCCAACTACCAGGGGGTTCTAGACTCCTTAGCCCAGCCCAAAGTCGTGTTCCCCTTAAACGCGGATGTGGAGGGCTTGAGGGTCTTGCTCGTCGACGATGTGGCGGATTCAGGGAGGAGCCTGGGGCTGGCCAAGAGGCTGGTTGAGGAGGCGGGGGCGGCGGAGGCGAGGGTTGCCACCCTCCACTGGAAGCCTTGGAGCGATTTTAAGCCCGACTTTTACGCCGAGGAGGTCACCGCATGGGTCATATACCCCTGGGAGGTGAGGGAGAGCCTCCTAGATATCTACAGGGGTTTCCTACTCGAAGGGGTCTCGCAGGAAGAGGCCAGGGCACGGCTAAGAGAAATCGGGTTTACACAGCGGGAGATCGACCGCCACCTAGGCCTCCTTGAATCTGATTAAGGCCTCGGAGTAGACCCGCCCGTGGTATGTGGCTCCTGGAGGCCTCTCCTCAACATCCAAACCAGATAGAGTCTCCACCAGTTTATCGACGGCCTCGCCCAGCGAAATCCCTGGGGCCATCAGGTCTTTCAGGGGGATGTTGACGTCTATGGGTCTAGCCGGCAGCACATGGCGGGTGGATTTGGGGGGGAATAGTCTGCCTTCAAGGGCGTATGAGACCACCTGTTCTTTCCCGACTCTGGGGGGGACCAATGCGGCTTCCAGTGTGCCCGAGGCCAGTCCCTCCTCCACCTGGGCCTCAGATATGTGCTCTACGGCGAACCCCTTCCCCTTAAACTCCTCCTCCAGAGCCACCAGGGCCCGGAAAGCCTCTTCCACGCCCAGCCCCTCCCCAATCTGGTGCCACCCCTCGGGGGTGGCCAACATCAAGGATTCGCCCCAGCGATCCCCGGAGGGGTGTGTCGGGTAACCGGCGTCCTCCACTAAAGCCAAGGGGTCAACCCCCCTGTCCCTCAGCCCCCTACACCAGGTCTCCACCGAGATGCGGGGGTCGTAGTAGTCCACCAGGCAGGAGAGTATGAATCTGCATCCAATATCCTTCAACGTAGCCAACCTATGCATACCATCCAATACCACCAGTGTTTCCTGGTCCACTATGATGGGGGAGGCCTGGAACCCGTCCCTCCAGATTGAGGCTTTCAGCTTGTCCAGGTTAGGGGGTATGATCTCCTCATGGGGGTGAAGCCGTTGGGGCTCGACGAGGGTGATAAGCATCTTGAAGCCCTGGTATTCAATGGGGAATCCTGACTCACTACTAGACATTCAAGGGAATAAGGGGCTTGGATTTTTAATCTTATTCTAGGCCGGCTTCCGCCTTAGCCTCCTCAGCCTGCTCCATGGCCTCAGCCAAGAGGTCCGCCTTCACGAGGGTGGTGATGTACCCTGCCACGCGGTTCCTCAGCTTTTTACTCACGTCTAGGCCGATCTCTTTGAGGAACTGTTTGTTGGGCTCGAACTCCGGGTGGAAGCTGTGGGGGTACTTATCCAGTAGCTCTATGCTCAGCCTTTTAACCATCTCCGTCCTAACTTTACCCAAACCCACGCACCGTGCCTGGTCTTTGGTCTTCATCCCCCACGCAGGGCTTTTAAACGTTTAGATTCAGGGCTCTCCTCTAGGCGGATGGTGTCCAGGGCTATGCTGGTTTCGTTTCCCTCCAGGAATCCTCTGAGCTCCAAATCGTAGGCCATCCCCTCCAACCTGAAGCCCAGTGGAACCACCGCCCAAGAATCGTTCCCCAGGTCAGCCTCCTTTATGGACGTGTGGTTCAGCCTTGTGCCGTTGCAGTAGGCGTCCAGGGTTATGGTTGTGTTTGGATTGGGGTGGAGGGCTTTGAGGGTGAAGTAGGCGGTGTAGTTTCCCCTGGGGAGTATGTCGTAGGGTCCGTACCAAAGGGTTTTGGAGGCTATGCTGGTGTTCTCGAAAACCAGTATCGTGCCCATGGTGCTGCCGGCGTCCTCCACGTAAACCATGTTCTGGGGAACCAGGTCGTAGACGCTGTACACGATGTTCACCCCCTCGTATTTCTGGGGCTGGCCCGCGTAGCCCAAACTATAGAGGTACACGTTGTCGAAGTAAGCCTGTAGCCCATATCCCTTTTTCTTGGCTATGGTGAAGGCGTATCGAATAGTGTTGTGGGGGTCTGTCTCCAGGTCGATTAAAATATACTCGGCCTCAAGCCCCATGACCCAGTTAATGGCCTTCTTCCACGTCTGGACGTCACGATACGTGGATGGAACCATCACATAGGCGTTTCCCCGGTTGCTGAAGTGGGGGAAGAAGTTGTCCTGGGTCAGTATGGAGGCGTTAGAGGGCACCATACCCATAATCTGGTGTATCTTGTCGGTTCTAGCATCGAAGTGGGGCTTCTCGTAGGCGGGACTCAGGTGGAGCCCCCTAGTCAGAGGGCTCAGGGGGCTGACGGCCAGGCTTAGTCCTATGGCAAGCGCGGTTAAAACCTTGAAGAGGGCCCCCGTTTTAACCTCCCCTTGGCTGGCCGTTATGTCACCGGCTCCCTGGATGGCCGAGGATGCGATGAAGGGTATTACGTAGGCCGGGTATTGGAACCCCAGCCTGTAGTATGGAGGGTAGTTGCTGAGGAGGGAGATGGCGAACCAGGGGACGGTGGGTATCAATGCCTGGGGCTTCCTGAAGGAGAACAGGAGGTAGGGGGAGAACAACGCCAACAAGTACCAGACCTTGTTGTACCAGTCATAGTTCAAAGCCCTTAGAACCGCGTAAGGATGCGTCAAGACGTAAACCGGTATCTCCAAGGGGTCATCCACGCCAAGCACCGCGTAGTGCTGCCCCGCCTTCAAATGCTCGGGGATTTGAGGGTTGAAATGGTGGATGGCTCTACCTGCAAAGACCCACCAC
>CAYWWV010000020.1:1625-2887 GCA_964462185.1 uncultured Candidatus Bathyarchaeia archaeon | reverse complement strand
GGTATAGCCGATAGGCCTAGGAGTATGGATTGGAGCAGTAGGAGGGTTTCAGCTCTCTGAAGCATGTAATATGCGGGTATAAGGGTGAAGAGTAGGGGTGAGAAGTGGACCCCAAAGAAGCTGGAGGACTCTGTTAGATGGCGCTCGCAGGTATACTCGAACCACCGGTCCTGGTTCACCGTGGTCCAGAAGGCTTGGTCGAATATGCCCAGGTCCCATGCATAGGTGGTGAAGGAGTTGTGCTTGCCAATGGCGTAAGCAGTTAAGGCGATGACGTAGATGGCTATGGCTGTTGTGAGTACTATCTCCTCTACTCGCTGTTTTTGGGTGAAGGAGAGGGCCATTTAGGGGTTTCTCAAGTCAAACTGGATTTAAAACTGATGTAACCCCATTGATTTCTATGGCTTTGGAATAAAAGAACTTGTTTTAACCGGTGTAATTGGAATATGGGTTTGATTTAAAACCATATTTTTGAAATATGTTTGATTTGGATTTTTTCGAAAAAACACACGTAAGTATTAAATATTATGTGAAAAGAAATTAGGAAACAGAAGGAATAGTAATGCCGCACGAGATCAAGAAGGCCCCGATGCACAAGCTGATCAAGAGGGCTGGGGCTGCTCGCGTAAGTGAGGAGAGCGCCCTCGCCCTTGGCAGGGCTCTGGAGGAGGTGGGCCTAAAGATTGCCGAGGAGGCAATTGGATACGCCAAGCACGCAGGCAGGAAGACGGTGAAGGCAAGGGACATAGAGATAGCCTACAAGAAGACATTCGGGAAGTAAGGGTAAGCCTGCCTCTGAGGTGCTGATGGTAGGAGACTGGTTTTTTATTGCAAGCGAGGAACAAACTCCTTGCATTATGAGAAAAGTTATCTTGGCGTACTGGGTGGTTAGGCTGTAATGGGTCCTATAGTTTGCGACGTAGTGGTGGTGGGCGCTGGCCCGGCGGGTAGCCTAGCAGCTAGAGCGGCTGCGGAGAACGGCGCAGAGACGGTTCTGTTGGAGGAGCACCCCCAGCCAGGTACCCCTGTTTACTGTGCTGAAGGCCTCAGCGTTGGGGGGATCCTTGATGGGGGGTTGGAGCCAAGGCCCCCCTACGTCGCCCAGGAGATTAAGACCGCCAGGGTCTTCGCCCCTGGTGGAAGACACTTGGATTTGACATCGGGTGAGTGGACTGGTTACACCTTGAATAGGGAGGTGTTCGACAAGGCCTTGGCCGACAAGGCTGTTGAGGCTGGCGCCAGGCTTTTCACCTCCACGAGGG
>CAYWWV010000020.1:0-1525 GCA_964462185.1 uncultured Candidatus Bathyarchaeia archaeon | reverse complement strand
GCATCGTGGCTGGGAGAATGGCGGGGGAGGTAGCTGCTAGGGCTGTGGAGGAGGGCGATATCTCTGCGGCGAGGCTGGGCGCCTTCCGAAAGTCGTTCGACGAGTACTGGGGTAGGAGGATAAGGGATAGTCGCCGTGTCCTGGAGATGCTGGATCGATTCACAGATGAAGACTTGGATCTGTTGGCCGAGGTGGTCACCAGCCAGGACATACTCTCCCTGGCCAACGGGGAGAATGTGGCGGCAACCCTCGCAGGGTTGGTCAGGAGGAGCCCAGGGAAGATCCTTCGGCTGATAAGGGCTGCCCTCTAGCAAACTCTCCACCGAGCCATACCCAAAACTGGTTTTGAGCACACCCCTGGGGGCACCCTCACCATTGTTTTGAAGGGTTCATGGTTGAGTTGTAAATGGCTCTGGGGTGGTGCTAGAAGTTGGGAGGGTGTGGCGGTCTTTTTTGGGTTTAAATGTCGTCTCTTAGCTTCATGATTTTGGCGATGTTGGCGCCGCTGTCGATCACCGGGTCTATGTTTCCGTCTTTGGAGGTGAAGAGGGTTGTTACCCCTGGTCCATGGCCGGCCACATAGCTGTTGCAGTGGCTGACTATCCCCACGCTCATGGACCCCTTCCTGTATATCCTACCATAGCTCTGGTCGGCGTCCTTTATCGCCACCAGGTCTCCCAAGCACAGGTCCTCCAACCCATATTCCTCACAGGTCTCTCGACAGAACAATGTGATATCGTAATCCCCTGAGGCCACATGGTTCCTCCCCAGCCCAGACCCCATGATGGCTGCCGGCACCACATGGGTCACCGGCACCTGTAGCCTCCCCTCCTCAACCGTTGGGTTGAGGGCTTCGAGGAACTCTGGGCCCACATTGAAGACTTTCACCTTGGGGGCGTCCAAGAGTTTGAGGCCCTGCCCGTAAGCCTTTATCATTATGCGGTCCTCGATCACCAGTCGCTCCAAGACCTCTGGGGGGAAGTCAACCATAACATGTTCAATCCCCCCGTGTTTCCCCACGACCACGCCCTTCTCCCCTTTGGCATCCCCCTTCACCACTATGGCCTCATTCCCGATGCAGCTAAGAACGTTTAGTGCCCTGCTCTGCCCTTGGGGTATCCTAGAGTCGCTGACTCGGTTCTCCACGCTGACCCCTGGCTCCACGTGGTCTCCCATCCAGCCCACGGCGGGGTCCCCCACCCTAATGTTATAGGTGATCCCCCCGGTTCCTGGGAGTATATGTAGGTCCCCCTCCGCCCCAACTCGATATATGCTTGCACCGATGATGGGGCTCACTACCTCACCTATTACGCTAATCTTGACTAGTTTGTCCTTGTTTGTGCGAATCATGGAGATACTTAGTAGGCTGCCTTGTTTAAGCTTGATCAGCCGATGGAGAGGCCCAGCGATTCCTTTTTATGTGGGAGCCTTGATAATCTCGTACGCGCTCCTGTCGTCTAGTCCGGTCAAGGATGCTGGCCTCTCGAGCCAGAGATCCCGGGTTCGAATCCCGGCGGGAGCACCA
>CAYWWV010000019.1:20564-22549 GCA_964462185.1 uncultured Candidatus Bathyarchaeia archaeon | reverse complement strand
TTGTCTGTTATTGTTGTTCAGGGGTTTGAGGGAGGCAGCGATGGTGGTGGGAATTGTGGTATTTCAGAGGAACGGGGGTTATGAATATAGTGTTTGTGATTCAATTTAGCTAGTGTGGGATAGTATGAACTTGGCCAAGTCGGTGGAGTAGGCAGAGCTAATAAGCAGCCATCCCATTTCATAGGGAGACACCGCATGGTTAACTATTGGAGAGACTTCCCCAGTGGGCCCAACCCCCCACACGAGATCTACATAGTCACCGAGATCCAGAGACACAGCCGCAACAAGTACGAGTACGACGGCAGGCTGGGTGTCTTCATCTTGAACAGGGTGCTTTACACCTATTACCCGGCGGATTACGGCTTCATCCCTCAAACCCTGGACGACGACGGCGACCCGCTGGACGCGGTTTTACTGATAAACGAGCCAACCTTCACGGGGTGCGTCACCCTAGCCCGGCCCGTGGCCAACATAAGGATGATGGACGAGGATAGGGTGGACGACAAGATCGTGGCCGTGAGCACCACAGACCCTTTCTATAAGCACATCCAAGGCTTGGGGGACCTGCCTCAAAGCGTGGTGGATGAGTTGACCTATTTCTACAACAACTACAAGAGGGCCGAGGGGAAAACTACTGAGGTGATGGGGTGGGAAGACGCGGAGAAGGCCAAGTCTATAATCGAGTGGGCCAGGGCCCTGTACCGCGATGAGGTTGGAAACCTCTAGTTCCCCACGTCGAGGGGCTTCTGGAAGACGCCATAGCCTGGTTCACCAGTGATCTGGCCGTCCTCGAAGACAACCCTGCCCCGCACAATAGTGGTTACCGGCCTGCCCCTGCCTTTGATGCCCTCGTAGGGGGTTATCTTCTGGATGGTGTGGAGGTCTTCACCCCTAATCTCGAAGGGCTGGTCCAGGTCGCAGACCACCAGGTCTGCGTCGGAGCCAGGGGCTATCACACCCTTCCGGGGGTAGAGACCGTTCAACCGGGCGGGGTTCTCGCTGAAGACCTCTACAAGCCTCTCCAACGCTATTCGGCCCTTATTAACGGCGTCCAGCATGAGGGGTAGGGAGGTCTCGATCACCACCCCCCCGCTGGGGGCCTCGAATATGTTTTCCCAGCCGCGCTCCTTCTCCTCCTTGGTGTATGGGGCGTGGTCTGAGGCTAGGATTTCTAGAGTGCCGTTGTTGAGGGCCTCCCAGAGCCTGGCCTGGTCCTCCTTGGTCCTCAGGGGGGGGTCCACCTTGGTGTAGGGGCCCCTCTCCTTCATGTCGTCCATGGTGAACAGGAGGTAGTTGGTGCTGGTCTCCCCGCTTACCCTCTGACCCGAGGCCTGGGCCCACTCCAAAATGTCCACCGCCCCTGCAGCCGTCATATGGCAAATGTGGAGGTGTACAGGGGTCTGGGAGGCCAGGAGGATGGTCCTCATGGTGGCCTCCTCCTCGCAGATGGGGGGGCGGAACTCGCAGTGGGCCAGGGGGTCCACCCTCCCAGCCGCCTTGGCCTCCTCCATGAACATCTCCACCAGGTTGCCGTTCTCGGCGTGGACAAGGAGGGGCCTGCCGAGCCCTCCCAACTGGTGCATGTGGCGTAGAAGGGTGTAGTCGCTGGCAGCAAGCTCCTTGAACCGGGCGATGAGGAAGCTCTTGAAGGCGGTGGCGCCTGCTTTGGTTAGCTGTTCCAGGTTCTCTGGGGGGACCTCCCCGGCGCCTCCTATGAAGCCGAAGTCTACGTGGCTCTTCCTTTGGGCTATCTCCAGCTTCTCCTGGAAGGCCTCCAGCGTCACCGTGGCTGGAACCGTGTTGGGCATATCGAGGACCGTGGTAACGCCCCCGGCGGCTGCTGCCCTGGTCCCCGACTCGAAGTCCTCCCGCTCGGGGAATCCGGGGTCCCTCAGGTGGACGTGCATATCTACCATACCTGGGAGAACCAGCATCCCCGAGGCGTCGAGGACACGGTCGGCACGGGGCTCGCCAGACTTGACCAC
>CAYWWV010000019.1:16112-20464 GCA_964462185.1 uncultured Candidatus Bathyarchaeia archaeon | reverse complement strand
GGGGGAGTACTACGCCTTGGAGTTCCAGGCTTCCCAGGGGGATGTTATCAACGCCACAGTGGTGGTCCTGGAGGGAAACCCTGTGGACTTCTTCCTGATGGAGGAGGCAAAGAAGCGGGTCTTCGAGAAGTGGCTGGCCGGGGAGGACAACAGGTTCTTCACCTACGACCGGGGGAAAGGGCTGAACATTACCTCCCGCCGAGTGTCCATCACCTGCCCGGTGTCGGGTAGGTGGTACCTCATCGTCAGCAACTTGGGAAGGATGTATGGGGGGGCTTTCCCCCGGGGGGAGGTCCACCTGCAAGCCCTGGTGGTCAGAGTAGGCCGCAAGGTGGCCCGGTCCTTCGGTTAACCTTAAAACACGTGCCAACGCCGATAAGTTATGAGTCTACCTGAGGGCTCAACCATAATTGTCCACCATTGGGACGCCGATGGATTGTGCTCGGCTGCGCTTCTATTGGATTGGCTTGAGGGGAGGGGGGCAGAGAACTGGACACCCCCCCTGGGCTCCTTCTACCTGGAGAGCCAGGACCTGGAGATGCTGTCGGCCTACGACAACGTGGTGGTCTGCGATATGGCTCTACCCGAGGGAGACATCCAAGCCCTGGCCAAACACTCCCACGTGGTCATACTGGACCACCACCACCAAGAACCCATCGCCGAAGCGGTACACGTGAACCCAGTGGCCCACGGCTCCCCCGCAAACCAGTGGCCCTCCACCACCTGGGTGGTGAGGGACCACCTAGGCCTGGAAACAGGCTTCAAGGTTTTAATGGGCATGGTAGGCGACAGAGAAGAAAAAATACTGGACCACCCCCGCTTCAGAAGGCTGGTGGAGGCCTACCGGGAGGACGGGTTAGAGGGGTTCAAGGGCCTGCTCTCCCTGGCCAGGAGGGTGGACGCCTGCTACAAGACGGGGGAGCGGGAGGCCGTGATGGAGGCCGCGAGGTTGCTCCAAGGCTACCAGACGGGGTTAGAGGTCTTGGCCAACAGCCGCTGGGAGCAGTTGGAGGCCAGGCTTGAGGAGAAGCTGGCCCAAGTGCTCTCCGAGCCCCCAGACATGAGGGACGGGGTTCAGGTTAAGCGGCTTGACACCCAGTTCCTCATCATCAGCCATGTGACCAGGGCCCTGGCTTGGGACTCGGGGAGAGACACCGTGGTCATCAACACTGGGCTGTTCCAGGACCGGGACCAGTTCTATTGTCGGAGCGAGAAGAAAGACCTGAGGCCACTAATCCAGTTGGCCAAGAGGCGGGGCTTCAACGCAGGTGGGAAAAAAGAGGTTTTGGGGGCGATAATCCCCAAAGGGGAGACGGAGGGCTTCCTGGAGGAAGCCATTAGGTTTCTCTCGGGCTAGGCGCCCAGCCTCTTAACCACCCTTCCAGGCCTGGCCCCCGTATGCCTGCCCTTCTCCACCACTGGGACGCCGTTCACCACCACGTACTCGATGCCCTTGGGGTGTTGCCGGGGCTCCACGGGAGTAGCGGTGACCTTCAGCCCATCTAGGTTGAAGATGGTTATGTCTGCGCGGCTCCCAGGGGTCAGCCTCCCCAACCCTTTGAGGTTGTGGTGCTCCGCGGCGGCGGTGGACATCTTGTAGATGGCCTCCTCGAGGGTGAATATCTTCTCCTCCTTCACCATCTTGATGATGAAGGCTGGGAAGGCGTTGAAGGCGTTGATCCCAGGCCTGTGGTAGGGTGGCTTGGTCATCTCGTATTTTGCGTCGTAGACGCTTTGGTCCAAGCTGAGGCTCCCCACGGGGTGTTGGAACATAAGGGCCCTGTACCTCTTCCAGGGGAAGTTACCAGTGTCGGCGGTTCCCGCGGCGTAGCCCATGGCGTCGGGGTCTTCGCATATCAAGTCGAACCAGGTGTCGAGTTGGGGGGTGCCCCTCTCAGCGGCTATCTGGGCGAGGTTCTTTCCCACCAGAGACTTATCCTTGTGTTTGCTTATCCAGATGTTCTCCGCCCACTGGGGGTTGGTGTTGGGGTTGTAGGCGAGCCTTATGAACCACTTCCCATCCCTCAGGGCATCCTTGATCTCCTGCCGGTAGTCCTCGGCCCTCAGCCACTCGGCGAACCTCTCCCGGCTCCCAGCCTCCTTGAGCCAGGGCAGGAGGATGCTGCACAGGTAGGGCATGACGTCGAAGCCCCCCCGTAGGAACCAGGGCATACTGTCGAAGCTGATGTCCAGGCCCTCCTCCAGGGCCTCGTCGAAGAACTTGAGGGTGGCCCGGATGTTGTGCTCCTCCATATACTCGTTTCCCTCGGGGACCAGTCTCCACCCGGGGGTAAGGTGGGCGATATTGGTTTTTACGCCGGTGACGCGGCAGGTGTTGATGGACTCTAGGAGGCCGTCCACCTTGTTGCTCCTGGTGTCCCCGAACTTCACCCCCCTGCGCCTACCCGTGCGTCTCCAGTGGGGGCAGTAGACCGCGTTCTCGTATTCCTTGAGCACCGAGACGCATTCGTTGATCTCATCCATGCTTGCCCAGACCCCGGGGTCGTAGTCCAAGCCAGTACTCAGGCCGATGGCCCCCTCCTCCAAGGCCTGGCGGATCAGGGCCTTCATCTCCTCCAGCTCCTCGGGGGTGCTGTGGCGCTTGTAGTCGGTGCCCATCACCTTGTAGCGTATGGTTCCCTGGCCCACGAGGGGGGCAACGTTCATGGAGACCCCCACCTCCTCCACCCTCTTGAACCACTCCCCCAGGGTCTCCCAGTCGATGGTCACGCCGAAGTGCCTCTCAAGGACCTGGTTGACCTGGTCCCGGGGGAAGATGGTGTTCTTGGGGTAGTACTTGTGGGGCTCCAGCTCATCGGCGTAGTACCTAGCTATCCCGGGGAGGGGGATCAGGTCTCCAAAGGGGCCCATGCTTCCCCCACACTCTCCCCCTATGAAGGTGGTCACCCCCTGCATAACGTAGCTCTCGGCTTGGGGGAAGAAGAGGAGGGTTGTGTCGCCGTGGCTGTGGGCGTCGATCCACCCGGGGCTGGCGTAGAGGCCCTTGGCGTCGATGGTCTTGGCGGCGTCTCCCTTAACTTCGCCCACCTGGGCCACCACGCCGTCCTTGACGCCTATAGAGCCTTTGTAGGCCTCCCTGCCCGTGCCGTCTATAATCCAAGCATTCTTTACCAGAAGGTCAAACTCTTCAGACATTTGAACACCTTACACATATGGGTCCACCACCAGTATAAAAGAGGGTTTGGGAGGGGGAAACTATTTTACAGGGCCCCGCCCAGGAGTGTTGATTTGGAGCACACTAGAAGCCTATTAATCCTAGGGCTAGCCCATAGCCTCAACCACAGCCTCTTCCTGGTTCTGCCCCCCCTCATGACCCTGGTGGCATCAGACCTGGGGGCAGGCTTCAGCGAGATGGGGATGGTCTCCACCATCGCCTTCCTCACCTATGGGGCGGGGGCCTTGGTGGGGGGCCCTCTCAGTGACCGGGTGGGGAGTCTGAAGGTGGCCCAGGCCAGCATTGGTTTGGCTGGGGCCGCCACCCTGGTCTTCCTGTTGGCCGACTCGGTGGAGGTCTTCGGCGTGGGTATGTTCCTGATGGCGCTTTGGGCCAGCTTCTACCACCCCACGGCTAATGGGTTGATCGCCAAGGCCTTCCCCGAGGACACTGGTAGGAGCATGGGGCTACACAACGCAGCGGGGAACCTTGGGCAGGTTCTCACCCCAACCCTTGGCTACTTGGTGGGGGTGAGGTTTGGCTGGAGGTTTAGCTTCCTCCTATTCGGCGCCCTCTCCATCCTAACAGCTGTGCTCCTCAACCAGGTGAGGGTGGAGGAGGAGCCCTCCCAGGGCTCGAAGGGGTGGGAGCTGGGCTTCCTCCTGTCGAGGGGGCTCCCCCTCGTCCTGCTATACAACGTGGTGGTGGGCGCCCTTTTCAGGTCTGTGGACCTATTCTACCCCAGCTACCTGAGCCTGGAGAAGTCCTACTCGGGGACGTGGTCGGCTTTGGGCAACAGCCTGGTGTTGTTGTTCGGTGTGGCGGGGCAAGTGCTGGGTGGCTGGTGCACCGATAGGTTTGGGGGGAGGAGGGTCTTGCTGGTGGCCACCGCTGGGATGGTGGCCAGCCTGGTCCTCCTTCTGGCTTCGCCCGCCTACCTAGGAGTCCCCCTTTTCACCCTCCTCTACGGCGTCTCCATGTTCGCCCACCAACCCACGGCCACCAGCCTGGTGAGCAAGGTGAGCCCACGCGAGTACATGGGCCTGGCCTTCGGCGTCATGTTTTTCAGCGCCTTCGGGGTGGGGAGTCTGAGCACCAGTGTGGCTGGGAGGATGGCGGATGCCTATGGGTTGGGGAGGGTCTTCGCATTCAACGCCGGCCTCTCCCTACTCGCCCT
>CAYWWV010000019.1:0-16012 GCA_964462185.1 uncultured Candidatus Bathyarchaeia archaeon | reverse complement strand
CCATGGGGGTCCATGGTCCCAATGGTGCCGTTGCCTGCAAATAGGTCTACCATGAGGGCTATGTTTGGAGCCCGGCTTAAAGGCTTAAGGGAGACTCGAAACACCGCGATAGGGCTGCGTCACCGTTCAGCCAGTCCAAGGGCAGCCTTGTTTAGGGGGTAGAGGCGGTTTATTGGTGTAAAACAAAATCAGCGTATTCGCCTTGCATTTTCTTGTTTTGGCTTATTTGCTTGGACTAGACGGGCATGGAGCAGTGGTGGGCCCGTCGAGGACTGAGTAAATCCACCCATTCAAAAGGAGGGGGCCCGCCGTGTGTAAAAACCTAGTATGCGAGGGGCTCCAAGACGGAGACGGGCCTCCCACCCTCCAAGTAGACCCTGGGGGTGTAAGGGTTCAAGTGGTTCAAAAGGCTGTAGACCATCCACCCAGCCTTCTCAGCCACCGCCCTCAAGGAGTTCTCCCAGTGGGGGCCGATAACCTCGGCCACATCCCCCCGGGCAGCCCCCAGCCCCGTGGCATCCACCAGTATGTGGTTGAGGCTCACCGAGCCTACGCTCCTCACAAACCTGCCCCCCAACCGGATCCTTGCCTTGTTAGCCATCTCCCGGGGTATGCCGTCGTAGAAGCCTGCGTGGAGGGTGGCCACCTCCATACGTGTGGGGCATGTGAACCGTCCCCAATAGGTGACGCTTTCCCCCCGCTCAACGGTCTTCACCTGCTCCACCCGGGTTTTGAGGCTTAGGGCTTGGCGGAGGTCTAGGGGGGAGGAGAGGTCTTTGGTCTCGGGGTAGACGCCGTAGAGGCTTATGCCTGGGCGCACCAGGTCCAGCCAGGCCTCGGGGTTGTGGAGGGTGGCGTCGGTGCTGGCGATGCTCCGCAGGGGAACCTCCAAGCCGGCCCTGGCCAGGGATTGGCAGACGGCGTGGAATCGTTCCAGGGCCTCCTTGTCGGCTTGGGGTGTTTGCTGGAGGGTGGAGAAGACTCCCTGGACCTCCAGGTTTCCCAGCCCCATGAGCCTCTCCACGAATCGCGCGGCCTCGGTGTGCCTCACCCCTACCCTGTTGAGCCCCGTGTCCACCTTTACGAAGACCCTGGCGGTGGAGCCGGCCTCGGCGGCGGCCCTGTCCAGGGATGTGGCGGTGCTCCAGTCGTAGACGGTCTGGGTTATCCCATTCTCCACCACCGCTCGATGTTGGCGGTGGGTGAACAGGGGGTCCATGTTGAGGATCCCCATCCCTATTCCCGCCTTTCTAAGGGCCAGGGCCTCTCCCAGCTTGGCCACCATGCACCATCCCACCCCCTTGGACTCGAGATACCTGGCCACGGGTACCAGGCCGTGGCCGTAGGCGTTGTTTTTCACCACGGCCATTATTGGGGTGGAGGTGTGCCTCCTCAGCTCCTCCAAGTTGTGGCCCAGGGCTTCCAGGTCCACCTCTATCCACGTGGAGTAGCCCTCCACCAGCCCCAGGATTTCACTGGGGGGAAGCCGTTTATCCTGCTCCATGCCCAGCTTTGGGCCCTCAAACAATATGAATCCACCGCCCAGCCACCAGCCAACAATAATGTTAAATCCCAGCCTCCATCCTCCAAAGGCTGAGAGCTATGCCACTCTGCGAGATATGTGGGGTAGAGGTGGAGAAAGTATATGAGTGCGGAGAGTGCGGCACCAAGTTCTGCGAGGAGTGCGGCGAGGTGGAGCGGCGGCTCTGCTACGACTGCCTGGAGTGGGACAGCGAGCTGGAGGACGAGTGGGAAGAAGAGGAGTTGAACTGAGGACATGGAATCCGACGCAAGACAGATGAGGGTTAGCTTCGGCCTTCTAGATGCGTGTAGGCTAGGGTTTTACTACGCCGTTAGGAGGCCCCAGAGGACGGCTATTAACCTGGCCTCCATCGCCCTGGCCACCAGCCTCCTCTCAGCCCAGCTCCTCAACCACGCATCAACCCAAAGGGCGGCAGCCCTCCTCATAAGCGTGGCCACACTGGTCATCACATGTGTGGGAGTGTGTAACACCATGCTCATCTCGGTCTACGAGAGGTTCAGGGAGATTGGGACATTGAAGTGTTTGGGGGCTTTGGATGGCCATGTGTTGAAGCTTTTCCTGGTGGAAGCGGGGAGCCAGGGGTTCACAGGTGGACTACTGGGTTTCGCCCTGGGCCTGGCCATAGCAGGAGCCCAAGCCAGGCTGGGGAGCCTCCAACAATCCCCAGGCAGCGTCATCGTCCCCCTCGCCAAAGTCTTGGCTCTAAGCGTGTCCCTAGCCATCTTGTCCTCGCTCTACCCCGCTTGGAGGGGGAGCAAGCTCACACCAGTGGAGGCATTGTCCAGTGAACAGTGAAACAGTGATAGAGCTCAGGGGGCTCACCCGGAGATACGAGACCGCTGGGGAGACCATCATGGCTTTGAACGATGTGAACCTCTCCATAGGGAGGGGGGAATACGTCTCCATCGTTGGGCCCAGCGGTAGCGGTAAAACCACTCTCTTCAACATGATTGGGGGACTGGACAGGCCCACCAGTGGAAGCGTGATCATCGACGGCGTGGACATCAGCAGCCTAGATGCCTACGAGCTGGCGTGGCTCCGATGCAGAAAAATAGGCTACATATTCCAGAGCTTCAACCTCATACCTGTGCTAACAGCCCTGGAGAACGTGGCCCTGCCCACCGTCTTCGCGGGTAAACCCCGGGAGGAGGGCTTGGCCAGGGCCAAGGAGCTCCTGGAGCTGGTTGGGCTGGCGGACAGGATCCACCACCGCCCCAGCGAGCTCTCCGCGGGGCAGCAGCAAAGGGTGGCCATCGCCAGGGCCTTGGCCAACGAGCCCTCCATAGTCCTCGCCGACGAGCCTACGGGGAACCTAGACCTGGAGACGGGTATGGAGGTCATCGACCTCCTCCACGGCTTGAACAAGTCCCGGGGCCTCACCCTCATAGCAGCCACCCACGACACCAAGATGATTAAGGCCAGCGACCGGGTGGTGTGGATGCGGGACGGCAAGGTGGAGAGGGTTGAGGGCCCCTAGGTGGTGTATTCCACGGAGAGCCTGCGAACCACGCTTCCCACAATGTGGGCCCAGTCCCGGTCCCCGTAACACAGAAGCTCCACCCCCAACTCCCCATCCAGGGGAACCACCATAACCCGGTTCCGCGTGTAGAGTCCCCCCGTGGGGGTTTGAACAGACTTGAAGACAAAATCCAAGGCCCCGTCTTTCTTTGCCACCGATGACGCAGTGTAGTCCTGGTTCCCCCCCATGGCTTTAAGCTGCTTCTCCAGGTAGGCCAGGTATCCCCCCTCCTCCCCTGGTTTGAGCCTTATGGGGATGGAGATGCGCCAAGGCTCGTCCAACCCCACCTTTTTCTCTGGGACCCTCCAACGCCTTAACAGGCTGGGGGTTATGACCACGCTCCTCTTGAGGGCCACGAAGGCGCCGGTGGCGATGGCCGAGAAGCTGAGGGCCACGGAGGCCAGGCTCCAAACCACTGAGACCTTTTGCTGGACAACCAGCCCCATACTCAGGGCAGCCGAAACCTTGTAGAGGGCCAACCCCATCAGGTATCCCAGGCCTCCCCCCATGAAGGCGGTTATAGCCGCCTCCCCGACGAAGATCGAGGATATTTGGGCGGGGTTAAGCCCCACCGATGAGAGGATGTTCACCTCCTTGGCCCTCTCGTACATGCTGTTTAGCATGGTGGCCACTATGTTTAGGACCACCACAATCCAGGGGGCTATGAGTTCGCCGCCGCTCCCCTCCAAGTATCTCCCCAGCCAGAAGCCCCCGGAACCCGAAGCAGAGCTATACCAGGCCTTGAAGCCCCTCTCCAGGGCTAAGGCCTCCGCCACCCCTCTTTCCAGCCCCTCCTCCACTTGGATGGCTACCCGTTGAACCCCTACTCCGGGGAGTCTGAGGGCGTCCTCCACGTGGAACACCAGGACCTCCCAGGGCTCAGCTGGCTCCAACTCCCACATTGGTGGGTCTGGGGGGGGCACATGGTTCACGAGTTTCCCCGGCCCCAGTGGCTTGCCGTCCAGGTCTTTGAGCATTCTAAACCCTGAGTCGCTGAAAATACCCGAAACGGTGAAGCTATCCAACCCCAGCTGTAAAGTGTCCCCCACGGATAGGCCTACCTCACGGGCGAAGACCCTGGAGACGGCTACCTCCCCCGATTTTGGGGGGGCGCCCTCCTCGAAGACCCCGGCTATTTGGGAGTGGAGGGGTTCCCCGGGGGATATGCCCAAAACACCGAAGATGGTTTGCCCCTTTAAACGCATTAAGGGGTTGCGCATGGGGGGGTTGGCGGCCAGGGGGGCCACCTCTTTAACGCCTTGAAGGCTGGACAGCCATAGTTGTTGGCGTGGGCTTAGATCGATGAAGACGGGCTCATCCTCGGTCCAACCAGGGTTTCTAATGAAGACCCCCCTCCAAGGGGTGGAGGGTTGGAAGCGGAACTGGTTCACCCCATATCCCTGGGATACGCTGGTGAAGGCCACGAAGCTCATCACCAGGAAGCTGATGGCTGCCAGGGTTAGGCTGAACCTGAGCTTCCTCCTTCTGAGGCTTCTCTTGGCGATCTCGTATATGGGCTCCAGTAGGGCGAGGACTGAGGTCTGGCGTCCCCCCCCGCGGGATCCCAGGAAGCGGGGTAGGTAGAGGCTGAGAAGTGTTAAAGCCATGTAGCTGAGCAGGGGGGTGAGCGCGAACTGTTGTATTGGTGTGGCCTTGGAGCCGGGGAAAGCCCAGTGGAAGAAGGCCGACGCGGCGGCCAGGAGGCCCAGCCCAATAAGGGTTCTCAGGGTGAAGGAGTCCGACAGCATGGAGGCTGCGAAGAGGGCGGCTAGGGAGAGGAAGACCAGCAGGCCGTGGGTGCTGGTTTTGGCCTCCCTCAGCATGTTGTGGAGCTGGTTGGTGGCGTATTCCATATCCATGTAGGCCCTCTTCAAGGCCTTGTAGGACTCTCCGTAATCACCTGAATTCAGCAGGCTTCGGGCTTCCTCCAGCCCGGACAACCCTGACTCCCAGGCGGCCTCCTGTTTGTAGACGTAGAACCCGTATCCCCTCATCACCTCCAAGGCCTCCCTTAGCTCCTCCTCCACTGATTCCACCAGCCCAAGGTTGTAGAGGGCCACCCCCTCCATCGCGTCCAGTTCGAGCACGCCTCCAGGACTGGGGGTCTGCACCTCTTGGAGCAGGATGTGGCGGTGATCCACCGTGTGGCCCACCAGGATGTTGCATGAGATGTTTAGGTCGACACGGGTGTTGGAGGGTGCGATTAGCTCCCCTGGCTCCAAGCCTAGGGGGCTGTTGGGTTTGGGGAGGTCTGGGAAGACCAGGGGGAAGCCGTTTAAGGCTATGGGGCCTCCCCCGGCTTCCTGGACTATGTAGAGGGTTTGACTGGGGATCTCCTCGGTGTCTACGAATAGGGGTAGTCCCTCAACTCTGATGGTTGCGCCGGGTGTGAGGCTGATCCGGCCTAGGTCCTCTGAGGATTCTAAAACCTGGGGCAGGGCGTCCCAGCCAGGTGTCTTCGGGTCGTCCCAGTAGATTAGTATTTGGTACTCCCCCTCGGGGAGGGATAGGCTGAAAAACCCGTCACTCCCTGCGACTACCTCCGCCAGGAGTTCGTTACCCGAGTAGACCGCTATGTTTGCTGGGACTGGCCCCCCTCCTGGCCCCAAGACCACACCAGTTACGTTGGCGGAAGCCGTCGGGAGAGCTGCTAAACACAGTATTAAGCCCAGCCACATTAGGCGGAGGGTGCCGCGGTTTGACATCTCCGATACTACACTGGACTAATGTAAAAACCTTAAGAGGCCTCCAGCTAGAGGAATACCTATGAGGCTAGCCATCGAGACCAAGTCCACAGGGCGGGTGCTGGTGGAGCTCACCGAGGAGTGTCCCAAGACCCTGGAGGCCCTCCTGGAGGCTCTGCCGTTCACCTCCAAGGCCAATATCTGGGGGGACGAGGTCTATTTTTCGACTCCGGTGGAGGCGGCTCCCGAGAACCCGGTGGAGGTGGTGGAGGAGGGGGCTGTGGCCTACTGGCCGCCTGGGAGGGCCCTCTGCATATTCTACGGGCCCACCCCTGCCAGTAGGGGTGATGAGATCAGGCCTGCCAGCCCGGTGAACCCCTTGGGGAGGGTTGTTGGTGACCCACGGATTTTCTCCAGGGTGCGCGGCTCGGAGGAGATCAGTGTTTCATTGGCTCCTTGATCGGGGGGCTTTTGGGGTTGGTTTCGGGTTCCCCCCAGATGGTTTTACACCTCCCAATATATCAGAATCAGATATAGCTTTATAAGGGGCAAACCAGTTGAAAACCCCGTGGAAAAAAAGAGCCACACCAAAAGGAAGACCATCTCCATAAGGGGAATGACCTGCGCGGCCTGCGCCCAAAGCATACAAACAACCCTAACCCGGAAAAAAGGGGTCGTGAAGGCGACTGTCAATCTGGCCTCAGAGAAAGCAGTGGTGGAGTACGAGCCGGGGGAGGTGGATGCGGAGGACCTGGAGGAAGCCATACGAGAACTGGGCTATGAGCCCCTCCCCGAGGAGGAGGTAGTCCGGGAAGTCATCATCACCATCCTGGGGATGACCTGTGCTGCCTGCGTCCACGCTGTGGAGAAGTCACTGTCCAACGTCCCCGGTGTATTGGATGTATCGGTTAACCTGGCCACCGAGAAGGCCCGGGTCAAGTACGACTCTAGACAGGCTTCGATCTTGGATCTCAGGGAAGCAGTGGAAGCGGTGGGTTACCAGGTGGGGGGGGAGGAGGAGGTGGACAGGTCGGTGGAGGAGATGGCTCGGGGCCGGCGGCTAATGTTGGGGAGTTGGGGTTTCACCCTCCCCATTGTGGTTTGGATGATTCCGGAGATGTTCTGGGGTGTGGCTTGGCCCAGCCCGCTGGCTTACAACCTTGGGGTGATGGCTCTGGCAGCCCCCACCATATTCCTCATGGGGCGTAGAACCATGGAGTCGGCCGTAAAGGCGGTGCGACACAGGTACGCCAACATGGATGTCCTAATATCCCTAGGGACCATGGCCTCCTTCCTCACAGGCCCCGCATCCCTCTTCACGCCGCTGTTCAACTACGCCGGCGTGGGCGCCATGATCATGTCGTTCCACTTGACGGGTAGGTTTTTTGAGGCCCGGGCCAAGGGGAGGGCCTCCCAGGCCATCAAGAGGCTGTTGACGCTGGAGGCCAAGACGGCCAGGGTGTTGAGGGGTGGAGTGGAGGTGGAGGTCCCCATCCAGGAGGTCCAAGTGGGCGATGTCATGGTGGTTCGCCCTGGCGAGAAGATTCCCACTGACGGGGTGGTTTTGGAGGGGGAGAGCACTGTGGATGAGTCTATGGCTACGGGGGAGTCCATGCCTGTGGCGAAGCATCCTGGTAGCGAGGTGATCGGGGCTACGGTAAACCAGGTTGGGATGTTGAAGGTTGAGGCCACCAGGGTGGGGAAGGACACCTTCCTGGCTCAGGTGGTGAGACTTGTGGAGGAGGCGCAGGGCTCCAAGGTCCCCATCCAGGAGTTCGCCGACAGGGTGACCAGCGTTTTCGTGCCCATCGTCCTGGCGGTGGCTGGGCTCAGCCTCATCCTCTGGATGCTTTTCCCAGCCCAGCTGGGAGCCGTCGCGGCTAGAGCCGCGCCATACCTACCATGGGTGAACCTAAACCAGCCCAAGACCATGCTGGCCCTATCCGCCTTCATCGCCACCCTTGTCATAGCCTGCCCATGCGCCCTGGGGCTGGCCACGCCCACAGCCCTCATGGTGGGCACGGGGATGGGTGCTGAGAAAGGGATTCTCATCCGGAAGGGCGAGGCCATACAGACCATGCAGCAGGTGAAAGCCTTCTTGCTGGACAAGACGGGGACCCTAACCAGGGGGGAGCCGGAGGTGACCGATGTGGTCCCCCTGGAGGGTTTCACCGCCGAGGAGGTCCTTGGTGTAGCTGCAAGCGTGGAGCAGGGTTCGGAGCACCCCTTGGGGGAGGCTATTGTTATGAGGGCCCTGGAGCTGGGGTTGGAGCCCCAGCCATTGGAGGGCTTCGAGGCTCTAAGGGGGGAGGGGGTGCGTGGAAGGGTGGGTGGGGATCTGGTGGTGGTTGGTAAGCCCAGCCTCCTGGACCAGGGGGGCTGGGGACCGGAGAAAGAGGCCCTACACCATGAACTCCAGGGGCAGGCGAAGACCGTTATGGTGGTAGGGGTGAACGGCGTGGCCAGGGGGCTCATAGCGGTGGCCGACACCTTGAAGCCTGAGTCTTTGGAGGCTGTGAGGATGCTGAGGGAGATGGGGTTGGAGGTGGCCATGGTGACGGGGGACAACAGTAAGACTGCTGAAGCCATAGCCTCCCAGCTGGGCATCGAGGAGGTCTACGCCGAGGTCTTGCCCCAGGAGAAGGTGGAGGTGGTCAGGCAGGCTCAGTCCAAGCACGGGTTGGTGGCCATGGTGGGGGACGGCATCAACGACGCCCCGGCGCTCACCCAAGCCGATGTGGGGGTGGCCATGGGGACGGGGACGGACATCGCCATCGAGGCGGGGGACATCATCCTGGTGCGGGGGGACCTGATGGGGCTTGTGGGAGCCGTCCAGCTCAGCAGGGCCACGTTCCACAAGATTCGGCAAAACCTGTTCTGGGCCTTCTTCTACAACGTCATAGCCATACCCCTAGCCGTTCTAGGGTTGCTGCACCCCGTTGTGGCGGAGCTGGCCATGGCCACCAGCAGCATCACAGTGGTCACCAACGCCAACCTCTTGAGGCGGGCCAAGATAACAGTCTAGACCCGGACAACCCTGGTGGCTGCCTTCCTCAACCTGTTCATCAAAGCCAACCCCAGCCGCCGCTCCTCAACCCCCTCGGCCACGATGACATCCACGTCGAGTTCATCCATCTCCCTGAGGAATGCGAAGAGGTTGTGGGCGTAGTCCTCCAAGCCTTGGACCCTGCGCTCTACGTCGGAGCCAGGTATTGAGACCCCCACTGTGAGGGCCCCCACTTTTAGCCCCTCCTCCTTCAGCTGGCCCACTAGCTCGGCCATCTTTCGGAGTCTTTCCCCCCTCTCCCCCTCCACCAGGACTACTTGGGCTTGGGGGGCGTAGTGTCGGTACTTCATGCCAGGCGAGGGAGGGGCTAAGCCGTCTGGGTGAACCGCACCCTGGTGCACCCCCACCGGGCCTACCACCTCCTCCAGGGCCTCCCGGCTCAACCCCCCAGGCCTGAGAATGGTGAAGGGTCGGCGGGTCAGGTCTACCACTGTGGACTCGACTCCTATGGGGGTGTCTCCCCCGTCTATTATGACCTCCACCTTTCCCTGGAGGTCTGCGATGACGTGTTGGGGCTTGGTGGGGCTGGGCTTGCCCGAGAGGTTGGCGCTGGGGGCCACTATGGGTGTGTGAGAGGCCTCAATCAGGGCTAGGGCTATGGGGCAGTCGGGCATCCTCACAGCCACCGTAGCCAGCCCCGCCGTGGCTACATCGGGAACGTGGCTCTTCTTCCTCAACACCAGGGTGAGGGGCCCGGGCCAGAACCTATCCATCAACCACTGGGCTTCTTCTGGGACCTCCTCGGCGAGAGCCAAGGCCTCCCTGGGGGAGGAGACGTGGAAGATGAGGGGGTTGTCCAGGGGCCTGCCCTTCACCTCGAATATACGCTTCACGGCTTTGGGGTTCAAGCCGTCGGCCCCCAGCCCATAGACGGTCTCAGTGGGGAAGGCCACCAGGCCCCCGGCCTTGATGACCCTGGCCGCCTCCTCTATGAGGGGGGGTTCAGGTTTCCTGGGGTCCACTCGTATTACCTTGGTCTCCATGGTTCATCAACGCCTCTACGGCTTCCAAGAGGCTGGAAGCGATAACAGTGGGTTTGAGGCCTCGTGTCTCAAGCTCTCCCAGGTGTTTCCTCCCGTGGCCCGTCAACAGGTAAACGGTTCTACACCCCGCCCTCACACCCATCTCCACATCAGAGGGATGGTCGCCCAGTACCCATGAGTCCTCCACATCCAAGCCGTATTTCCGGGCTAGCTCCAGGAGGTGCTTGGTGCTGGGCTTGCGGCAGTCGCAGCCCTCCAGGTGGGGGCAGAACCGGGTTTCCTCGATGTAGACCCCTTGGGCGGCCAACATTCCAACCAGCTTATTGTTGAAGGCGTGGAATTGTTCCACGGTGAAGAGGCCTCGGGCTATTCCCGGCTGGTTGGTGATGATGTAGAACCTGTACTGGTCTCTGGCCAGCTTCAAGGCCTCCACCGTGTCGGGGAAAAGCCGCAGGTCCTCTAACTCGTGTGCGTTTCCAGTGTCCTCGATGAGGGTTCCATCCCGGTCTAGGAAGAGGGCTTTGGCCATCTCGGTTATGGTGGAGCTGGGCTCATTAAAGCCTAGCGGCCCCCCGATTTTCTTATATATGATGTGGCGCCCTTTCGATTGGTTGTTATGAGGAGGATTGGGGATGTGGAGGACCCTCCACAACAAGTGGCTCGCCTGGGCAGGCACCCACGCCCAGGGGCTAATCCAATCCACCTCGGCCCAAGCATTTAACCTCTTGGGGCTGATTGCTGGCTCGATTCTAGCAAGCTCTGTTGGGGTCCTCAACCAGTTCCCTTGGGGGATGCTGGTTTTCCCTGGGTTGCTGAGTGTGCGGGGGGCTATTGGAGGGCTGTTCAGCGGCAGGCTGAGCACGGGGCTACACCTGGGCACTATACAACCCCGGCTTCACAACAACACAGCGGAGGCATACCAACTGTTCTCATCCATAATAGTCTTAACGGCTCTCAGCGCAACCCTCCTCAGCCTAGGAGGCGTAATATTCCAAGTATTGGTGGAGGGAAACGGCCTCCCAGAGTCCCTGGAAATCATCCAGGCCGTCTACACCTCTATGGCCCTCTCCTTGGCCACGATAACCCCCATCACCTTCACGGTGTCTATACTCAGCTTCGAGAGGGGTTGGGACCCAGACGTAGTGGTCTACGCCATCACATCCACCTCCGCGGATATTTTAATCAGCCTGATTTTTGTCTCGGTTATGAGAAGCCTGTTGCAGGGGGGCTGGGGGGTGGCCTTTTTGAGGTGGATGGTAACACTAGGGTTCATTGGTTTGGCCATCTGGCTACACCTGGAAAACCGGGGAAAACCGGGCTACTCTAAAACCCTCAAAGAAGCCCGTGGCACCCTAGTGGTGGTCTCCACTATCGTAACATTTACAGGGCTAACCCTGGGGCGGCTCAGCCAAGCCATAGGAAATGCCCCCGAGGTCTACACTATATACCCTGCCATCATCAGCAATGTGGGGGATGCGGGGTCTATGATTGGGAGCACAGCCACCACCAAGCTCAACCTAGGGCTCCTTGAGGCCAGGCTAGAATCCTTCAAAGGCCACCTGAGGGAGGTGGGATACGCATGGGCCTCCAGCCTAATAATGTTCACCCTTTACTCCCTTGTTTCCTGCGCCCTCTATGGATGGGCAAACCTTCCGAGGCTCCTTGCCACCGTTTGGCTCACCAACATCCTCATCATCCCCCTTATAGCCCTGCTCAGCTTCTCAGCCGGCATATACACCTTCCAGAGGGGGTTGGACCCTGACAACTTTGTAATCCCCTTCGAGACCAGTCTGGCCGACGGGTTGACCACCCTCATCCTGTACCTGATCCTCTCAGCCCTCTACTGAAGGGGCTCCATCCCCACAACACCCTTATCCCCACGGCAGCCAATTCCAACACGCCATGAAGGTATTCATAAGCGTAGACATCGAAGGCATCAGCGGCGTGGTGGACGCCACCATGGCCAGCAGGAGCCAGCCCGACTATGAGAGGGGTAGGGCCCTCATGGTGGGTGACGTAAACGCCGCCATAGAGGGAATCCTGGAGGTTGAGCCGGAGGCCGAGGTAACGGTCTGCGACGCCCACGGGGGAATGAATAACATAGACCCTGAGGCGCTTCACAGGAGGGCGGTCTTGGTGAGGGGGCGGCCCAAGCCCCAGAGCCAGATGGCGGGGCTCGACTCATCCTACGACGCGGTGTTCTTCATAGGGTACCACTCCAAGAAGGGAACCCTCCAAGGGGTTCTCAGCCACACCTATAGCGGGGCCAACGTGGAGAGCCTCCATATTAATGGGGTGGAGGTGGGGGAGACGGCTATGAACGCTGGGATAGCCGGTTACTACGGGGTTCCCCTGGTGTTTCTCTCGGGGGACAAGGCCACCACCCTGGAGGCCAAGGCCATCCACCCAGAGATCGAGACGGTGGCCGTTAAGGAGGCGGTGAGCCGCGTCGCCGCCAAATGCCTCCACCCCCAGGTCTCCAGAGACCTCATCAAGGAAGGGGCCAAGAGGGCCCTGGGGAAGAGGATACCGCCCTACGTGGTGAAACCCCCTGTGGAGTTCAAGATAAGGTTCACCGATGCCAGGCGGGCTGACGCCGCCTCCTTCATACCCACGGCCCAGCGCCTCGACGGTAAAACCATCTCCATCACCCACGAGGACTACTTGAAGGCCTACCACGGCTTCCTGGCAGCGGTGATGTGCGCCTCCAGCGTCAGCTAAACCCTGGGCAGCCCCCTTGGAGGGTCCTTTTTTCTCTCGTAAACGATTCGCCCGTCGACGATGGTCATATCTACGGGGGTCTCGAGGATTTCTTTGGCGGGTGTTGACAGTATGTCCCCGTCTAACACCACCATGTCCGCCAGCTTCCCAGGCTCTATGCTGCCCAGCTTGTTCTCGTCGAATTGCTGGTAGGCGGCGTTCACCGTGTATAGTCGTATGGCCTCCAGCACCGTGATCCTCTGGCTCTGCCCTATGGGTTTTCCCCCTCTGGTGAGCCTGTTGACCAGGGCGTGGATACCCATGAGAGGGGGGTTGGGTGCGCAGGGGTGGTCGCTGTGGGCGGCCACGGGTATGCCCGCGTCTAGGAAGCTGCGGGCGGCGAACATACGCTCCAGGCGTTCCTCGCCGAAGGCGGGCAGTAGCTTGTCGCCGTGGTAGTAGGGGTAGGGGCCGAAGATGGTGGGGAGTATTTGGAGTTCTTTGATTCTTTGGACCAGGTGGGGGTTTACCACGGTGCAGTGGATGGCCCTGTTTCTGGGATCGCTTTGGGGGTACTGGGACTGGAGCTCCTCCATGATGTCCAGGTACAGGGATATGGCTGCGTCGCCGTTAGCGTGGCAGCTAACCCTGTATCCCTGGGAGTAGGCGGCCTCAAGGGTCTCCCGGGCCAGCTCAGGGGTGGTGGCCATGACGCCGTAGAACCCCGGCTTGTTGAGGTACTCCTCGGTGACGGCCGCCGTCCTGGCCGAGATGGCGCCGTCGAAGAAGAACTTGAGGCCGCATATCCTCAGCCAGTCGTCGCCCAGCCCCCGTTTAATCCCCAGCTCCCTGAGGTGGGGAAACAGCTCTATGTTGATGTCCACCCGGACCCGTATGGGGAGGGCCCCCTGGTTCCTCAGCTCCAGTGCGGCCCTGAGCTCCGGGGCTCCCACGGTGTCGTAGACGCAGGTGATGCCCATCTGGGCGCATTCCTGGAGGATTTCCCTGGCCCCCTCCAGGTATTGCCGTGGAGTGGGTTGAGGCAGGTTGGGGCATACCAGGTCGAGGGCCTTCTCGTGGATGCCTCCAGTCAGCTCCCCCGTCTCCGGGTCCCGGTCGAACCGGCCTCCCACGGGGTCGGGGGTCTCCTTGGTTATCCCTGCGTCTTGGAAAGCCCTGGTGTTGGCCATGTAGAAGTGGCCCCCCACTGTGGAGACGAGTATGGGGTGTTGGGTGCTGGCCTGGTCCAGCTCCCAGCGGGTGGGGTGCCTCCCCTCCTCCAGCTTGGAGTCGTCCTCCTGGTAGCCCAGGACCCACTCCCCCCTCGGAGTCCCCTCAGCCCTCTCCCTCAGCCTCTTCACGAGGTCGGCTATGGAGTGAACCCCCACCTCCTCGCTGAGGTCCACGTAGAGCCGCCTGCGGGCCCCCGTCGAAATCATGTGGCTGTGGCTGTCGATGAACCCCGGCACCACCGTCCTGCCTCCCAGTTCGACCACACGGGTGTGGGGGCCCGCCAACTCCAAGACGCTCTCCGCCGAGCCCACACGCTCCACCAGGTTCCTCCTGACGGCCACGGCCTCGGCCACCGTCCCAGCCGGGTCCATGGTCACCACCTTCCCACCGGTCAAAATCAAGTCTGCCTTCAAGAATCCACCTGGTACTCCTTGGGGGTTTACCTAAATATTATATTCCCAGCCCCCAGCTTTGAACCATGTCGGACCCCAAGTATTACCAGGCCCTGATGAAGAAGTATGTCTATGGGACTTGGCGGTATGAGCACACCTGGAACCCCCTGGTGGTGGACAGGGCGGAGGGGGCCTACTTCACCACCCTAGACGGGAGGAGGATACTGGACTTCAGCAGCCAGCTCATGTGCAGCAACCTGGGCCACAGCGCCGAGGAAGTCAAGGAGGCCATGGCCGAGCAGGCCAGGAAGCTCTGCTACGCGGCCCCGGGCTTCGCCACGGTGCCGGCTGCCCTCCTGGGCGAGAAGCTGGCCGAGATAACCCCCCGGGGATTGGAGAAGAGCTACCTAACCATCGGAGGCGCCGAGGCCAACGAGGCGGCCATCAAGATCGCCAGGCTATACACCCGGAGGACCAAGCTGGTCTCCCGCTATCGGTCCTACCACGGCTCCTCCTCGGGGGCCATAGCCCTCACCGGAGACCCCCGCACCCAGTACGCCGTGGGTATGCCCGGGGTGGTGAGGGCCCCCGACTGCTACTGCTACAGATGCCCCTTCGGCTTGGAGTACCCTGGGTGCGGGGCCACCTGCGCCGAGTACATCGACGAGGTGATACGGATGGAGGGGCCCCAGACGGTGGCTGGCGTGGTCTTGGAGCCCATCGTAGGGAGCAACGGGATACTGGTGCCCCCCGACGAGTACTGGCCCAGAGTGAGAGAGATATGCGACGAGCACGGGGTGCTCCTCATCGACGACGAGGTGATGGCGGGCTTCGGGCGTACGGGGAGGATGTTCTGCGTGGAGCATTGGGGGGTGGTCCCCGACATCATGACCATGGCCAAGGGCATCACGGGGGCCTACATACCCATGGGAGCCGCGGTGACAAGCCGAACCATAGCCGACCACTTCGACGAGCCGGGAAACCTCTTCGTCCACGGACAGACCTACGCCAACCACCCCCTGGCCTGTGCCACGGCCCTGGCCGCCATAGAGCAGTACCACAAGTATGGCTTGGTGGAGAACGCGGAGAGGATGGGGGGGCTGCTGGAGAGGAGGTTGGAGGAGTTGAAGGAGGACCACCCCTCGGTGGGCGATGTGAGGGGTAAGGGCCTATTCTGGGGGGTGGAGCTGGTGAGGAACCGGGAGACGCGGGAGCCCTTCGTCACCCGCGAGCAGAAGTTCGAGCCCAACATGCTGGGCCGTGTAAGCGCCCAGTGCCTGGAGCAAGGCGTCTACGTGGTCAACGTCATCAACACCCTCATCGTGGCCCCCCCGCTAACCGTGGGGCCCAGGGAGATCGAGGAAGGCGTCTCAGCCCTGGACCAGGCCCTCAAGGTGGCAGACAAGGAATCCAAGTAGACCCGCTGGGCCTACTGCTCCCGCCACCAATCCTCCAGGCCCACCACCCTCTGCCGGTAAGCGTTCTCCCTGGCCCCACCATAACCCCTGGAGTAGAACTCCTCCAACCGGGAGCAGGGAAACTCCCCGCACTGGCTGCAGGCCACCAGCCCCCTGCCTTGGGCGCAGGCCCTGACCCCACACCCAGGGCTCCAGTGGACACCCAGATCTCCCCAACACCCCCCACAAGCAATCTGCTCGGGCAACACATCCGAGTCCTCGCCGAAGAGCTCCAAGGCGATCCTCCTCTGCAACTCCAAATCCCCCCCGGCGGAAGCCTGGTATATCCTGCACCTCCCACAGTTGAGGCCGCAGGCCCCCACCAGCCGCCTAGCCTCCTCCCCCAAACCCATGGCTAATGAACACCCACCCAAGAATAAAACAGCTCCCACACCAACCAAGAAACAAGCCTCCACAAACCCAGTGAAACAACC
>CAYWWV010000018.1:20621-22849 GCA_964462185.1 uncultured Candidatus Bathyarchaeia archaeon | reverse complement strand
AATCTTTACCAACAGCGATCACAGAACTGTGTTTGGCCAGCCTAAAAACATGTTGGTACGCCTCCCATCAGGACTCCCCTCTCCTAAGCCGCGGAAACCCAGGGAATCGAGCCACGTATACAAAAAGTCCTGGTTTAATCGGTGGGGCTTTCTTCGGGAACCTTCTCCCTGGATGTGAGGAGCACGGAGTCCATCCACGCTGTTTCCTCCTTCTTCCTGGGCCCATCTACTAACTTGGATAGGCCCCCAGGGAGAGAACTTAATACAGTTTGGGGGCGATCTCCAGGCGTGTAGCCTATGCTGGAGAAGGTTGTGGCAGCCGTAGCCCAGGTTAGCCCCGTCTACATGGATAAGGAGGCCACGGTGGACAAGACTTGTAGAGCCATCGAGGAGGCGGGGCGCCTGGGGGCGGATCTGGTGGTTTTCAGCGAGACCCACATACCTGGGTATCCCTATTGGAGGGGGGCCAACCCCATCAGCCGTTGGAGTGAGAACCAGGTCCAATACATGAAGAACGCCCTCCGGATACCTGGCCCCGAGACCGAGGCCTTGGGAGACGCCTCTGCCTCAGCGGGGGTGGTCTCCGTGGTGGGTTGCACCGAGGTCAGCGGCCTCAAGGGGAGCCAGACCCTGTTTAACAGCGTGGTGGTCTTGGACCAGGAGGGGGCGCTGGTGGGTTGGAGGAGGAAGCTCATGCCCACCCACGGCGAGAGGACGGTCTGGGGGATGGGGGGTAGGGAGGACATCAAGGTCTTCGAGACCCACCTGGGCACCGTAGGGGCCTCCATCTGCTACGAGCACCACATGACCCTGCTGAAGGCAGCCAACGCCTACCTGGGGGAGGAGATCCACTGCGCCCTGTGGGACGGCTACTGGGTGATGGACTGGCACCCAGGCAAGAAGAGGAGGTTCAGGGAGGGAGACGACTACCACCTCTGCGACATCGAGTACGCCTCCAAGGAGTACGCCATAGAGACCCAGACCTTCGTCCTCAACGCCTGCCAATACATCCCCGACGAGGAGATGCCCCCCGACACCCAGGACTTCAACATAGCCTCCGGGGGCTCCAGCATCATCAACCCCGCAGGCGTATACCTGGTGGAGCCCGTCTTCAACAAAGAGGCCATCATCACGGCGGAGTTGAACCTGGATGACCGCCTCCACACCAAGGCCTACCTGGACAGCCTCGGACACTACGCCCGCTGGGACATACTACGCCTAGACATAAGGGGAACCCCCAACAAGCCTTTCCCAGAGGACTAGCGGCTAACACTCCTCAACAGCTCGAAGGCGCTAGAGGCATCCTCCTCACGTATGACCAAGACGATCTCGTCCTGGGTGTAGAAGGCGTCCACCAGGTGGATGCCGTGGCGGAACAACAAGTCTGTCAGCAAGGCAATCCTGTCGAACCTGCTGGACTCGTTGAGCAGCTGGATGGCCACCTCGGCGTAGCCCTCCCGTATCCGGGGCTCGTACTGCCACAGCCCCTGCATCAGCTCGGTGGCCTCCAAGCTGGTGGCTAGCACCCTGATGCTCTCGGGGAACTGGAAGACCCTCACCTTCCCCCCACGCCTCAACATCCCTGAGACCAGCTCCAAGACCTCTGCCTGCTCCCTGGGCCCACTCCTCACCATAATATCCACCACATCGGTGTGTATGGTGAAGCGGGCGCCGTGGAGGGCCTCCTCGGGCTGGGGGGGCTCCTCTCTGCAGGCCTCTCGGCTGAACCTCATTATGGCGGTGACGATGGTATTGGGGTCCACCTCGGCGCCGGCCATGTCCTGGACCTGGTCCCTGATGTACCTGGCCACGGCGCTGTAGTTTATCACCTGCATGCGGAGGCCTCTATACAAGTAGGGGTTGCGGGTTATGATCACCCTTACTGCTTCCTGTATAGAGTTTCTTCTGCTCCCCATCAATCCAGGTATGATAAACCGTGGTTTATATATTTATGACATTTGGTCATGTCTTGTTCAATTCAACCACGTCTGGTCAGGGGTTCTAAAAATATGTCATATTTCTGACATTTTGCCATAATCTTTAAATATCCCCCATCCACACCACCCCTACGAGGAAAATGGCTTGGACCAACGACGAAGACAGAATACTCAGAGAAATAATCGAATACCTCTGGGGAAGACCCGGCAACCATAGCTGGATCTATGGGTTCCAATACACCATAGACCCAGAGGGAAACACCAGCTTCCAGGAGTGGGGCACCCCGCCAC
>CAYWWV010000018.1:0-20521 GCA_964462185.1 uncultured Candidatus Bathyarchaeia archaeon | reverse complement strand
GGAGAGTGGGTTATCCCCCTGGGAGTGGAGGTTGAGGCGGAGCCCATAGCCGTCAGGTGGGTGAACGGGGTTTTGGAGGCGGAGCTGAGGATTCGTGGTAGTGGTCCAAGCGACGTGGAGGTGAGGTGATTGTCGAAGGTTACATTGAGGGTTGGAGAGGCGCCCGCCAACCTGGTGGGCAGGGACATCGCCGTGGTAGACCCCAAGGTGATGGAGGAGCTGGGGTGGCAGAGCGGCGACGTCGTTGAGATCAAGGGTAAGAACAAGGCTTACGCCAAGGTCTGGCGGGGGCAGACGGTGGAGTACGGCTCTGGCATCATCAGGATCGATGGTTACACCCGCAGCGCCGCCGGGGTTGGGATCGATGATAAGGTTGAGGTGAGGAAGGTTGAGGCCCGGCCCGCGGATAGGGTGGTTCTTTACCCCACTGAGCCGTTGAGGATTCTGGGGGCGGAGCAGTACTTGGCCCAGATCTTGGAGGGTAGAGTGGTCTCCAGGGGAAGCACCCTGACCATCAACATCATGGGCCGCAGGATAGACCTGGTGGTTTCAAGCACCTCGCCGCCCAGCGACGTGGTCATAGTCCACAGGGGGACCAGGATCTCCATAACCAGCAAAGCCCCCACGGCGGCCCGCGGCAAGGTCCCCAAGGTCACCTACGAGGACATAGGGGGGTTGGAGAAGGAGATCGCCAAGGTGCGGGAGATGATAGAGCTGCCCTTGAAGCACCCCGAGCTCTTCGAGAGGCTGGGGGTGGAGGCCCCCAAAGGGGTGCTGCTACACGGCCCACCGGGCACAGGTAAGACCCTGCTAGCCAAGGCCGTGGCCAATGAGACCAACGCCAACTTCTACCACATAGGCGGCCCTGAGATAATGAGCAAGTTCTACGGGGAGTCCGAGGGGCGGCTCAGGGAGATCTTCAAGGAGGCCGAGGAGAACGCCCCCAGCATCATATTCATCGACGAGATCGACAGCATCGCCCCCAAGAGGGAGGATGTGACGGGGGATGTGGAGAAGAGGGTGGTCTCCCAGCTGCTAACCATCATGGATGGCTTGGAGAGCCGGGGGCAGCTGGTGGTCATAGGTGCCACAAACCGGCCCAACGCCCTCGACCCCGCCTTGAGGAGGCCGGGTAGGTTTGACCGGGAGATTGAGATAGGTGTCCCCGACAAGAAGGGGCGGCTCCAGATCCTCCAGATCCACACCCGGGGGATGCCTCTGGACGACTCAGTAGACCTAGAGGAGTTGGCTGCGCGGACCCACGGGTTCGTGGGGGCCGACCTGGAGGCCCTCTGCAAGGAGGCGGCTATGGGGGCCCTGAGGAGGATTCTACCCGAGCTAAACCTGGAGGAGGAAAGCGTCCCAGCTGAGATACTGGACAAGATCAAGGTCACCATGGAGGACTTCGAGGCAAGCCTACGCGAGGTCCACCCAAGCACCATGAGGGAGGTGCTCGTCGAGACGCCCAACGTCCACTGGGAGGACGTGGGGGGCCTGGACGACGTCAAGCAGGAGTTGAGGCAGGCCGTGGAGTGGCCCCTCAAATACCGTGAGCTCTACGATTACGCTGGGATGAAGCCCCCCAAAGGCATACTACTCTACGGCCCACCGGGCACAGGTAAGACCCTGCTAGCCAAGGCCGTGGCCACCGAGTCCGAGGTCAACTTCATAAGCGTCAAGGGCCCCGAACTCCTAAGCAAGTGGGTTGGAGAGTCCGAGAGAGGGGTTAGAGAGGTCTTCAGGAAGGCCAGGCAGGCTGCTCCATGCATCATCTTCCTGGACGAGGTGGACAGCCTGGTGCCCCCCAGGGGCAGGGACTACGGCACCGGCGTAACCGAGAGGGTGGTCAGCCAAGTCCTGACCGAGCTCGACGGCCTGGAGACCCTCAAGGATGTGGTGGTGATCGCGGCCACCAACAGGCCTGACATGATCGACCCCGCCCTCCTGAGGCCTGGGAGGATCGACAGGCTGCTCCACGTAGGCATGCCAGATGCCGAGGCTCGGAGGGAGATTCTGGAGATCCACACCCGGGGGATGCCCTTGGACGACTCAGTGGACCTGGAGGAACTGAGCAAGGATATGGAGGGGTATAGCGGCGCGGACATAGAGGCGACGTGCAGCGCTGCCAGCCAGTTGGCTCTCCAGGAGCACTTGGAAAAGTACCCCGACCCCGAGGAAGCCGTGAAACACAAGGAAGAGTTGAAGGTTACCCGGGAGCACTTCCAGAAGGCCTTTGAGAAGGTTAAGTCCAGCAGCTACCAGAAGGCAACCCTCTTCTACGACCAGGGCAAGGACGCCTCCAGCCTCATAGCCTAATAGGTGAGGGCAAGGAGCACCACAGACATCAACCCCGTCAAATAGACGCCGTCGAAGGTGCCCGCTCCCCCTATGCTGACCACGGGGCCCACCCCCACTATTTTTCTGAGGTTCATTATGTCGGCCCCCAACAACACCCCCAGGGTTCCCCCTATGTAGGCAACCTGGAGGGGGCAGTGGAGGGGGGAGACCAGGTCTAGGGCCAGGACGGTTAAGGCGGTTATGGCGGGGGGGCCCCAGGCGGGGGTGGTAACCCCCAGCCCCTCCACCACCCTGGAGATCCGGTTGGTGTTGAGGGCCACCACCAGCAGGACCAGCAGGGTTTTGAGGAGGGTGTAGAGAGGCCTCGGAGAGTGGGCGGGGATGTTGAAGACCAGAAGGTACAGGCTGATGAGGAGTGGGACCAGGGCGCCCCCCACGTTCACCATGACCAAGGTCTCCCTCCGCCACGAGGCAAACCTGGGGAGGAGCCTCCTCACGCCGAAGACGTTCACATGCTCCACGTAGACCACTGGGCGGGGGCTCTCCAAGAGGGCCACGGGGATATTCACGTTACTGCCCACCAAGCTGAGGGCCGCCAGCAGTGGGAAGAGCCCCTCGGGAAGCCCCAGGACGTCTACTAGGACCCCTCTGAGGAAGGAGAGGTAGTACCCCATCACCAGGGCCAGGAGGCCCCACAGGAGGAGGAAGTAGCTGAGGGTGAAGGGGCGGTAGATGCTTCTCCTGGGGTTGAACATGGTTTAAGCCCAAACCCCACGGCTTTAAAAGGATGTCCCTGGGCCAAGATACCTATATTAGCCAAGAGTCTGGCTGAATAGTGAGGGCGTTTAAGGGTGCCGATGAGACAGCCCATTGTGTGTATGCTGGGCCACGTGGACACGGGAAAGACCAGCCTCCTGGACAAGATAAGGGGGACTGCCGTCCAGCTCAGGGAGGCGGGGGGGCTTACCCAGCAGATCGGGGCCAGCTTCTTCCCCCTGGAGACGCTGGTGGCCATAACCCAGAGGCTCATGCAGAACGTCAACGTCAAGGTCAAAGTGCCAGGCCTCCTAGTGGTGGACACCCCAGGCCACGAAGCCTTCGCCAACCTGAGGACGCGGGGGGGAAGCGTGGCAGACATAGCTATCCTGGTGGTGGATGTGATGCATGGCTTCGAGAACCAGACCTACGAGTCTCTGAACATCCTCAAGTCCAGGAAGGTCCCCTTCATCGTGGCCGCCAACAAGATCGACAGGATCGAGGGGTGGATCAGCGAGGAGGACCGCTCCTTCCTGGAGAGCTACAAGGCCCAGCACCCCTGGGTCCAAAGGGACCTGGACAACCGGATCTACAACATCATGGGCACCCTCAGCAGGCAGGGCATCAACAGCGATAGGTTCGACAGGGTCAGGGACTTCACCCGTAACGTGGCCATCGTCCCCGTGAGCGCCAAGACGGGGGAGGGGATAGGGGAGCTCTTGGCGGTCCTCATAGGGTTGACGCAGCAATACTTGGAGCAGAGGCTCCAGGTCTCCGATGGCCCAGCCAGGGGAACGGTTCTAGAGGTCCGCGAGGAGACGGGTCTGGGGACCACGTTGAACGCTATAATATTTGACGGCGTCCTCAGGGCTGAGGACACCATAGTGGTGGGGGGGAAGAACGGCCCCATCACCACCAAGGTGAGGGCCATCCTAGTGCCCCAGCCACTGGAGGAGATAAGGGACTCTAGGAAAAAGTTCGACACCATCCCCCAGGTCCACGCCGCCGCAGGAGTCAAGATCGCCGCCCCCAACATCGACGACGCCATCCCAGGCTCACCCCTCATAGCCGTCTGGGACCCCAACCAGCTGGAGGCAGCGGTGGAGGAGGTGTCCTCGGAGATGGAGAGGCTGAAGGTGATGACGGGCCAGACGGGCATCATACTCAAGACTGACACCCTGGGGAGCCTGGAGGCCATCGTGGAGAGCCTCCGCCAGAAGGACATACCCATCAGGATAGCCGACATAGGGGATGTGAGCCGTAGAGATGTGATGGAGGCTCTAAGCGTCAAACACGAGGACCCCTTCCTGGGGGTCATACTGGCCTTCAACGTCAAGGTTCTACCCGACGCAGAGGAGGAGGCCAGGAACCAGAAGATCCCCATCTTCTGGAACGACATCATATACAACCTGATGGATGAGTACATCCGCTGGGCCGAGGAGGAGAGGGAGAAGAAGGCTAGCAAGGAGTTCGAGGCCCTTGTCAAGCCAGGCAAGTTCCAGGTGATGGAGGGCTACGTTTTTAGGAGGGCCAAGCCAGCCATATTCGGCGCCAGGGTTCTGGCCGGGGCCCTACACACCAACGTCCAGGTAATCAACTCCGAGGGGGAGAGGGTGGGGAGGATAAGCCAGATGCAGGACCAGGGAAAGCCCATCAGCGTGGCCGAGGAGGGGCGGGAGGTGGCCGTCTCCATGCCCCAGCCCGTGGTAGGTAGACATATAAAAGAGGGAGATGTCCTGTACGTAGACATTCCAGAGAAACATGCCAAGACTCTGCGCACCAAGTTCGCCGACAGGCTCACAGCAGGCAGTCTCCAAGCCCTGGAGGAGCTGATCGAGTTGAAGCGCAGGGAGGATGTGCTCTGGGCAGTGTAGGAGTGTGGATAGGAATGCCGATACTCATAGTCTCGGACCCCAAGACGGGGGCCAGCAGCAGGGTGGAGATACAGGAGGACCAGTTGAGAACCCTAGTGGGCACAAGGATTGGAGAGACCATAGACGGGGCCATAGCCGGGATGCCTGGCACCAAGATAAGGCTGACGGGGGGCACCGACAAGGACGGCGTCCCCATGCGCCCCGATGTCCACGGCAGCGCCAAAGCCAGGGTGATACTCAGCGGGGGAGTTGGCTACAAACCTCGTAGGAAGGGGGAGAAGAAGAGGAAGCTGGTGAGAGGCAACACCGTGAGTATGGAGACCACCTTCCTCAACTTCGTTGTCGTAGAGGGGGAGGAGCCCCAGGAAAAAGCCGCCTCAGAGGAGTAACTAGCCTCCACCCAAAAGCTTCTTGAAGTCTTCCTCGCCCTCGCTGTATCCGCTGGCCACCACCAGGTCGCCAGGCAACAGCCGGGTGTGGGGCTTGGGCTTCAACCACCTTCCCCCACGGCGAATGTAGAGCACCCACATCCCCGTCTCCTCCGCAATCCCCGCCTCCCTCAAAGTCTTCCCAGCCACTGGAGAGTCGGGGGAGACCTCCGCGGTCTCCACGGTCTCCTCGGCCCCCTGGATCACCAGGCCCAGAACGGGGTGGGGTTGGATGCCTCTCAAAACCAGCTCAGCTATCTCACTGGCAGCGTCTGCTATCCGCTCCGTTACGTTTCCCATCCGGATAATGCCTAGAAGGTGTTTGGGGTCTGTCTCCTCCTCGGTTCGAGACAAGACCTCTAGCTGGAAGCTTATATGGAGCTCGTCCACCGCCTCCTCCAGGTTCAAAACCTCCTGGGCCAGGAACCTGTTGTTGAGTAGCAGGGCGCTGTAGGCCAGATCAATCATGGTCTCACTGGTGTCCTTCAGCCTCACCAGGCTCTCAGTGACCCTCTCCCAGTGCACCCGGTCGGACTCACTCAAACCTATCCGCCTCCCCAGAAGCCACCCTCACCAAGCTCTCCAAACCCTCCCCAGTCCCCCTGGCCAGCAAGACATCGCCGGGCAGCAGAATCTCCTTATCCGGGTTGATGTGCCAGACCTCCCCCCTCCGGATGGCGATGATGTCCACCCCCACCTCGGGTGCCAAGTCCAAGTCGTCCACCGTCTTACCCGCCAACACCGAGCTCTGACTGAGCTCCACCCTTGCAAGATGCTCCTCAACCCTCTGGAAGACCTCCCTGACCGAGGGGTGGACCTCTATCCCGTGGAGCACCAGGCTGGCGATGTCGGCGGCGGCATCGCTGATGGCGTTGGTGAGGCTACCCACCTTGGCCACCCCTGAGAGAGCCTCGGCGTCCTCCCGGTCCTTGGCTGCCAGCATGAGGCTCATGTTCAACACATACACCAGGTCGTCCATCCTGGACTCTAGTTCAAGGACCTCCTGGGCCAGCTCCTTGTTGTTGAAAAGGGCCGCCGAGTATGCCAGGTCAATCATCAACTCGGAGATGTTCTTCATCTCGATGAGGGTCTCTCGAACGGGTATGGGTTTGTATGAGACCTTCCTTATCTTAGTCATATAGGCCTTTCAACCTTGTCAAAGACTTCACAGGTTTAAACCCGTTGGTATTTGCATGGTTGGGGTGTACTCTTAACGGTTTTGGTGTCCCCCGGCGATCACTCGGGGTAGTTCACCTTGTAGACCAACACAAAGCCGTGCTCGCTCACATAGACGGGCTCGAAGACGTCGAAGGGGGGGACCTGGTACATGAGCTTCACAAGGGTGCTCTCCAAGTAGGCATCCTTGTACTGCCCCAAGGTGTAGTTCACATAGTCCTCCAAATCCAACCCCCCTATCTTGACCATCCACTGCCACTTCACGTTGTCGCCGAAAGGCCACTGGATGTTGATGTTCTCGGGGTTGTATGTGACGAAGACCACCATGTAGTCCACGCCGTACTTCCTGAGGATCTTTAGGGACTCGTTGGGGGGGAGCATCATGGCCCTGCCTATCTGGGCGATCTGGTAGGTGGTCTGGGTGGAGCCGTCGGCCAGCGTAGTCCTGTTGGCCATGGTCTCAATCCAATACCCGTAGTCCCACCAGCTGCACACCACCGCGTCCTGGGGGAGGTTCACCCGCATCCACTCCAAGGCCTGGGGCCAATCCTTGGCGTACTCACCGTCAACCCTCAGGGATATCCCACTGGAGGCCAACTGGGTAGGCGCGTCCGCAACCTCCAAAGCCCGGGAGAAGGTGGGGTACATAGAGAGGAACAAAACCCCTGCAAGGGCCACCACCAGGTAGCGGTTGGCTCCCAAGGGCCTCCTAGCCCTGGAGCCCCGTCTGGCTTGTGGGGCTGGCTTGGCGAAGGGAGCCAGAACCTGGTAGAGCCCCCCACCCGCCATGAGGCATGCTGGGGCCGCCAGTATCTGGGTGAGCCTGGTCATGACCCCCGCGAAGTATAGGGAGGTGAGGAAGGCCAACAAGGCGTATAGGGTCTTCTCCCCCGGTTGTCTAACCACCAAGTATGTGTTGAAGAGGGCTAGGACTAGCACCACGCCGAACTGGGAGAAGAGGTTGGCCCAGCTCACCACCTGGTTCTCGGCCACCGAGGCGTAAATATGGCTGCTTATCGAGGTGAAGGGGTTCAAGACCTTGAGGAACTTCAACCCTATGGGGAGGTGGATGCCGAGGATGGGGAGGACGTAGACGGCTATCAAGGCCAGAGCCAAGAGCCCCAGGAAGCCCAGGCTCAGCACGCTTACATCCACCCGCTCCTTGACAGACTCGTATAGGAGGAGCAGGGGGGCCAGGGCCAGGGCTGCCAGGCTGTCCACCTCCATAAGGCTCATGGGCCCCAGCCTGGGGGTGAAGTAGATTATGGTGAAGGCCACCCCCATGGTGAGGGTGTAGGCGAGGAGGTGACGGAGCTGGAAACGCTCGCTCACCACCAGGGCCAACATGTAGAGGCCTATGAGCCCCGTCATGTATTTGGCAGCGCCCCAAGAGGCATAGAGGTATCCGAGGCTGAGGCCGGAAAGAACCCCGTAGAGGGTCCTAGACTTGAGGCCTCGGTCCTCCTCCATGGCTCTGAGGAGGAAGAGGCTGTTGAGGGCGATGGCGAATACGCCTATGTTCTCGGTGTCGAAGAAGCCCAGGGAGGTCCTCTGGATGTAGGCGGGGATCACCGCCATGAAGAGGGCTGCTAAGACACCTGCCGGGCGCCCGAAGATGTCTCTGGCGAGGAAGTAGATGGCCAGGGTGGTGAGGGCAGCCATGAAGACGGGGAAGTATAGGCAGACGTTGTATAGGCTTATGTTTAGGCCCAGGGCTTTCTGGAGGTGGTAGAGGGCGGCCGCGGTGAAGGGTATGCCTGGGTAGGCTGTGGTGGGTACGTTCCTCCCCATGGGGTACCAACTCAGGGTGTCGTGCCAGGTCCACCAGGCGGCGTAGCCGTTCTCCACTACGTATTTGGTGGCCCGGTATTGGAAGAGGGGGTCGAAGGCGGTGAAGTAGTCTCCGTATTGGAGGGGGAGGACTCTGAGGAGGCAGGCCACCACGATTATGGTGAGTAAAACGGCTGCTTCCAGGGCCTCCCTCGGGCCTATCTTTCGGCCCCTCAATATGCCCAGTAACCCTGTCTCCCCCGCGGACATATCTCACTCTCCAAGAAGATACATGGGTCTGTTATTTAAATTGGGGTAACGGGGTTGGGGGTCGGGCAAGGCTTAACAACTTTAGAGAGGATTGAGTGCCATGGGACTCCAGTTCCACGTTGAATCCCTCGAAGCCGGTGAAAGCCTCATCCAGGCCGGCCTGCTGAGGCTGGAGAACGCGGCCTTGGTCTTGGTTTGGATGGGAGAGGAGCCCAAGCTGGGAAGCCTGTGTGTCTCCCTCCCCGGGGGCAGAAGCACCATGGTCCTCGGGGACAGGTTTGAGGTATTGGCCAGGGTGGTGTGTGAGAGGGTCTCCCATGTCTTGGGGTGTCTGGCCCTGGTCTCCATCCACCTCCCCAAGGGGGTGGAGGAGAGGGGCGTGGTGGGACTGGTGGACAAACTCTTGGGTGGTTTAAGTGAAGAATCTTAGGTCCTTCCTGGAAAGCCAAGGCTCCCACGTGGTGGAGGTGGAGGAGCCCCTATCTAGGAGGTATGAGATAGCCGCCCTCCTCCAAAGGTTTGACGGGGAGATCGTCAGGGTGGTGGAGGAGGATACGGGGGTCACAGTGGTTGGGGGGGTGGCGGGGAGGAGGGAGAGGCTGCTGGAGGCCTTGGGGGCCTCCTCCCGGGAGCTATACCCCCGCCTACTGGAGGCGGTGAGGAAGCCTCAACCCTGCCAGGAGGGGGATGGCCCCGTATCCGAGGTGGTGGAGAAAGGCAACCTCCATGAGATACCCGTCTTGACCCACTTCGAGGGCGACCCGGGGCCCTACATCACCTCGGGGGTTCTCCACACCATGGGCCACGATGGGGAACACGAGAACGTGAGCTTCCACAGGCTCCTAGTCTTGGACGGTAAGAGGATGGCCATCAGGGTGGTGCCCCGCCACCTCTACCGGATTCTCCAGTTGGCCCGGGAGGCGGGGGAGAAAACCCTGGACGCAGCCGTCACCATCGGCCACCACCCCGTAACCCTCCTGGCTGCTGCCCTGCCAGCCCCCTTCGGGGTATCCGAGTTCGATGTGGCCAACAGGCTGCTGGGGGGTGGCTTGAGGCTGACCCGGTGCGAGCACGTGGAGGCCTTGGCTCCGGCTGACGCCGAGCTGGTTTTAGAGGTCCAGATACGCCTGGATGAGGTGGCTGAGGAGGGCCCCTTCGTGGACCTCTCGGGGACCCATGACATCCAGCGGATGCAGCCGGTGGTGGAGCTGGTGGGGGTGATGAGGAGGAGCGACTATGTGTACCAGGCCCTCCTGCCCAGTGGGAGCGAGCACAGGCTCCTCATGGGTATGCCCCGGGAGCCCCGCATCTGGGAGTATGTGAGGAACGTGGTTCCCAACGTGCGGGGGGTCAACATGACCATGGGTGGGATGGGGTGGCTCCACTGCGTGGTGAGCTTCGAAAAGTTCCGGGAGGGAGACCCCAAGAACGTGTTGATGGCCGTATTCGCAGCCCACCCCAGCCTGAAACACGCGGTGGTGGTGGACAGCGACATAGACCCCTTCGACATGGAGCAGGTGGAGTGGGCCATAGCCACCAGGTTTAGGGGGGATGAGGACCTGTTGGTGGTGCCCCATGTGAGGGTGAGCAGCCTGGACCCCGCGGGGGACCAGGAGCAGGAGCTGGGCTGCAAGGTGGGGATAGACGCCACCAAACCCCTCTACAAGGATGCCGCCCACTTCGAGCGGGCGAGGATACCCGTCTCCCAGCGGGTTAAGAGGATACTGGAGGGGCTGGAGTAGCCCCAGCCGGGCAGGGTCTAAATATCGGGTTACAGGAGTAGAGTTGAGCCTATGTATTTGACGTCCAGGCAGGAAGCCATGTTGGCGGGGGAGGAGGGGGAGGCCACTAGGAGGGCCATGGAGCTATTGGTGGCCCTGGGCAATGTCTTCGAGGCCACGGGAATGGTGGAGGTGGAGTCGGCCCACATCAGCGGGGTGAGCTACAAGAACCTGGGGGAGGCGGGGACCATGTGGTTGGAGGAGCTGGCCGAGCTGGGGGCACGGGTGAGGGTGAGGGCCACCCTCAACCCGGCGGGGATGGACTTGGAGCGGTGGAGGGAGATGGGGGTTCCCGAGGGGTTTGCCGAGGGGCAGAGGAGGGTGGTGGAGGCCTTCACCCGTATGGGTGTGGAGGCCACCTGCACCTGCACCCCTTACCTGGTGGGCAACACGCCGGGGCTGGGGGCCCAGGTGGCCTGGGCCGAGTCCAACGCCGTCTGCTACGCCAACAGCGTCTTGGGGGCGCGCACCAACCGGGAGTCGGGGCCCAGCAGCCTTGCCTCGGCCATCACAGGCCTCTCCCCCAACTACGGCTACCGGTTGACGGAGAACAGGAGGCCGGGGAAGGTGGTGGAGGTGGAGGCGGAGCTTGGGGGGAGGCTGGACTACAGCGTGTTGGGATACCTGGTGGGGAAGCTGGTGGGCTCCACCGTGCCCTACTTGAGGGGATTGGGGAGGCCCGACTTGGAGTCGTTGAAGACTTTCGGCGCCGCGGCGGCCACCAGCGGCGGCGTCGCCCTGTGGCATGGGGAGGGTGTGACCCCCGAGGCGGGTTGGGCCTCCCAATACCTTGAGGGGTTGGAGACCATCTCGGTGGAGAGGAGGGACCTGGAGGAGACCCTGGAGGGGCTGGGGGGCTCCCCGGAGGAGGCCACCTATTGTATTGGGTGCCCCCACTGCAGCCTACAGGAGCTTGAGGAGCTGGCCCGGTGGGTGGGGGGCAGGGAGCTGGGGGGCAGGCTATGGGTCTTCACGAGCCGCGGGGTCTACCAGGAGGCCTGGGAGAGGGGTGTGGTCCAAGAGTTGGAGGCCGCGGGGGCGCGGGTCTACAGGGACACCTGCATGGTGGTGGCCCCGCTGAGGGAGATGGGTTGGAGAGGCGTCTGCACCAACAGCATGAAGGGGGGCCACTACAGCGCCGCCCACGGCCTACCCACCAAGGTGGAGCCAGCGCTGAAGATGGTGGAGGAGGCCTCCAAGTGAGGTTAAGGGGCAGGCCAGTGGTGGGGGGCCACGCCGTGGGGGAGGCCCTGGTGAGCCCCGAGCCCGTGAGCTTCTATGGGGGCGTGGACCCCGAGTCGGGGGTGGTGGTGGAGCCCGGCCACCCCTGTGAGGGGTTAAGGGTCTCGGGCAAGGTCTTCGTCTTTCCCCAGGGGAAGGGGAGCACCGTGGGGAGCTATGTGCTTTACCGTATGGGGAAGCTGGGGACGGCGCCGCTGGCCATATTGAACAGGGAGACCGAGGCCATCATCGCCACGGGTTGCGTGATGGCGGGGATACCCTTGGTGGATCGTTTGGAGCCCGACCCCTTGGAATCCATTCGGAGTGGCTGGAGGGTGGAGGTCCAGGGCTCCCAGGGGTTGGTCCTCGTCCAGCCTAGGAGTTCCGACGCATCTCGATGATCGACTGTATTAAACTGATCTCCTCCTCCAACACCCTCCGCTGCTTGAGGAGGTTATCCAGCTTCTCCTCCAGGTCTCGGACCTCCACATCTTCCTGGAGGAGGGAGTAGACCTCGGAATGCCCGTATTTCAGGTGGAAGTCTATGTGGTTCTTCTTTTTCTTCTCGACTCCGCATATGGGGCACACGTAGGTCAACTTGGTTCCCTCGGCACACGCCTGGTTAATGCTCAGGTGAGGCCCTATAAAGGATTTTAGCACCAGCCCCGGGTAAAGGCTTTAACAGGGGGGAGAACCATTCACCATGGTTAATCGAAGGTTTTCTCGTCTCCAGGAGTTGATGGAGGGGAAGGGGCTGGACTTGGTGGTCTACGCCCCGGGCCCCGATTTCCAATACCTCACCGGGGGCGACGCCAAGTGGAGGAGCCATAAAGACCTAACCCCCACTGGGAAGGCCCTCTACGTGCCCCGGGTGGGAGAACCACTGTTAATCCAATCCCCGGGGGAATCAACACCCAGGGAGTGGGGCTTCGATGTCGCCGAAGCTGAAGGCCCCGAGGCCTCGGTGGGGGAGGCCTTGAAGCGGTTTGAGAACCCCGGCGTGGTGGCCACGGGGCGCTACGTGGGCAGTAGCCTCTTGCTTGCCCTGGCGAGGGCTGTTAGGGGGGCTAGGTTCACCTCGGCCGGGGGGCTTTTGGATGGTTTGAGGATGGTGAAGTCGGGGGAGGAGCTGCGGAGATTGGAGGAGGTGGCGGCTCTCACAGACAGGGTTATGGGTAGGGTGGTGGAGTCGCTGGGGGAGGGGTCCACCATGGGGGGCACTGAGGCGCTGGCTGAGTACCTGGCCAAGCTGGAGGGCGCAACCCACACCAGCTTCCCGCCCACCGCGGGCTTCAGCAGACCCGGCGCAGTGGGTCAGGGCGTCTTCAACCAAGACAAGGGGGAGGGCCTGGTGGAGGGGACCTGCATTGCCTTCGATGTGGGCTTCGTCCAGGGGGGCTACTGTAGCGATTGGGGTAGGAGCTTCTTCTACGGTGAGCCCCCTGCAAGGCTGGAGGAGGGCTACAGGGCCTTGGTGGCTGCCCAGGAGGAGGCGGTGGACGCCATCTGCGGGGAGGCCCAGAGGGTGGACCAGGTCTTCGACGTGGTGGAGAGGTCTCTGAGGAGGGAGGGATACGCGGGGGAGCTGCTGGCCCGCCTCCCCCATAGGGTGGTTGGTCACCAGATTGGGGTGGAGGTCCATGAGAACCCCTGGCTCAGGCCTGGAGGCTCGGTGGCCTTCCAGGAGGGCATGGTCTTCTGCCTGGAGCCCAAGCTATGGTTCAAGGGCGAGTACTATCTGCGGGTAGAGGACATGGTTGCCATCAAAAATGGGAGGGCCCGCTTCCTCACGGGGTTCGATAGAAGTCTCTTTAAGCTCTAGGAACCCCACCCTTATATCGGGTGAAACCCTAGGGGCCGTGGACCTTGACTCGCAGAGGTTGTCTCATATCTGTGGAGGGGATCGACGGCTCCGGGAAGTCTGAGCAGACTCGACGCCTAGTGGGTAGGCTTAAGAAGAGGGGGTTCAAGGTTCTGGCCACCCGGGAGCCCACCAAGGTCTACCCCGCGGGGAAGCTCCTCCAACGCGTGTTGAGGGGGGAGTTGAAGGTCTCGGAGGAGGCCGTGGCTTTGCTCTTTGCGGCCGACAGGGTGGACCATACGTTGAGACGTATAAGGCCAGCCCTGGAGGATGGTGCTGTGGTGGTCTCTGATAGGTATGTCCACAGCTCGCTGGCCTACCAGGGGCGGGGGATGGCCAAGGAGCTAGACCTGGAGTGGCTGCGGGAGATCAACCGCTTCGCCTTGGAGCCCGACGCAGTGGTCTTCCTAGACCTCCCCCCCGAGGCGGCGCTGGGCAGGCTCCACAGGGGGCAGGTGAGGATAGAGGACCACACCTACTTCGACGGTCTGGCCCAGCAACACCGGATTAGGGAGGCATACCTGGAGGTCTTGAACCTGGAGGACCGCCCCTTCGAGGGGGAGAGGTCCCATGTTTCTGTCTCGGGTTCCTCAAGGGTTTTCAGGGTGGATGGCAGCCTCACGGTGGAGCAGGTGGAGAGGGAGGTTTGGAGGAGGGTCAAGGCCTTGCTGGGGGAGTTGGGGGTGGCGCCTGGCTCCCAGGGTTCCAGCTTCAAACCCCTCTCCGAGTTCACAGGGTGAGCCACCGATACGTTTAACCCTGGAAGCCCCACCAGTGGAGCCATGCGCTTCGAGTACTACGCCCTCCTGACGGCCTTCTGCTTCGGGTTGAACGCCGTCCTGGTGCGAAAGGGCATGGCCCACTCCAACGCCGTCACCGCCACCCTCCTGGTGAGCGGCGTACAGGTCTCAGTGCTGGGAAGCCTGCTAATCCTAGACCCCCCAAAGATCAACCCCCGGGCAGCCGCATACTTCGTGGCCGCCGGCTTCCTAGCAGCCATCCTAGGGAGGACCCTCAACTACCTCAGCATAGACCGGGTGGGGGTGCCTGTGAGCACCAGCCTGACGGGGACCAACCCCCTCTTCGCCCTTCTTCTCAGCGCCCTCCTATTGGGTGAGGCCCTAACCCTCTTCAAGACCCTGGGGGTGGTCATGGTTGTGGTGGGGGTGGCCCTGGTGAGCGGCGGGGGTGGGGGGAAGCCCCTGAGGGTGAGGGACTTGGCCGCTCCCCTGGCCTCAGCCTTTTTCTACGCCCTCAGCAGCGTGGTTAGGAAGGCGGGGCTCACCCTCCAGCCCGAGCCTGTGCTGGGGGCGGTGCTAGGCACCCTAACCAGCCTGGTGGCCTACCCCCTCATCCTCCGCGTGATGGGTAGAGCGGGGGAGTTCAAACCCACCAGGGCCTCGGCACCCTGGTTCATAGCCGGGGGGGTGGCCACAAGCGTGGCCTGGCTGGCCATGTTCACCGCCACCCAGGAGGGCCCAGTGGGCGTGGTCTCAGCCATCATTGGGGCCAACCCTCTCTTCGGCCTCCTGTTGAGCGCCCTGCTTCTAAGGGATGTGGAGAGGGTGACGGCGAGGGTGGCCTTGGGTTCGGCCCTCATTGTGGCCGGGGTGGCGGTTATAACCCTCTTCTAGTCCAGTTTCCTGAGTTTCTCCCGGGCCTCCAGGAGGCGCATAAGGGTGTCCAAGATGGCGTTGAGGGCCTCCAAGTCCGTCTCCTCCTCCAGCAGGGCTTGGATCTCCTTGACCTTGGCCATAAGAGACTCGTCCAAGCTTCCCTTCACAGCCTCCGCCATAGCCCTCCCCCCCTCCTCCCCCCGCACCACGGGCTTCCCGCAGCTAGGGCAATAGAGGCTTCCGTCGCGGAGCTTGAAGATGGGGGTGCCGCAGGCGGGGCAGTGCTCCCCCAGCATGGTGGCCCCACTGCGTAGGAGCTTGGCCATCTCCCTCAACCCACCCTCAGACATAGAACCAGGTATAGCTCCTCGGCGGCCCTTATAGGCTTAGCTCCGGGGTAACCGTTATAGCTCCTCCATTCTCAGAGCAGGTGAAGTCCTTTGATCAAGCTGGAGGGGCGGAACCCTGTTTTGGAGGCCCTGAGGGCAGGGCTGTTGGAGAGGATGGTCTTGGAGGCGGGCCACGAGTCCGACCCAAAGGTCCAGATGCTTCTGAAGCTGGCCAGGAGTAAGGGTGTGGCGGTGGAGACGGTGGACCGGAGGGAGTTGAGGAGGCTCAGCCAGACCGGCATCCCCCAAGGGGTGGTGGGGTTCGCCAGGCCCCCCAGGTTCCCAAGCCTGGAGGAGGTGCTCTCCGGCCCTGGGCGTGAGGTCTGCATCCTCATATTGGACCAGGTCCAAGACCCCCGGAACCTGGGGGCCATCATAAGGACCGCCGAGGGGGCGGGGGTGGATGGAGTCCTCCTCCCCCGTAAGGGCTCGGCGGAGGTGAACGAGACTGTTCACAGGGTTAGCATGGGGGCCAGCCTCCACGTGCCTGTTTGGAGGACCAGGATATACCCCGCGGTTAAAAGGCTTCGGGACTCGGGGGTGAGGCTGGTGGCAGTGGACCCTGGGGGAGGGAGGCCCTACTACGAGGCTGATTTAGGGGGCTCGGTGGCCCTGGTGTTTGGAGGAGAGAACCGGGGGGTGAGCCCCACCCTGCTGGAGAAATGCGGGGAGGTGGTGCGGATTCCCATGAGGGGACACCTCCAAAGCCTTAATGTTAGCGTGGCCGCCGGCGTGGTCCTCTACGAGAGGCTAAGACAGATGGAGACAAGCTGAGCCAATCGCAACACAGGGTCGCCTGGAAAACCGGTTTAAACGGGTGAACCCCCAAGACTTGAGTCGAGATGAGGGGAGCCCGGGACTCCGATTTGAACGACGAGCAGCATGAGTTCTTTGCAAGCTGAAGGGCGTATCCTCCGCGGTGGAAGCAGGGGTGTGGACTGGGCTCGGGGCGGGTTCCTCCTCGAGAGGGGGTTGGCCTAGGGCTTTGGGGGGTCTAGGAGGGTTTTGAAGGGCTCCACGGTTCTCCTCATCCTCTCCATAGTCAAGCGGATATCCCTGGGTTCCAGTAGGCCCTCCTCCGAGACCACGCCTTTGAAGAGCCGTGGCGATACCACCTCGAACCAGGGGTTGGCCACCTCCACCTTTTCCCGGCCGCTGTAAACCTGGTTTGGGGGCCCCGACTCCAACACCAGCTCCAGGCCGAGGTAGTTCAAGACATGGAACTTGGTGGAGTCGGCCAAAACATACACAGGCCTACCATGCTCACGGGCAGAGTAGCAGAGCAATCGGCTACCCACCTTGTTGACCACGGAGCCGTCGTGGAGGACGGCGTCGGCCCCCAGCAGGCAGAGGTCGCACCCCTCCACCACGGCGTCCAGGGCGGCGTCAACAAGGAGGGTGACCCTGAATCCCTTGGAGGCCAACTCCTCAGCCAGGGCCACCCCCTCCAACCCAGGCCTAGACTCGGCCACAGCCACCTCCCTAGGCCTCAAGGCCTGGAGGGCCTGGGAGACGGTTCCACTGTAGCTAAGGGTGACCACCCTCTCCACCCTCCCCACCAAGGCCTCCACATACTCCACTAGAGCCCCCACCTTAGCCCGGTCTTCCTCGATAATCCTAGAGGCCACCCCCTCACAGGCCTGGCGAAGCTCCGCCACGTCTTCCACCCTGCGCAGGGATTGGAGGAGGCGGCCCAGCTTGCTGGGTATGGCAGGCATGGAGGGCCTCGCCTCGACCAGGGAGACAGCAAGGCCCTCCAAGGCCCCGTAGAGCTGGGGGGCGGAGGAGGCCTCCACCTCCCTGCAAGCCTCCACCAATACGGCTAGGGCAGCCTCACCAAGCCAGCTGGACCCATGGGTGGTGTCCTCCCTAACAGCCCTGGCAAGGGCCTCCACGCCGCGGTGAGCCATGGGGAGTCTTGGAAGAACCTGTTAAAATCGTTTAGCCTGTGGCGCTTCCAGGTTGCCCCGGCTTGGGGTACCAGGGGGCGGAGGCCGGCACGGAGAAGACCCTGCCCCCCATCCCCCTGCCCCGCATGAGCACAGCCTGGGGGGCCCTGGGCGATCCTCAGATGCTGGACGGCCCCACCCACGTTGGCCTCCTCCTCCACCTGCTCCCCAACAAACCACTGGAGCACACGGTTGGCTGCGTGGCCCCCCCCACCTCGTTGGCCACCCCCACCCCTGCCAACCAGTGGACGCCGTGACTCTTCTCCCTGTTTTTCTAGGTTTATCCCTTGTTCTTTTAATTAATTTAAAACTCGCTGTACGAGTATAGTGATATCACCATTACGATCAAAAGGACTACCACGAGGGTCCTAAGCCAACATCCCCCTCACTTATCGCACCACGCTTTAGTCTTCCAGTCCTTTGAAGGATGATTAGTGTGAGTATTACAGCTAATCCGATCGCCAGCATCCAGAAAATGGGAGTGCTCCTCGGCCTCTCGAATGTGAGAACGATGGGCGTGTCGCTCAAGAGTTCAACTTCTACCTCTGCGATCTCCCTCCCATCACTCGCAGTCAGAGTCAGGGTCTGGGTTATATTGCTCATGTCGAGGACAGAGGGCTCTCCGGGGACGTAGGGTTGGACGAGCTTGAATACGTCGATGAATGTCAGGTTGAAGCGGGCCCTCCCTTCTGCATCTGATTCCCCCCTCCACACCGTCTCGTCTCCTCGACGGAGCTCGAGCTCGGCGCCCCTGAGGGGCTCGGCGCCTCGGTACGCCACTACCTCGTATTCCCTCTTGATGCGGTGATAGCCATTAGGCAGGGTCACGCGGACAGAGGCGTTCTCGCCGAATCGTAGCCCTCCTCGTATGATCAATCCGCCTCGCTCGCTCCATGCGCCATAGGATAGGAATAGGTTTTCCTGGATCACAGCGTTCTTGAACAGGTACTCCACGGGCCTCTCCACCCACATCCAGAGCGTGAGGTTTCCCAAGATCGTGTTTTCAATGATGATCTCGTTGGAGGCGTCCCTCATCCATAAGCTTTCGACCTCCATCTCCTCTATTGAACAGTTTTGAACTATGAGGCCCAAAGTGCTGGGCCAGAGCTTTACACTATTGAATATGGAGTCCCGGGCGACCAGCACAAGGCTCCCCAAACTGCAGTCCATGTAGCCGATTGAACTGTTCTGGAACGTCGCCTCCGAGTCGCCCTCCAGATACACGGTCTTTATCTCAGCGTCTCCTATCGAGACCCTGGAGCAGTTCCTACTGTGAACCATGGTCAGTCTGGCACCGAAAACCTCCAGGCTACAGTTCTCGAGGTAGAGAGAGGCCGGGTTCAATATGGTCGTGTTGTGCACTTCGAAGTGCGATAGACACGCATTCGAGGCCAGCTCCTCCGAAGCCCAAAAGGGGTGGAACCCGTGTAGGCTCCGGTTGACGTCTGCCTCCCCGTCCTTGAAGTACAGCCACAGGCTCCTTATGGTCGAGTTGGCGATGACCGAGTGCCCGGCTGAATAGGGGTGGAACCATGTGAGGGTTGAATTGAAGACGCGGCAGATGGCTGAATCAAAAACACGGATATTGCCTACCTGAGAGTCACGGCACTCTATCGAGGCGTTGCCGAAGGCCGACAGCCTCGAAGCGTCGTACGTTACATTATGGATTGGATATGGATAGGAGAGCTCGCTCATCAGGAACTCGGCTCTTGCTGACTCGTTCAATTTTATACTAACGTCCGGCCAGAACGTCGAGTTTTCCGCTATTATGCGGCTTGAGCCGGAGGCCTCGAAACGGTACCATTTATCGTCGTCCTCCTCGCCGAGCTGCAGCTTTGAGTTGATGATCTTCAGCGTGGCGTTTTCTGTGATGTAGATGTTCCCTCTCTGGATGAAATCTTGGCCTTTGATGATGAAAACCTGGGAACCGTTTAGAATCAGGTCGCCCTCATGGACCACAGGGAGCGGGGCGGTTGGAGTAGCTTCGCCATGACTGGCCCAGATGCCGGGTAAGACAGAGAGGATCAACAATCCGAGCATCAGGATGCCCTTGAGGGTTTCATTCACGCCGTTTACCATTCTCCTCGTCCGTCTCTCTTTCTCAAGGATCCGAAGCCCGGCGAAGCCAGGGTTAGGCCACAGCTATAGGTTCGAGGCATCTTGGGTAGTAGTTACTGGGTAAACAATATGTGGTTTACTATTATTTTTATGTGGGGGTTTTGGGGAGGGTAAAGCTTATCTGGGCTTGGCCTTTAATCTCGAAGGCAAGAGCCGCCATAGCTCAGTCCGGTAGAGCGTCTGCCTGTTAAGCAGTTGGTCTTCGGTTCGAATCCGAATGGCGGCGCCACTCCTTCTCTAGCCCTGCTCCAGGGTGGCCGAGTAGCCCCAAACCTCCCCGGTCCTGGGGTTGGCCAAGGCCTCCACAACCAGGTGCAGCCCCCGGAGGGAGACCTGGGCGGGTGTGAACTCGATTTGGAACCAGGTCTCAACTCGGACCCTTATGCCTTCCCCCTCCATCGTGGTGTTGCCCACGGGGTTCCAGACCAGTGCTCCGTCGAGGGAGTCCACCTCTTGTTTGAGGAGTATCTTGGCTGTGTTCTCCCCGTATAGGGAGACCCACTGGTCGAAGTCGGGGTCCTCCTCCATAAACCCGTAGAGCAGGTCCACCACCTCCAGCTTCAAGTCGTTGGGGGGCTTGGCCAGGGCGCCCCTCACCAGCTCCACCGCCTCCCCCTGCTTTATGAGGGCGTGGAGCCTCAGCAGCTCTTCCAGTGCTTCCTGGTAGGCCTGCTCCACCTCCTGGAAGCTGTCGGCGACCCCTCCCCACTGGTCTTGGAGGCCGGTGAAGCCCTCCTGCACCTCCTCCATGAGGGACTCCACCTCGGCCAGCTGGTTCCCCAGGGTTATCTGGCCGTTCTCCAGGGTTGATACCCGGCCCCCCAAGGCCTCCACCGCGTCCACGAGGCCCCCCAGCTCCTCGAGGCTCGACTCCACCGAGGCCATGCTCTGGTTCACCGCCTCCAGGGCGCCGTAAATACTGGAGACATTGGCCTCCAGGGAGGAGACCCGGTCTTCGAGGGACTTGCTTTTCTGCCTCACCATCTCGGGGTAGAAGACGGCGTAGCCCGAGCC
>CAYWWV010000017.1:1792-25815 GCA_964462185.1 uncultured Candidatus Bathyarchaeia archaeon | reverse complement strand
GGAAGGGTGAGCCTGCCCCCCAAGTCTATCCTCCTGGTTTCCCCGTTGGCCAGCTCCAGGCACTCCTCACTGCTTCCAACCCTGAGGATGCGGCCACCGCGGACGGCAACCGCCTCCGCCACTCGGCCCTCCGGGTCCATGGTGACCACTTTCCCGTTGTAGAAGACCCGGTCGGCCCAAACCCCTTTACCCACCATAAAACCGTTTAAACATCGTTCACACAGTATTTATCTGTCTTCACAGGGGGTCGTGGTTGGAGAGAAACTGGTTCACTGTGGTCTTCCTGGGGGATAGCCTAACCACTGGCTTCCAGCAGGGCCCAGGGTATCTCCCCCAGCGATACTATCCCTTCACCAACCTGCTGGAGGCGGGGCTGAGGATATTCCTGAGGGAGAGAAAGGCGGGTTTCGACATAGTCATCGTCAACCAGGGTCGTGACGGGGATAGTACTGGGGGTATGTTGGAGAGGCTCCCCAGGGCTGTCGCGGACGAGAACCCCCAGTTGGTATTCCTCTGGGGAGGCCTCAACGACCTCTCTGGGGGCCTCCCCCCTGAGGCGGTGGCCGCCAATGTGGGCAGGCTGGTGGACCTTGTCAGAGAGATGGGGTCTAGACCTGTGGTGGTTGGCCTGCCCCCCGTTGCCTGGGAGGCTTTGGACGCCGCCGTGAGGGAGGCCAATGAAAGGTTGAGGGAGGTTGCCGCCTCCAAGGACGCCCCTTATCTGGATGTATACCAGGCCCTGCAGAAGACTGGTGGAGGGGTGGACCCCCGCTACAGCAATGATGGAGTCCACCTCAGCGACTCGGGGTACCGTGTGCTGCAGCAGTTGTTCCACGGTTTCCTGGTGGGGGTTCTCGAGGAGCGTTTAGACTCGGATCATTTATAACCTGCCTGGCATTATCGGGGGTGAGGCTTGGGCTTGACCAAGAAGAGAAGTAGCGGAGGACGAAGCAAAGGGGGGAAAGGGCGTTCAGGCATGGTCCAATGCAGTTACTGTGGCGCCCAAGTACCTCGAGACAAGGCCAAGAAGGTGACGAGGTACACGAGTCTCGTGGACCCACGCATCCTGAACGAGTTGAAGGAGATGGGTGCGAGGATAACTCGCACCAAGACCACCAAGTACCTCTGCATCAGCTGCGCTGTCCATAGAGGGGTGGTCAATATCCGGAGCAAGGAGGAGCGTAAGCTCACCAGGCGCCGTAGGTCTAGGAGGCGTTGACCTCCCCCACGTTTTTCTTGAAGAACCAAGTCCTTTGTAGAACCGTGAACACGCTTAGGAGTCCGGTGGCCGCCACGGCCAAGCACAGGGTTTGGGGCCACCAGTGGGCTGCTATCCCTGAGGCCCCCAGCAGGAGGATTCTCTCACCCCTCTCAGCCAGGCCCACCCCAGCCATGGGGACTCCCTCGGCCTCTGCGCGGGCTCGGGAGTAGCTAACCAGCTGGGATGCGAGAAGGGCCACCAGGCAGACAACTGGGTCGCAGAGGCCCCCCACCAGTACGCCCGAGTAGAGGAGGCCGTCGCTGGCCCTGTCGGCCACGCTGTCCAGGAACCCCCCCCAGCGTGTGGCTTTCCCGGAGACCCTGGCCAGAACCCCGTCCAAGGCGTCTAGGAGTCCGCTCAGTAGGGCCAGGAGTCCTGCCAGGGCTGTGTAGTCTTCCCCCTGGGAGAAGGCTGTGGCCGAGGCTGCCGCAACTAGGAGGCCTGCGAGGGTGAGGGTATTGGGGGTCACCCCGATTTGGGCGAGGGGCTTGGATATGTGGGCGGCCTTCCCCTGGAACCACTCTTTGAGCCTGCTGGAAACCAACGCTGTAGTAGAGGAGCACCAAGCCGGTTTAAGCTATACGATCTCTGAAAGAATGCCCCTAGCAGCCACAATCCCCGTGGCGGCCGCGCCCACTATGCCCCGGCTGAGGCCGGCGCCGTCCCCTGCCACATACAGGCCTGGAACCTTGGTGGCCAGCCGGTGGTCTGTGGCTATCCTCATGGCGTAGAACTTGACCTCGGGGGCGTAGAGGAGGGTGCTGTCGCTGCTGACTCCCGGCATAACTTTGTCCAGCATATCCAGGGCCTCCAAGAGGTCTGTTAATGTCCGCTGGGGGTAGGCCATGGATATGTCCCCAGGGGTGACATCCCTGAGGGTCGGGGCTACGTGGCTGCGGTCTATCCTCTGCCACGTGCTTCTCCTGTGCCTCCTCAGGTCCCCCAGCCTCTGGATAAGTGGTTTGTGGCCCCCCAGGGTGTTTGCCAGCTGGACGATGGCGCGGCCGTAGCTGGTGGTGTTTTCAAGGGGCTGGGTGAGGCTCACCCTTATGAGAAGGGCGAAGTTGGTGTTCCCGCTCTTGGTGTCCTTCATGCTGTGGCCGTTTGCCCCGAAAAGGCCGTCCCCATAGGGCTCCCGGACCACGAAGCCGCTGGGGCAGACGCAGAAGGTCCTGGCGAAGTCGTCGTAGCTGGGGGTCCTCATGTGGAACTTGGGGTCCCAAACCTTGCACCCGTGGATCACCTCCTCCATCACCTCGTCGGGCACCTCCACCCTCACCCCTATGTCGATGGGGTTGAACTTCATGGGTATGCCGAGGCGGCCCAGCTCCTCGATTAACCAGTTGTTCCCAATCCTCCCCGGCGCCAACAAGACTGCATCTGCACATAAAACACCGGCAGCCGTCTCCACCCCCACTGCCCTCCCATCCTTTTCCACCACCTTGGTTGCCTCCGTCTCCAGCAGGAACCTCACACCCCTCTCCTCGAGCCAAGCCCTCATCCTCTCCATGACCCCAGGCAAGTAGTCGGAGCCGATGTGGTTCTGCTCTATCCTCACGAACCTTATTCCAGCCTTGGCGGCCCGGGCCTCTAAATCCCTCAACCCCTCTTCCAGGGCCGGGGCCATCTCCACCCCCAACTCGGTGAAGACCTGTTTAACCTCCCCTATGAGGCCCCAAGCCTCCTCCTCCCCCATGAACTGGGTCAGGTCCCCCCCTATGCGGGGGTGGAAGTTCAGCTTCCCATCGCTGTGCAGCCCGCTGCCCCCCACGAACCCCCTCTTCTCCACTATTGTGACTTGGGCCTTCCCGCTCAACTCATGGGCGGCCATGAGTCCCGCTGGTCCAGCGCCCACAATAACCACTTTTTTCAGGGTGGACACATCCCCCGAGTATCCACTAAGAGGCGCAATATAAGTTTGGGTGTGGCTGCGGCTTTGCATACACCCATGAAAGTTGCATATATGTGTTAAAAAACCCCTTAAATATGTTAAACATATTAGCTATGCTTGTAAGACCATGGAGAATCCAGCCAAACTTGAAACAGTGGCCATGGACGACCCCCTAGGCGAGGGAAGAATCCAAGCCGTCAAGTCTTCTAATCTTTACGGCGGCAACCCTGTACCCCGCAGGGGAAAGGTGAGAGACGTCTACGACATGGGGGATCACCTGCACATATTCACCACCGACCGGATAAGCGCCTTCGATGTGGTTTTCCCCACCCTTATACCCCACAAGGGCACCAGCCTCCATGCCCTCAGCGTCTTCTGGTTCAAGGACACCAAGGGCGTCTTCGACAACCACTTCGTGGAGGAGCTGGAACCCCGTCTCATGAAGGTGGTGAAGGCTGAGAGGGTGGACGTGGAGTGGGTTTGTAGGGCCTACCTCTACGGCTCCGCTTGGAGGGCCTATAAGAGGGGGGCCAGAACCATCAGCGGTGTTCGGCTCCCCGGGGGGTTGGAGATGGCCGAGGAGCTACCAGAGGTCATCATAACCCCCACCACCAAGGAGGATGTGGGCCACGACGTCGAGATTAGCCGGAGCCAGGCCATTGAGCGGGGGCTGTGCACAAGGGATGAGTGGGACGAGTTGGAGGAGGCCACCTACAGGCTCTTCGAGAGGTACCGGGATAGGGCTGAGAGGCGGGGTTTGATTATCCCCGACTTTAAATTGGAGTACGGGAGGCTGGGGGACAGGCTCATCCAGATCGATGAGCCCCCCACCCACGACTCGGCCCGCTTCTGGGCCAAGAGGTTCTACGAGCCGGGCAAGCCCCAGGAGTCCCATTGCCTGGACAAAGAGTTCCTTAGGAGCTTCATGAGGCACCAGGGATACACGGGTGAGGGCCAACCCCCCGAGATACCCTGGCCCGTGGTCCGGGAGGTCTCCAAGCGATGCGTGGCCAGCTACCAGGTTTTAACGGGTAAGGCTCGCCTGGAGGAGCTGGACCTGAAGACCCTCGACCAGGTGCTGGGGGAGCTATAGTGGAGCCCAGGGAGAAGTGCGGCGTCTTCGGGGCCTACTGTCCTGATGAGCCGGTTTTCCCCTACCTTTACTGGGGTATGCTGGCCCAGAACCACAGGGGCCACCAGAGCCACGGCTTCGCCACCTACGACGGGAGGCTCCACCACTATACCAGGCTAGGCCTAATCCCACCCATCAAGGAGCCTGGAAGGGAGAGCCAGGTGAAGCAGCTCCCAGGCCACGTGGGAGTAGCCAACGTGCGTTACACCACCAGCGGGAGCAACAACTACGAGTCCCTCTGCAACGACGCCATGCCCATTATGGGGCAGGGGAGGGAGAGGAAGCTGGTCATCAGCTTCAACGGCAACCTGGTGAACGCCAACAAGTTTAAGGAGGTGGCTCGGGGGAGGGGCACCTCCGACTCCCACATTTTGGCCGGCTTGTTGGCCCGGGAGCTGGAGGAGAGGGGAGACCTCACCGGCGCCGTCTCCTCCATCATGGAGGTCTTGGATGGGGCCTACAGCATCACAGGCCTCCTGGACGACGGAACCCTATTCGCCTTCAAAGACCCCCTAGGCATCAAACCCCTCTGCTTTGGATACTCGAGAGGAAGGTACGCCTTCAGCAGCGAGAGCACGGGTCTGGCCATCAACGGGATAGATTGGCAACGGGAGTTGAGGCCTGGGGAGCTGATGGTGGTGCGGGACGGGGTTCTCACCCAGGTCCAAGCCCACCCCGGCCTAGGCCAAGCCTTCTGCGCCTTCGAATACGCCTACTTCAGCCGCCCCGACACCCTCTACAACGGGAGGTATGTATACGAGGTCCGCCGCGCTTTGGGAGCTGCCCTGGCCAGAATCTACAAGGAGAAAGCCAGCCGCTGCGAGGTAGTGGTCTGCCTCCCTGAGAGCGCCATAGACGCCGCCTACGGCTTCCACGAGGAGTCGGGGCTCCGCTGGGAGATGGCCCTCAGGAGGCACCGCTATGTTAGCCAGAGGGCTTTCATCACCGATGGGGTGGACCGCCAGACGGTCATCTACAGGAAGCTGAACATCTTGGCCCCCAAGATCGTGGGTAAACGTGTGGCCGTGGTGGACGACAGCATTGTTCGGGGGGACACCATGCGGGGGAATGTGCGGAGGCTCCGGGATGCTGGGGCTAGGGAGGTCCACCTGTTTATCACCTTCCCCCGAATAGTTGGGCCATGTTTCTACGGCATAGACATGAGCACCTACGGGGAGCTTATCGGCTCCCGGCTGGACGAGGAGCAGGTGGCCGAGGAGTTGGGGGCGGACAGTGTGAACTATATGCCCGTGGAGGAGTATGTCAAGGAGTTGGGGTTGAGGAGGGACCAGCTCTGCCTAGGGTGCGTAACCAATGAGTACCCCACCCCCGAGGCGAACCGGATTGCCTCCGAGATCAGGAAGCGCCTCCAGAGTGGGGAGTCTGAGAGGGGCCGGATCTACGAGTAGCGCTGCCGGCTCCCGTGGCCTGGGTGGAGGCCAGGGCCGCCAGGGCCGCCAGGGCGACAACCCCCGGCCCCCACACCAGGGGGTTCTCCCTCTTCTCCTCCTCCACCCCCAAGAGGCGTAGCTTGTTGCCTTCTTGCTTTAAGTATACCCTTAGGGGGGTGTGGGTGGGTAGTGTGGTGGGTGGGAGCAGTATTGATCGGCTGGAGACGGTGCCCTTGGTGTAGGGCTGTTCGAGTAGGAATCCGGGTTTGAGGACCCGGTCCACCTCGAACTCGTCGAAGGTTTCCCCGGTGAGGGTGGTTCTCCTTGTTATTCTTCCCTCTAGGACTAGGTCGGCTTGCTGCCATCTGGAGTATTCCACGGGGGCCCAGCCCAGGGCTGGCGGTGTCACCGCAGCCACCAGCAATGCGAGCTGTACCCCCCACATGGCTGTTCTCGGTCTCACCGTTTGATTGGGCGACCCACGGCAACTTATTTAATCTGTCACCGAGACAAACAAGCCATGGTCTACGTCTCCATAGTTATGGGCAGCGAATCCGACCGACAGCTGGCTGAGAAGGCATCCAAGACCCTCGAGGAGTTCCAGGTGGCCCACGAGGTCCAAGTCATATCGGCCCACCGAAACCCCGAGAAGCTCGCCGCATACGTTGAAACATCCCAGGCCCAGGTGTTCATAGCCATCGCAGGCCTCTCAGCAGCCCTCCCAGGCGCCATAGCGGCGAGAACCATTAAACCCGTAATAGGCGTTCCCCGAGAGGTGAAGCTGGGGGGGCTGGACAGCCTCCTAAGCATAGCCCAGATGCCTCCAGGGGTACCCGTGGCCACCATGGGCATCGACGGAGCCAGAAACGCAGCCCTCCTGGCGGTGGAGATACTCGCCCTCAGCAATCCAGAGCTGGCGGAAAGGCTGGAGGCATACCGGGAGAAGAGGGCTAAACAGTAGGCGTGGTTTTAGCGGGTATCTATGGGGCTTGCCCTGGGTCATCGCACCAGGTTTCTTAGACCTGCTTCACGGGCCATTTCCCGGGCCTCGGCTATCTCCTGGGCTGTTAGTCTTCTTTTTAGGGTGGGGTGTTGTGGGGCTCTCCACTCGGGGCGGTACTGGAACATGAGGTTGACCCTTGTCCCGGGGCCCAGGTTCCGTGCTATCCACTCCAAGATGGGGCGGGTGCAGCAGTGGTTGTGGCCGGGTAGCACCAGTACCCTTACGATGAGTTCGCCGTGTTTCGCGGCCTCCAGGTGGTTCCTGGTGCAGGCCTCCCAGTAGCCGGGGGCCTGGGAGAGCTCCTCGGCGCATTCATTGTTACCATACTTGAAGTCCAGGAGGTATAGGTCGGCGAACCCGGCCAGCAGCCTGGCGGACTCTGGGCTATAGTAGCTGTTGCTGTTCCAAACCATGGGGATGCTCACCCGGGCTTGCTTGAAGGCCTCCAGCCAGTGCCATAGGTAGGGGGTGGGGTCGCCGCCCACCAGGTTCAGGTTTATGCAGCCCCTCCTCTCCAGCTTCTCCATCTGGCGTGCCATCTCCCTGGGTCCCATCTCCACCCCCCTGGAGGCCCACTGGCTGATGTCCCAGTTCTGGCAGTGGAGGCACCTGATGCTGCACCCCCCCGTGAAGAGGGTGCCCGAGGGCACCAGCTCGGGCTCCTCTCCCAGGTGGGGGAAGGCCGAATACAGGGTGAACTTGTCGCCTGCACCGCAGAAACCCCTCTCGCCTCCCAGCCTGTCTACGCCGCACCTCCTCTCGCAGAAGGCGCAGCTGGACATGATTCTGCGGGCCAACTCGGCCTTCAGGTCTAGGAGGGTGCCCTCCGCGAGGGGCTCTCCACGGGTTTCTCCCTCTAGAGCCCTCTGGTGGGTCCTCCAGAGCTCCTCGGTGGATTGGCCTGGGCTGAAGGGGGCGGGGGTGGAGGCCGCCACCTGGTGTAGGGGGGGTAGCCTCCCCCTCACCACTTGGACATACCTCTTTAGGGCCCTAGCTACGCCGGGGTGGTCGAGGGGGTTTCCCCAGGGCCCACTGGTTCTCATGGGTGGGTAAACTCCCCGCTTTTTAAATCGGTTTCCCAGGGGGTCTTAGAAAAGCATATAGTGGCCCCCACCATTGGTCTCCCCGTGGAATCACGGTTTGTGGGGCGCGTCGAGGGGGGCCTCCAGTGCACCATCTGCCCCCACCTCTGCGTCCTGGGGGAGGGGGGGAGGGGCAGGTGTGGCACCAAGGAGAGGAGGGGCGACAAGATTATGGACCTGAGCTATGGGAGGATCACCGCCCTGGCCTTCGACCCCATCGAGAAGAAGCCCCTGGCCCACTTCCACCCAGGCAGCGTCACCCTGAGCATAAGCAGTGTGGGTTGCAACTTCTCCTGCCCCTGGTGCCAGAATTACGAGTTGAGCACGGCCTCTGTGGACGCCGTCCACACCAGGCATATGGAGCCGGAGGAGGTGGTGGGGATAGCCCTAACCCAGGAATGCGACATAATCTCCTACACCTACAACGAGCCCCTCATAAACCTAAACTACGTGGAGGACACCGCCAGGTTCGCCCACGAGTCGGGGCTGAAAAACGTCTTGGTCACCAACGGCTACACCCACATACCCAGCTTCGCCCAGGTGGTGGACTACATCGACGCCGCCAACGTGGACTGGAAGAGCTTCAACCCCGAGTTCTACACCAGGTACTGCGGTGGGCAGCTGGAGAAGGTCTTGGAGGCCACCCAGTTCATGCACGACCACGGCGTCCACGTGGAGATCACCTTCCTGGTAATCCCCCAGACCAACGACAGCCCCTCAGAGGCCAGGGAGATGGCCAAATACATAGCGGAGAACCTGGGCCCTGACACACCCCTCCACCTAAGCAGGTTCTTCCCCATGTACAGGTTCACCCACCTTCCCCCAACGCCGGTGGAAACCCTCCAGCGGTCTAGGGAGATAGCTATGGAAGAGGGCCTCCGATACGTCTACATCGGGAACACTAGGGGGGGTGAGGGGGAGGACACCCTGTGCCCTTCATGTGGTTCGACGGTGGTGGCTCGGAGGGGTTACGCCATCACAGGTTGGAAGCTGGACCAGGAGAATCGTTGCCTCAACTGTGGGGAACCCATCCCCATAGTGGGAGGCCTCCACAGGCCTAGGCGGTAGATATCCTTAAGCATTGGCCCCTGTAAAAAGGGGTGCAGGTGTCTGGTTTGAGTGTTGTTAGGAAGGTGACATACTGGGAGAAGCCCGGGAAGGAGCATACGGAGGAGACTCTCAAGATTGCCTTGGAGGCGGCCAAGGAGAGGGGGATAGAGACGGTGCTGGTGAGCAGCACCACGGGCTACACCGCGTTGAAGGCCTTGGAGGTTTTTGAGGGCAGTGGCTTGAAGCTGGTGGTGGTGACCCATGCTACGGGGTACAGGGAGAAGGGGCTCCAACTCATGCCCCCCGAAACCAGGGCCAGGCTCGAGGAGGCAGGCGTCAAGGTAGTTACCTGCACCGATGTGCTCACCGGCGGGGTCTGCGTGGGGATGGGGCGTCAGCGCCCCGAGAGGAAGGAACCCATGGGGCAGAGGCTCCCCTGGATACTCCCACCCCCCAACGTCGTCGTGGCCCACACCCTCAGGCTCTTCAGCCAGGGCGTGAAGGTCTGCGCAGAGATAGCTATGATGGCTGTGGACAGCGATGCCATTCCCTCGGGTAGCCGGGTGGTAGTGGTGGCTGGGAGCCACGCGGGGGCGGATACGGCCATGGTGGTGGAGGCGGCTGAGAGCAGCCGGATTAGGGACCTGCGGCTCCTGGAGATACTGTGTAAACCCTTGTGAGCCCAAATCGGTTAAATCTCCCCCTCCCTGCTCCCTCCTATGAGGGACATAGATTTCGGTGTCCAGGTGGAGGCCGGCGCTGGAGGGGGCGGAGGCCCCTGGGCCCGCGCCCTACGAGAAATACACTGGCATCCGCAGCTGGAAGTACCTAGACCCCCGCGATGCAGCCCGACTACTCCAGCCATACGTAGACCTGGGCGTCACCCACTTCGTCATAGTATTCCCCTTCGGCTCGGAGGAGGTCGCCCCCCAGCTGTAGGTTAATGTCAAATATCAAGCCAACCCCTACTGAGTGTTGGATTTGAAGCGGAAGGCGTGGTTAAGCCTCCTAGGGGTGGTCTCTGTGGCGCTGCTCTCTGGTGCTCTGCTGTGGAGGTTGTTGGTGGAGGGGGAGGAGCTGGGGGCCCTGGGGCTGGCAGGGGTCTTCACGGCGGCCATGCTCAGCCACCTCACCGTGGTGGCCCGAGACATGTTCATACCCCTGTTTCTCCCTTTAACCAAGTCCTACCATCCAGTGGTGCTGGGGGCCTCAACCGGCTTGGGGGCGGCGCTGGGCGAGGTGGCCACCTACTTCCTGGGGTGGGGGCTGGCCGAGTCCCTGGCCGACGAGTATGGACTAGAGGATAGGGTGGCCCACTGGATAGGAAAATACGGGCTCCTGGCAGTCCTCCTCGTCTCCATCACACCCCTCCCAGACACCCCCATAGTCCTCCTGGCCGGCTCCAGGCGGTTCCCCTTCACAAAGCTAGCCCTGGTGGAGGCCTTGGGGAAGACCATCCTCTACTCCACTGCGGCCATGTTCGGCGGGTTCATTTATTTGGGGATGGAGGGCGCCTTGGGCTCAACGGCCTCCCCCATCATAGTTGTGGCCGGCTCCATCCTCCTCAGCGTGGCCGTCACCTGGAAGCCCAGCAGAGACCGCTTGTTCAGCCTTTTGGAGAGGTTCCTGGCGTAGCCCCCACCCCTCTACACTTATATGGGGAGGGGGGATGGAACCTCTGATATGAAGGCTGGAGTGGTTGGGACGGGCATGTATGTGCCCCCCAAGGTTCTGACCAACGACGACTTGGTGGCCATGGGCCTAGACACCAGCGACGAGTGGATACGCACCAAAACAGGTATGAGGGTTAGACACGTGGTTGAGGGCGACACCTGCACCAGCGACCTGGCCGCCAGGGCCGGGGAGGCCGCCCTAAGAGACGCCGGGGTCTCCCCCGAGGAGGTGGGCATGATAGTGCTGGCCACCAGCAGCCCCGACGTCATCCTCAGCTCCACAGCAGCCATAGTCCAGCACAAGCTGGGATGCACCAACGCAGGCGCCTTCGACATCAACAGCGTGTGCTCAGGGTTCGTCTACGCCTTCGATGTGGGGGCCCGGATGGCGTTGGACCCTCACATCGACTACGTGTTGGTGATAGGGGCCGAGGTTTACAGCAAGATACTCAACTGGGAGGACAGAACAACCTGCGTCTACTTCGGCGACGGCGCCGGGGCGGCAGTGGTGGCCCCCGTGGAGGAGGGGGGCTATATCGGAAGCTATTTGAGGGTTGACGGCTCGGGAGCCGAGGTCATCCAGATACCCGCGGGGGGGACCAAGCTGCCCCTGCGGGGGGACGTGGTGGGCTCGGGGCTGGAGTACTTCCACATGGATGGGAGGGCCGTCTGGGACTTCGCCACCGTCAAGTTCCCCGAGGCGGTGGAGCGGGTGGTGGAGCTCCACGGTTACAGCCTGGAGGATGTGGACCTGGTGATTCCCCACCAGTCCAACGTCAACATGATTCGGGTGGGCATGGAGCGCCTGGGGCTGCCCATGGAGAAGGCCTACGTCAACCTGGAGAAGTACGCCAACTGCGCCGGGGCCAGCATACCCATGGCCCTCCATGAGGCCTCCAAGGACGGCTCCCTCAAGAGGGGGGACCTGCTGGTCACCGTGGGGTATGGTGGGGGGCTGAGCTGGGGAGCCAACCTGGTCCGCTGGTAGGTTAGCCTCGGTAGGCCAGCAGGTCTTCGAGGCTCCACGTGTTGGCCAAGTCCCCTGGCTCCAGCCACCCCCTGCGGGCCGTACCCACCCCCAGGGCCAGGAACTCCATCTCCTTGGCTGAGTGGGCGTCGGATCCTAGGACGAGTTTGGCGCCCACCTCCTTGGCTCTACGGGCGTGGATGTCTCGCAGGTCAAGCCTCCAGGGGTTGCAGTTTATCTCCAGGAAGACGTGGTTCTCGGCTGCTGCCTCGTAAACCCTTTCCAGGTCTACTTGGATGGGGTTCCTCTTCTGGATGAGGCGGCAGGTGGGGTGGGCTATGCTGCGGGTGTGGGGGTTCTCCATGGCTTTGATGAGTCTCATGGTATTGGTCTCGGCGTCTCGGTGCATCCCCGTGTGTATGCTGGCCACCACCCAGTCCAGCTGCTCCAAGACCTCGTCCCCGTAGTCAAGGGAGCCGTCCACCCTGATGTCACACTCCGTGCCCGCTAGTATCCTCAACCCGGGCGTCTCCTCATCCAGCCTTCTAACGGCCTCCACCTGATCCAACAGCCTCTCCTCGCTGAGGCCCCCCGCGATGGCCAGGCTGGCGCTGTGGTCTGTCACCGCCACGTACTCCAACCCCATCTCCACGGCTTTCCCCACCATGGCTTCCAGGGGGTCGGAGCCGTGGCTCCAATCGGTGTGGAGGTGTAGGTCTCCTCGGACCTGGGCCAACTCCACCAGGTGGGGCAGCTCCCCCCGCTGGGCCGCCTCCACCTCCCCCTGGTCCTCCCTAAGCTCCGGGGGGACCCACTCCAGCCCCAGTGCCCTGTATATGTCTTCCTCCTCGGCGGCGGCCACCACCTCCCCCGTGTCCCTCTTGAAGAGCCCGTACTCGTTGAGCTTCAACCCCTCCCGGACCCCTATGGCTCGGAGCTTTACGTTGTGGTCCTTGCTTCCCGTGAAGTATTGGAGGGCGGCGCCGAAGCTGGAGGGGGGGACTACGCGTAGGTCCACCTGGAGCCGGTTCTCTAGGACCACCGTGGCCTTGGTGGAGCCCTGGGCTAGGACCCTGGCCACGGGGGGTAGGGAGACGAAGAACTCCATCACCTCCCGGGGCTCCAGGCTGCTCACCAACACATCCAGGTCCCCCACCGTCTCCTTCCACCTCCTAGCGCTCCCAGCCACCTCGGCCCTCCGGACCTGGGGGCAGTCGTGGAGGGCTGTGAGGAGGCCCTGAACTATGGGCAGCACCTCCCCCAGGAGGAAGCGGGTGCCCCTGGCCCGGTAGTCCTCGATGGCCTTGAGGATGTTCTCCTCCTTCTTGGGGCCGAAGCCTTTGAGCTCCCTCACCCTGTGGTTTCGGGCCGCCTCCTCCAGCTCATCGATGGTTGAAACCTCTAGCTCCTTTGCGAGGCGCATGGCCAGCTTGGGGCCCACCCCCTCCAACTCCATGAACTCCAAGACCCCCTTGGGGAGGGATGCCTTCAACTCCTCCAGGGCTGTGAGCCCCCCCGTCTCTATGATCTCAGCTATATTCATGGCTATGCTCCTGCCCACCCCGGGTATCTCCTCCAAGCCCCCCCTCTCGGCAATCTCGGCGATGTCCTCCCCCAGTGAGCGCACGCTTTGGGCTGCCCTCAGGTATGCGTTGCTGCGGAAGCGGTCCCCCTTAACCGCCAGGAGCTCCCCCATTAAGGCCAGTTGGCGGGCCACCTGCTCGTTGAGACTCACAACCACCTATTGGGAGCCGTGGGGTATGAATTGTTTTCCACGCGCCCTCTTTTATACGGCCACAGCTTATTTGGGTTGGTTGCCTTGAAGAGCAGGAGCTTCGAGGAGCTCTACCCCGTGGAGGAGGGGTATAAGAGGTTCGACCAGAGACACACGGCTTTCGGCCAGTCCCTGGAGAAGACGGGTAGGATAGTGGGGTTCGGAGCCGAGGAGTATAGGGCCTCCAAGATTCGTGAGGGGGCTCCGGGCTTCGGGTTGGTGGAGTACGCCTTCAACGGGGCTGCGGGTCTCTACGAGTATCCGCCTGGGACGACGGACACCCAGGGGCAGGGGTTCTACAGCTGGAGGTCTCTGGGCCATGTGACCAAGCCCGAGGGGGTGCCCAGGTGGGAGGGCTCCCCCGAGGAGGCGGCCCGCATAATCACCAAGGTGGCCAAATACTTTGGGGCCCACAGCGTGGGCTTCACCACCCTGGATGAGAGGTGGTTCTACACCCACAGCCGATACGGGAAGCCCCTGGAGTTCGACGAGGAGATTGAGGAGGGCTACGTCACCCCAGAGAAGGCCGTCTTCCCCCTGCGGCACAAGTACGTCATCGCCTTGACGGTGGCCATGGAGTACGAGGAGTTTATGCACGCCCCCACCCAGCTGGAGGTCTCCACCAACATGGGCTACAGCCGGATGCACATGCTGGCTGGCCAGCTGGCCGAGTTCATACGGGGGTTGGGGTGGCACGCCACCCCCTGCGGCAACGACACAGCCCTTAGCGTCCCCATAGCCATACAGGCGGGGCTGGGCCACGCGGGCCGCCACGGGAGGCTGATCACCTGGGACCGGGGCCCCCTGGTTAGAATTCTCAAGGTCTTCACCGACCTCCCCCTCCCCCAAAGCCCCCTGGCCCACCCCGGGATCATCGATTTCTGCGAGGTCTGCAAGAAGTGCGCCAAGCACTGCCCTGCCCAGGCTTTGCCGTATGGCCCTCGGGGGTATGAGGCGGTTTGCCGGGCCAACAACCCTGGGGTGTTTAAGTGGTATGGGGATGAGGAGGCCTGCCTGGAGTATTGGAACCAGGTGGGGTCCGCCTGCAGCGTCTGTTTCAGGGTCTGCAGCTTCACCAAGCCCCCGGGCCTGGTCCACGACGTGGTCAAGTGGTGTATTCGGAATCTGCCTTGGCTGAACCCTCTCTGGGTTTGGCTGGACGATGCTTTGGGGTATGGGGGGATGAAGGACCCTGGGGAGTACTGGAGAAAGCCTTTCAAGAGGACCTAAAAACGCTTCCCCCTCCAGGGTTTTTTTGATTAAAATGTGTCAACGGATCGCGGGTGTTTTCAAAAAACAAACCAGAGTTAAACAAAGGTAAACAATGGTTTTCCCCTTGATCCCCGTAAAGGGTTAAATAAGCTCCACCCTATAAAGCCCCAAGCCACTCAAAGTTACAACTCTGAGTGATAAAAACCCTTTGGGTTAGGGAAGATAAGAGATGAGGAAGAAGGCTTTATGGGGGCTGGTGGCAGCCCTATTGCTCGTTAGCACGGTTTATGGAGCTGGAGACCAGGTCTCATGGTACGGCCTGGACTGGACCACCGTATATGGGAATGCATACTCCCTCGACACCGATGGGGACTCTGTGAACGATGAGCTGCACATCTTAACGGAGGCCAGCGGGACCCCCGACCCAACGGGAGACGTCTCCAACTACCGGGGAAGCGTCTACTATCAACCCCTCTCACCCCTCCCTGAGCCCTGGTACTTGGTATCCTTCCAGGAGCCTGTAGAGGACCTGAGCGTCCAGATGCTTTTCAGCGGTGCTGGGGGCGAGTACCTTTGGATTGAGGTGGATCAAACGGGGTACCGGTTCCTGGCTAGGAACACCCTGGGGAATGAGTACGCTGGGGACTACCCCATGCCCCCTGAGATGTGGGGGTTGGAGTTCCACACGGTGAGCTTCGGGGTTCGCGAGGGCTCGGGCTACATCGACCTGTGGTTTGACAACTGGAAGCAGGTTACCATCAGAGACCCCGCGTTCGCTGGTTCTGGCCTCCTCCAGTCCTATGTTCAGCTGGACGCCCTCTCCACAACCTCCTCCCAAGAGGCCGTGTTCACCTTCTTCGAGCTGAGGGAAGGCTACTCCTACAGCAACACCCCCCCGGTGATAACCCAGGTTGAGGAGCCCGGCAGCCTCCCCGAGGGCCCCGACCCAGCGGAAGTGGGGGTGAGGGTGTTCTTCCAGGATGCGGAGGGCTGGGATTCCTTCACAGCCTCGGTGGACTGGGGTGATGGGGTTGTGGAGGAGGTGGATGAGGCCTCAGTCCACTGGACGCCTGACTACCTGCAGGGGGGTGGTTCGGGGTGGTTGGAGGCTCGGCACACCTACCTAGGCGATGGGCTGTACCCCGTCTCAGTGGTTCTAACCGATGAGGAGGGGGGGACAGCTGAGGCCAGTTTTGAGGTGGAGGTGGGGGAGGCTCCTCCCCTGGTGGACTTCTCATGGTTTGCCCAGCCCACTCTTAATGGTTACAGCGTCACCCTGGTCCCCCAAGTGGAACCCTACCCAGACCAGGTGGACCGCCACGAGTGGTACCTAGACGGCCAGGCCACACCCTTCCAAGTATCCAGCGACGACCAACAAGTCTCCCTCGAGTTCAACGACCAGGAACCCCACACCATCACCCTCAAGTCCTACGACAGCGACGGAAGCCACGGCACCGCCCAGAAGACGGTGGAGCCTTTGGTCTTGGAGGGCGAGGTCAGGTCTGTGAGCCCCGCCCAACCCCTGGAGGGGGAGCTGGTCTCCATCGAGGTGGGCATCGTAGGCGATGCAGCGCCCGTGGAGGCGGTGGACTGGTGGGTAGACGGGGAGGGTGTGGGCCAGGGGGGGACCACGCTTGACTGGGTTTTCGGTGATGATGGGGAGTATGTTTTCGAGGCCGCCCTCCACACCCCCCAGGGCTCGACCCTGGTTGAAGGCACGATCCATGTCCTCGATGTCCCCCTCTCCATACAGGTCTTGGACCCCCAGCCCCCCATAACGGCGGACCTAGGAGGGGTCCTAGAGATAACATGGGTGATCCGGGAGCCAGGCGAGGATGGACCCTGGGGCTACCGGTGGATGGACGAGACGGGTGACGTCCTCTACGACTATGGTGGAGACCCCTCCCCCGTCCCCGACATCCCCATAGTCTCCAAGCTATACATGAGTATTGCTGAGGACACTCAGCTAACCCTCCGTGTTTGGGGCGAGGACGACCAGGCCGAGGAAACCCTCTCTGTGGTGGTGGACTCAGAGCCCCGCCTCTCCCTCAGTGGCCCAACCCAAGTCTCAGTAGGGCAGACGGCAGAGTTCACAGCCGAGATACTCAACCCTGGTCTAACCTACATAGAGTCTCTAACATGGGACATGGCAGGGGAGCCTCGGACCAGCTCCATATCCTCCTCTACGATAGTCAAGGAATCCATGGTCTTCCAAAGCCCTGGCACCTACCACATATCCGCCACCCTAACCACCACCCTGGGGGAGAGCACCACCCAGACCCTCACGATAACTGTGGAGGGTCTTCCACCGGAGGAGACGCCTAGAAGCCTCAAGGAGTGGGTGCTGGAAGAGTTGGCTGCCACCAGGGAGGAGGTGGAGGAAACGGTGGATAAACCCAAAAGCATATTAAAATCCCTGGACCAGGCCATCAATGCGCTTCAAAAAAGCCTAAACCCAAAGTACTGGGAGAGTGACGTTCTCCTAGACCCCAAGAAAGGGGACCAAGTGTTCAAAGCTGAGCGGAAGGCCGTGGACAAGCTGGAGCATGCGATTAAGAAGTGGGAGAAGGAGGGGCTGGGCGGCACCATGGTTGCCACCTGGGAGGAGATAATAAACACCCTGGTGGACGCCGACAAGATGCTTGCAGAGGCAAACCTGGAGGACGCATGGAGCCAGGCCGGCCCCGACCCAGACAAGAAAATCCTAAAACACCTGGACAAATCCCAGGAGTTCCTCGATAAAGCAGACCAAGAGGAAGACCCAGCTAAAGCCATAAACCACTACCGACAATCCTGGAAGCACAGCCAGAAAGCCAAAGACCTCCTCAACAAGTCCCACCGCGGCAAAGACTAAAACACTCCTTCCCTTTTCCCCCAAGCCCATAAAGGAATCTCCAACCCCGTATGGCTCTAAATGCGCCAGCAGGGATTCAACACTTAGCTTGGCGGGAATTTTATCCAAGCCACGTTGAAGCACTCGTAGTTTATGGTGCCGGTGTTGGATATGTAGGTGGTGGAGTATCCCGAGGTGTCGGTGATATCGGTCACGCTTGGCACCGCGATGGAGTATATGTCCTCGTCGTCGTTTAGGATGTTGACGAAGAAGTTGGGCTCCCCCGCGTAGGGGGCTACCTTGACCTGCACCCATTTCTGGTATTGGTTGGCGGTCGAGGGGTCGTAGTCGTATTTGTGCCACACACCCATGCCCAGGGGGCTCAACTCGTAGAAGACCCCGTTAACCATCACGCTGTAGACCTTGTAGCTTATGCTATCCTCGGCGAACTCTCCCCCGAAGAGCCAGAACCTGGTGCCCGTGGGGGCCCAGTCCCCGTCGAAACACCTGTAGGCAGGGCTCTCCATGGTGTCATCCACCAGGAAGCTGTTCTGCCAGAAATACTGGTCCAATATGCTGTTATAGGTGTAAGCAGTCAGCCAAAGATCGCTCAAATCCGTGAAGGCGACCATGGCCACGTTGTCGGAGCCTGGAGCCAGGTGGGCCCGGAGCATGATGTACCTTATGTTTCCACCGGTGGCCATGGTGTTGTAGCCCCCGGGGCCCCACCCCGTGTCCGGGGCCCAGGTGGAGCCCGTCTTCCTGTAGACATAAACCCCCTTCCCACTCCCCACCGCAAGGATCAAGTCCCCCGAGTCATAGGTGTAAACCAGGTCCGCGGGCTCGTATTTGTAGGTGGAGGCCGTGTTCTTGGCCCCCCCGTTAATGGGGTAGGGGGTGCTCCAAGTGTTGGTGTCCCCATCCCAGACCGCGGCGTAAACCTTCTTGGAGGTGTCCACGTATACCACCGCCACCTCGTTGGAGCCCGGCGCCTGCTTGGCGGCCAGGCGTACAAAGCCGATCTTCCTACTACTGGTATGGATGTTGAGAGCGGGCCCCGAGACCCATCCCCCTCCCGTGAAGAGCTTCACATAGAGTTTTTTCCTCCGAGTATTCTTGGCGTACACCAGTATGCCCTCGCCGCTAGTATACTCGTAGGCCAGGTCGTAGGTCCTGGTGTTGGACCCGCTGGGTATGGTGTCTATGGGAATGGGGCCCGTCCAACTACCCTGGGTGTTGTGGTAGACATTCAAATCCCCGTTCTCAGCCATCACCGCCGAGATGGCGTTCTCGCTCTCCGAGGGCTTGCTGCTGAACTCGGCCCTCACCGTCCTCATGGAGTTGGTCTGGGGGTTCAAATCGTTCTCCACCCCCCAGATGCCATCCCCCCAATACCTGTACCGAGGAACAGTTGTGTCGGCAGCCGACCGGTAGATGATGAAGCTCCCCTTGGCCTGGATCTCATCCGACTGCGTCTTCTCCAGCCTCAAGTCATACTCCAGATGGCTGCTGGTGACGCTGATGACAAACCCATCCACCAACTGGGATAGGCTCTCAGGATAATAGTCGTCCACGATGGTCACGGTGATGGTCTGCTCTATGGGGGATATGGTGGCCGTGGTCACCGCGTGGAGGTAGTCGCTGGTGGGGTCGGGGCCCGTAACCAGCAGCTCCCCATCCTCATCCACCAGCTGCACCATTATCTCGGAGTCAGGGTAGACGCCGCTGGAGCTGAAAATCTTGAAGCTGATCTCTATGTCGTCGGGCTGGCCCACGGGGTACCTGGTCTCCAGGTTGTATATGGTGGCGTTGAAGTCCTGGATGGAGATGAAGTTGCTCTCGAAGGAGCCGCTGTCCCCCATTATGTAGGCTGCCGTCGATGATACCACCAGGGAGAAGAACCCTAATACCACTAGAATGTCTCTTGTTAGGCGCACGTCTAATGGTATCGGGATTCGGCTCTATAATAGGATATGGAGTTGACAGGGATATATTGATGCTAAACGATTTGATAACGAGGGGTTAACACAGGTATACGCGCTTGTTTGTTAACATGAAAAAATCAAAAACCATGCATCCCCCTCACTCCGCTTAAACCCCTCTGGTCAATGGTTTGTGGAAGCGGTAGCGCCCCCCACAACACATCCACCCCCCACCTGGAAAACAACAGTGGTCCTCACCCCGTTCAACCAAGTATAGAACACGGGCTCCTCCACCAGGGGGCACAGGAGTAAGGATCTTCGAATGGTATATTCTTATAAACCTTCCACCCTCTCCAAGCCAGTGGTCTAGATGCGCCGGAGAATACCCCTGGAACGGTACGAGCGGCTCATAGCCATGGCCCGTAGATTCCTGCGGGAGGATCCCCAGCTCGCCCATCGGTACGCCCACCTGGCCCGCCGGATAGCCCTGCGGAACCGCCTCCGCCCTCCGCCAAGGCTGAAGCATGCTGTTTGTAAGAGGTGTGGCGCCCCCTTGGTGCCAGGGGTTAACGCTAGGGTGAGGCTTAGGCGTCGGAGGGAGCCCCACCTGGCGGTGACCTGTCTGGAGTGCGGGTATGTGAGGAGGCATCCCTACGGGGGTGGTGGGCCTTGATCAGCTTGGTGAGCCTGGGGCTGAGGAGCCACCTGGACCTGAGCCTCCGGGGCTTGGAGTGGTGCCGGAGCGCGGACAGGGTTTACCTGGAGGGCTACACCGACGCGCTGGACACCACCCTCGAGGAGCTGGGGGAGCTGGTGGGTAGACCCGTGAAGCCCCTCACACGGAAGGCCCTCGAGGAGGACTCCCACACCCTCCTGGAGGAGGCGCGGGGCCGGGATGTGGCCATACTGGTGGGGGGAGACGCCTTAAGCGCCACCACCCACATATCCCTCCTGGTGGATGCCAGACGCATGGGCATACCCGTGAGGGTCTCCCACGGCAGCAGCATATTCACCGCCGTGGCCGAGACGGGGCTCAGCCTCTACAAGTTCGGTAAAGCCGTCACCGTTCCCCTCCCCGAGAAAGGCGGGTTGGAGACGGTGTTGGGGACCATCGAGGGGAACAGGGAGCAGGGTCTCCACACCCTCCTACTGCTGGACCTGGATGTGGAGGCTGGGCGGCACCTCTCAGCGGGGGAGGCCGCTGGGATGCTGGTGAAGGCTGGCCTCGAGGAGGACAGCCTCATGGTGGCGGCCGCCCGCCTGGGAAGCCCCGACAGGGCCATCGTGGCCGGCACAGCAGGAATGATAGCCAAAACCCATCTTGGGGACCCCCCCCACATACTGGTGGCTCCAGGCCCCCTCCACTTCATGGAGGCGGAGGCCCTGCAGGTTCTACACGGCTGCCCCCGGAAAGCCCTGGATAGCCACAACCCCAGAGGGCCGACGGAGAGGCTGGTGGAGAAATACACGCGGGGGTGCAGGAGGGTGCTGGCCGAGATGCGGGTGGGGGAGGGCCCTTGGCAGCTGGGGGTCCAAGAAGTCCGGAGCCTGGTAGACCACGCCCAGAGATACCTAGAGGACGCCGAATACTACGCCCTCGACCAAAGGCCCACCGCCCTGGCCTGCGTAGCCTACGCCGAAGGCGTCCTGGACGCCCTAAAGCTTTTAGGGTTGGCGGAGTTCGAGTGGTAGATGGTCACCGTTCTAGCCGCGGGGGTCTTCGACCTTCTCCACTACGGCCACATCCGATACTTGGAGGAGGCCAAGAAGGCGGGGGGGGAGGGGGCCCGCCTGGTGGTCATCGTGGCCAGGGATAAGACGGTGCTCCGCATGAAGGGCAGCCTCCCAGTGATACCCGAGGACCAGCGCCGAGCCGTCATCGAGGCCCTCAAGGTGGTGGACGAGGCCTTGCTGGGCTTCGAGGACCTGGACCTGGACCGGGTCATACAGCAGATCAAGCCCGATGTGGTGGTGGTGGGCTACGACCAGGACGGCATCAAGGCCCAGGTGGAAAAGATCAGGAAGGGCCGGGGGCTCGACTTCAAGATAGTCCAAATAGAGCGATTCGGCCCCGAGGACCTCAACAGCAGCAGCAAGATCAAGAGCCGAATCGTGGAAGGGGCAAGAAGGAAACCTTGACCTTGTCCCCGTCGGCCAGCCCCAGCTCCCTCCTAAGGTAGTGGGGGGATACGATCTCCATGACGCTGTAGTCGTGGATGCTTCTCTCTGCCACTATGAGGGCCCCCTGGAGCCTGTCCTCCAGGAGGCAGGGGTAGCATCGGGCGGCGCCGAAGGCCCGTGTGCCATCCCTGAAGCCCTCCAGGTGTACGTATGGGCCCGACTCCACCCTCCTCCGCTTGGCATAGTCCTCCTCCTCGATCTTGAGGTTGAGGGTTCCGGGGAAAGGCTTGAAGCCCAGCTTCTCCTCCATCTGGTGGCTGTAGCCCTCCTTGGAGACATAGTAGGCGCCCTCGAAGAGGCCGCTGGTGACCTCCCCCACGATCTCCACCGTCTCCTCCCCCGCCTCCTCTAGGTGCCACTTTAATCCTTCGAGCACCCGCTCCAGCTGGGCCACCCCCGCCTCAGTCAACCTCACAGTTGTGCCCTTGGGGGAACCCCTTCGCTCCACCAGTCCCTCCTCCTCCAGGAGTAGGAGGTGGCGGCTGGCGCTTTGCTGGCTCACCCCCATCTCCCTGCCTAGCCTGGTGGTGCTCACAGCTACAGGCCTCTGGGCAGCCCCCAGCCTCAGCAAGGTGTAAAGGGTGAACCATAGGTGGGGCTTTAGGTGGGTGGGCATAGGGCTCTGTTACGTATAAATGAGTATATTTGTTTTTTCTTTCCAAAATGTTGCTTGGATGTGTTGGATTCATGGGTACTTGGGAGTTCTAGTTGCGCGAGTTGGAGTTGTATCGTCCGGGGACTCGTGTGGCATATGTTCAGGCTTTGAGGGGGTTTTGGATTGGGCGGGGCTGGGTGCTGAGGAGTTGTAAGAGTGGCAGAGGCAGGTGTCCAGGGATGGAGAACCACGTACAAGTCGGGAGGTGTTGTTGCAGGTGACTGAGTATGCTAGGTGGATGGTTGAGCAGGGGTTGGGTCAGTTATCTCGCCTAGGGACTCCACTGCAGCCAGAAATAAACCCCCATATCATCACTATTTTCTATTAAGTGTATCAACGGAGTAACCGCTGACACTTCTCTCCTCCGACCCTAGAACACCCACGCAGCGTTTATCTCAGTTGATTGAGGGTGGTTAATGCCCTAATAAGCTTCTCAATGTACGTTTTTGTCATCCTCACAAAGTGTGGTTCTGCATTTTATGCACGTTTTTTATGAGAATTCTCTGTTAGACGCTTACTACAAAATACTGGTATCGTTAAACCGATCATTAATCACATTATTGCTTGTTTCCGACCTTTCCTCCTCGAACGGCTTTTCTGAGTAGTAATATGGCTACGAGCTGAGACGCTGCGACAAAACCCAGTATCAGCATTGGAGACGTTGAGGCATCCAATAGATAGCCGAAGATGGCACCGCTAATGAATGTGCCCGCGCCTAACATCACATTGAAGTAACCATACGCCGACCCCTGTTTACTCAGGGGCACTAGGTCGGTTATAGCAGCCCTGTAAGTCGACTCCTGCATCCCAAGAACAAGACCATACGCGATACATGCGAGAACGACCCCAGGCAGACCACTAAAAAGCTGAAACATGAAAGGCAAAACAGACAACATGAAAGGAACCATGAGAAGTTTTACGCCTATCTTATCGTAGAGATGGCCCGCAACAAGAGCCATCGGCGCATCCACTAACTGGACAATAACGTAGAGAAACGGTACAAGCCAGAGCTGCCCACTGGACTCGAGAATCCTGGCACCGTTGTAAAGAATCAAAGCGACAGGCATCAATCCAATAGTATTCAATAGCACTGACCCCGAGTACAACCAGAACCCTCTGCTTAGCTCGCCTTCCGTTACCTTTGTATGCTTTGTAGTTTCCTCGACTGTGCCCCTGATCCTTCTATACGTTAAATAGAGAACCACCATCATTAGAAGGTAGAATGGGGTCAGTGATTTGAGTGAAAAACCGAAGTCATTGGCTGTTCTCAGCATTATGAAGCCTAGGAAAGCAGGTCCAAGAACTGCTCCAATCTGGTCGATGAATTCATGAAGCCCAAAGGCTTTCCCAGCCCCCACTCCCTTGCTTACAACCGATACAACTACGTCACGGGATGGAGACCTGAGGGCTTTTCCCAGCCTCTCTGCTATCACGAGACCCATGACGATCCATATGTTGCTGGTAAAACCCATAACCGGGATAGAAATAATGAGGCCATAGCCGAGGAAGATGAAAAGCCAGTAGGCGTGGGTTCTGTCAGCGAGGGGGCCGCTGATTAGTCTCATTCCGTATCCGACCAGCTCGCCTACTCCCGATGTTACTCCGACTAGGAACGCTGATGCTCCTAGAAAGTACAGGTAATCTGGTGCTACTCCTCGCCCGGATTCATATACTATGTCACCTAGCATGCTCACGATGCCCATGAGCAGGATGGCCACATACGCTTGGGATTTTAAATCGTCTTTTGTCAATTCTTTTCACTTGTTATTTGGAGAAGCTATCAGTCTCTGCATACCGCAGGGGCGGTTACGGTGAGCTTCACCACCTTGATTTAAGGTAATTCATGTAGTTTCTTATACGGCTTTTCTCAAAGCATTTACCTGTTTAAGTCCAATGATGCGCGAATTCAATTTCTAAGGCGAAATAGTCTCTGTTTTAATAAAAATACTGTAATGGCGGTCACTGTAATTCCGGCAAAGCTCAACAACCGTTTAAG
>CAYWWV010000017.1:0-1692 GCA_964462185.1 uncultured Candidatus Bathyarchaeia archaeon | reverse complement strand
CCCTCGAATCTAATCGACTCGAAGCCAAACAAGGCTCAAAGAACAAAACAAACACACCTTTAAATTCCTCAAAGATACATTCACCCTGTGACTGAATTTTTCACGCCCCAAATAGCAGAAAAAGTCTACTACGTCGGCGTAAAAGACCGAGACCGACGACTCTTCGACTCACTTATTCCACTCCCACAAGGCACAACCTACAACGCCTATTTGATCAAAGACATAAAAACAGCGCTCATAGACACGGTAAACCCAGGCTTCGAGAAAGAACTAGAAACAAGAATCAACCAAATTCAACCAGTTACCAACATCGACTACATCATAATGAATCATGCTGAGCCAGACCACGCAGGAGCAATACCATACCTATTAGAGAAAAACAGCAAAGCCAAACTAGTAACAACCAAACGGGGAGCAGAAGCAGCCAAAATCTACTTTAAAACACCGGAAAAAAGAATCCAAATAGTCAAAGACGGAGACACACTAAAACTTGGTTCAAAAACACTCAGATTCATTGAAGCCCCGATGCTTCACTGGCCAGAAACAATGTTCACCTATCTAGAAGAAGACAAGATACTGTTCCCATGCGACTTCCTAGGGCTACACACAGCCTACGGCTTTTACGATGAAGAGGTCCCTGAACTGATCCCGTACGCTCAACGCTACTTCGGAGAGATCATGATGCCATACCGTTCAATGGGCAAGAGAGGGCTGGACAAGATCAGAGACCTAGAAATAGAGGTGATCGCCCCCAGCCATGGGCCCATACATAGAAATCCGGGACGGATATTGGATGCTTACCGGAGATGGACTAGCGGTGAAACCCTTGACAAGGTGATCCTTGTTTATGCCACGATGTGGAAGTCAACAGAGAAAATGATCATGCATCTAGCGGAAACACTTGAAAAGGAAGGAATAGAGGCACCTGTTTATAATCTTGCTACTGCTGACATTGGGGATATTGCTAAGGATCTTGTTGATTCAAAAGGAATTGTTCTCGGGACGCCTACTGTTCTTGGGAGAATGCATCCTCTGGCGGTCTACGCGGCTCACTTGGTCAGAGTGTTGAAGCCCCCCGCAATGTTTGGGGTGGTTTTGACTAGTTATGGTTGGGGTAAGGGAGCATTAGATCATGCCTCTGAGATGTTGGGGCCTACAGGGTTAGAGTTGGTTGGAGCGGTTGAGGTAAATGGCGCTCCAAGTAATGAAGACTATGATGAGATTAACCAGATAGGTGTGACATTGGCTAAGAAAATAAAAGGATCGTAGTTTGGTAATGAATATTATACCAGAGAAATCATCGCCTGGACAACAAAGCACCCAAACGCCACCCTGTTCCAACCTACACCTACCCCCACAAACCCCCAGAGAACAACCCAGAGACACGAAGAAGAGGATTGGAGAGGCCTAAAACAATAATCTAACTCACTTTTCCCAGGATCCCATACCTGTTTGTGTGGGGTCCAACGATGGGCGAGTTTAATTCCCGAGGCGAAATAACCACTCTGTTTAGCAACATACTATTTTCACGGTTGTTTTAATTTAAATAGGTGAAATATCGCCTCATTTTGTAAAAGGAGTTTTGGTAGCGGGGGGTAGGTTCAAACCATCGTTTAGGCTATCAAGTTCAATTTTTTATTATTGTTTTTTAGATTTGATGGTTTTTAATAGTTTACCGGGTTTAAATTCCTC
>CAYWWV010000016.1:0-27559 GCA_964462185.1 uncultured Candidatus Bathyarchaeia archaeon | reverse complement strand
TGGTGGGACCGGTGAGATTTGAACTCACGGTCACGTGCACCCCAAGCACGGATCATACCAAGCTAGACCACGGTCCCACGGTGAACCATAGAAACACCCGCTAAACTTTAAATCTTCCCCCAGGGGGGAGGGGGGGTAACCCATCCCAGGCGTAAAACGGCTTCTCTCCCCTCGGGGAGCCTGGAAACCCCTGGGTTGCGGCTTCATTCCAGTGAAAAACCCGGGGTGTAATCCGCTAAACCGCATACCTCCAGCAAGGCCTGGAAGGCTTCCTCGGTGGGGTTTCTCCTGTAGGTTCTGAGAGCCTCTATGAGGGCCTCCCTGGGGGGGAGGGGGATGGCTTGGGCGAGGGTTGTGGCGAACCTGTGGTTGAGGAAGAGGCTCTGGGTGGTGGCCGTCACGTTCTTGGGCCTCCTCTGGAGGCTGGCCGACTCGAAGTCTATGACCCTGGGGCCCCGCGGGGCCACTATGAAGTGGCGCTTCACCCGGTTCAACTCGCCGTGGTCCAGCCCCGCCAAGTCCAGCCTCCTCGCCACCCCCAACACCCCAGCTAAAACCCTCCTCACCAAAGCCCCCTCCCCCAAGTGGCCCTCCACCCACTCACCCAAGTAGGGCCCCTCCACCAACTCCATCACCAGGAAATCCCTGGAATAACAGTGGAGCCGGGGCCCCACCCCCCACCTGTTTGCGTGGGCCAGCAGCCCCGCCTCCCGCTCCATGGAAACCCGGTCAGCGTCCGTCCTACGCACCTTCAGGGCCACCTCCAACCCCCTCCAAAGGGCCCGGAGAACCACCGCCGAGTGCCCCTTCCCCAGTATGGGCAACCCCCCCACCGCGTGGCGCCCCCCCAACGCCACACCCTCCACCCCCAACCCCCGCAGCTGGCAAACCCTCTCCTCAGCCACCCCCCTGTCGAAAACCGGCCAGCATAGGAAGCCCCCCACCTCCGAATCCAAAACCCCATCCAGGGTGTGGAAGCTACTCAAGCCAGACCGGCCTCCCCCTCAACCAGCGGAGGAGGAAACCGGTGAAACCCCCCTGGAGGAGGGGCTTCACCTCCACCCCCAGGAGCACGCGGCGGTCCCTGGCAACCCTCTCAGCCAAGCCCTTGGAGAACCCCACCCCCACACCCCCATCAACCAGGGCGGACTCCACACACCCCCGCAAGTCCAGCGGCTCCCTCCTCAAAACCACACACCACCGATCCCCCTGGATGAAGGGACCCGCCACCGCCCCCCCACCCCCGTGGGCCTCCAGAAACCTCCGAGAGTCCTCCCGCATATAAACAGGGGGCCCCTTGTGGAGCCTAGCCCCCTGGAGGCGGTCCTCGGCGGCCTCCCAAACCAAGACGTGGAGGCCAACCCCGTCGCTCCAAGCCCCACTCCTCAAAACGTGGAACCCCTTTCCCCCCAAGTAGCGCTCCATAGCCCTCCGAGACCGGTGTAGCTGCCCCCAGAGCACGTCAGCCACCTCCGGTTCCTCATCCCCCACCGCCAAGAACACCACCTGGGTGGCCCGACCCTCCAGCAACGCCAATACCTGCTCCACAGGGGCCTCCTCCGGGGGCTCCCTGAAGAAAACTGGGCGAGGGTCCTCCAGGAGGGACTGGCAGGCGGCCACGAAGGTGGCGAAGGACTCCAGGGAGACGGCGGAGGCCACGTTCCGCCCGGGGTCCACGGGGTCCACCACGGTGAGGGGCTGGGGGAACTCTGGGGCCTCCCCCTGGAAGCTGAGTCGGACCCCCCTCCGCCACCTGGAAGCCGCCTCCACCAGGGGCCTGAACCCCCCGTAGTAGACCACCAGCAGCTCGCAGAGGTAGCCGCTGAAGCCCCCCACCCTTATCTCGGCCCCATAGATTCCCAGAGCCCTCAGCATCTTCTTCAAAACCAGGACATCCTCCTCCAACCCCTCAAGCCTGCCCTTGAGCCAACGGGTGTGGAGGGGGCTCCTGTCGGTGGCGCTTTTTGGCTCGCCGCCCTCGTAGGCGTAGCAGGGCACCAGGTCTAGGGTGAAGCCGGCCACCTCCGCCTCCAAGTAGGGGTGCTCCGCGTAAGCCTCCCTAAACCTCCACGGCAGCCCCCTCCTCACAGCGTCCAAAGCCTCCTCCAGCCCCCCACTCTCCAACACGATGAAAACATCCACATCCTTCTGCCCCCTCAACCAGGTGCCATGGGCCACACTCCCATGAACCTCAGCGCGGGCCGCCACCCCCGCCTCCCCCAGCACCCTGTTCACCTCCCCCGCAGCCCACCTGGCGAAGCCCAGGGTCTCCTCCACCTCCTCCGGGCTGGGCCTGACCTCCCTGAGCACCCCCTCCACCAACTCATCCCACTCCAAAGCCCTCACACCTCCCCCGAGCTGGACGCCAACTCGGTGTAAATAGGCCCCCTGGGAGTGAGACGGCTGCTGAAAAGCTTCACCGCCTCCACCCTCTCCACCCCAAACCAGTGGTCCGCCAACTCAAGGAGGGCGGAAACCAGCTCCCCACGCCGCCCCCCGCCTTTAACCCTGCAGAGGGTGAGGTGGGGGTGGAAGCCCCTCCCCTCAGGCCTGAAACCCAACCCCTCCAAAGCCCCCTCCACCTTTCTATACACCTCTACCAACTCCTCCGAGCCCTGGGAGACCCCAGCCCAAACCGTGCGCGGCCTCCTCAACCCGGGGAAACAACCCACACCCTGGAAGGCCACCTGGAATCCGGGGAACCCGATCCCCCGAACCGCCTCCCCCACACGTTGAACAGTGCCCCCGTCAACCTCCCCCAGGAAGCGGAGGGTCAAGTGGAGACAGGAAGGGTCCACACATCTGAGGGGCGCCCCCGTGGCCTGGAGGACATCCTGGACCCGGGAGACCTCCGAGACCACCCCGGGGTCAGAGACCTCCACCGCGATGAAGCACCGCACCATAAACCAATACTCCCCAACCCAGAATATAACCCAAACCCATAAACGGTCCAAACACAAGAAACCGCCATGGACCCCCTCCCCCTGGCTCTGACCCTGGCCTCGGCGGCCACCCACAGCCTCTGGAACTACCTGGCCAAGGAGAGCGGAGACAAGGAGGCCTACATGCTCCTGCTGAACGCAGGCGGCATACTCCTCACCCTACCCCTCTACGCCGCCCTTCTAACCACCCTAAAACCCCCTTGGAGCGCCCTCCCCAACCTGGCCATAAGCGCGGCGGCCGAGGTCCTCTACTTCCACTTCCTCGGGAAGGCGTACGAGGAGGGGGACCTGAGCCTCGTATACCCCGTGGCCAGGTCCAGCCCCCTTCTAGTCGCCCTCGCCTCCTACCTGTTCCTCGGAGAGAAACCAAGCGCCCAAGGAGTCACCGGAATACTCCTGGTGACCGCCGGCGTCTACCTCCTCCACGCCAAGTCCCTCACCCCCAGGGGAATAACCGACACCCTTCACCAACTGGGGACCAAGGCAACCCAATACGCCGTACTCGCCGCACTGGGAACCACGATTTACAGCCTCTCCGACAACGCAGGCGTCGCCAAGACCGACCCCCTCCTCTACAGCCTGTGGCTGGGGATAGCCGTGACCTCCGCCGTCACCCTGAAGACCCTTTGCTCTGGGGGCCTATCCAAACTACGCTGGGAGCTGGGAAAGAAGCCTGCGAGGCCCCTGGCGGCAGGCCTCCTCATGCACGGGGGCTACATCATGGTGCTCCTGGCCATGAGTATGTCCAACGTGGGCTACATCCTGGCTGTGAGACAGGTAAGCGTAGTGCTGGGAGCCCTCCTGGGAGTCCTGGGCCGAGGGGAGCAATACGGGGGCCCCCGACTACTCGGCAGCGCCGTCATCTTCGCCGGGGTCTACATAATCGCCCAGGCCCCCTAGCCACCTTTAAAAGCCCCCGAAACCGACTGCTTAGTGGATTTGAAGTCAGACACATCTAACCCAAGAATCGCCGGCGTGCTCGACATGAGCACCGTCGACTGGTATGGAAACGTCTCCCTAGTGGTCTTCTGGGCGGGCTGCAACCTCCGCTGCCCCTACTGCCACAACTCCCCCCTCATCCCCCTGGACTCTGGAAGCCTGGTCCCCCCCAGCTACCTGGAGAACCGAATCCAACAAGCCATGCACCCCGTCCCCAGCCTAGACGCCGTGGTCTTCACAGGCGGCGAACCCCTCCTCCAACCCCAAGCCCTGATAGCCGCCGCCAAAACCGTGAAGAAACACAGGCTGGGGCTAATGCTGGACACCAACGGCACCCTTTGGGAGGCCGCAAAACAAGTCCTCGAAACAGGGCTCTTCGACAGGGTGGCCCTAGACGTCAAAGCCCCCCTCACCCCAGAGGACTACGCCAAGGTCACAGGCGTCAACCAACCCCAATACGTGGAGTCGGTCCGCCGAGTGCTAAACCTCTGCGCCCAAAAAGGGATAGAGGTGGAGGCCAGAACCACCGTAGCCCCAGGCCTCACCGACAGAGAGAAACAGGTCCGATCCATAGCCAGGGAGATAGCCGGCCTGGCCGATGAATACTATCTCCAACAGTTCAGCAACCAGGGCGACATACTGGACCCCGTCCTCAAAGCCAAGGAACCCCCCACCAGGGAAACCATGGTGGAGCTAGCCCACGCAGCGTTGGAGGAGGGCGTCGAGAAAGTATTCATAAAGACCAGGACAGGGGGCTTGGAGCGGATAAGGTGAAGCCCAAACTAACCCTCATCACCGGTATGCCCGGCTCAGGCAAGACCACGCTGGCAGACCTGCTCAGGGAGAGAGGCTACAGGGTGATGACCATGGGGGACGTGATAAGGGCTGAGGCCGAGAGGAGAGGGCTCACCCCCAGCCCAGCCACCCTGGGGCAGGTAGCCCAGGCCCTTAGGGAGGAGGGAGGGGAGTCGGTGATAGCGGAGAGGTGCTGCGAGCTTCTAGGGGAAGCCCCCCAACCCCTCCAAGCCATAGATGGAATCCGAAGCATGAGGGAGGTGGAGACCTTCCGGAAACACTTCCAAACCCTCCTGGTGGCGGTCCACGCCTCCCCCTCCACCAGGTTCAAGAGGCTTAAGGCCCGGGGGAGAAGCGACGACCCCCACGACCCCAAGGTCTTCCACCAGAGGGATGCCCGGGAGCTGGGCTTCGGCGTGGGGGAGGCCATAGCCCTGGCAGACATCATGCTGGTGAACGAGGGAAGCGTGGAGGACCTCCATCGAAGCGCCTCCCAAGCCCTGTGGGGTGAAAAGCCCTGACCCTGGTAAAAGTAGAAGCCCCCATACAACCCAGCGAAGACAGAGCCAAGGTGGAGGAAGCCATCAGAAACCTCTTCCCCACCCTCACCACCACCCACGAACCCAAAAGAAGCCTCCTAACAGCCCAGCGGGAAGACCTGGACTCCCTGGACACCCTCCGCGCCAAGATCACCCAGCAGAGAATAAGAGCCTCCATCCAGGAAGCCCTGAGGCGGAGAATCCAAGGAGAAACACTACGATTCAGCTTAAACAAGCAGGCAGCATACATGGGAAAGGTCTCCCTCTGCTTGGAGGGCGAAGACCCTCTGGGACCCATCAAGGTTTACATAATAGGCGACCCCTTAGGCGCAATCAACCACCTTTGCAGTTAGTTTCTATGGAAAATGCGAAAACAATATATCCGCTTGGATTGACTGTATAACATTCCCAAATTGCGTAAAAAAACCCTCTATTTTGAAGCAGGTCGATTAGACAAGGGAATCGCGCAGTTTGGACCATACCATCGGGCAGGAGATAGAATTGGCTAGGATACTACTCATAGGGCTGGCGGGGGACAGCGGCTGCCAGGTGGCAGCCCTAGGGCTCCACGAGGCCCTCGTCCAGATAATATCTGAGAACGAGTTAATCTACGCCCCCACCCTCATAGACGCCAAAGAAATCCCCCAAGGGATAGACGTGGCCATTGTAGAGGGGGGCATAAGGAACACCCACGAGGAGGAGATCATCAAGGAGATTAGGGAGAAAAGCAGCGTGGTGATCGCCCTTGGGGCTTGCGCCGCCTTCGGGGGCATCCCAGGGCTGGCCAACCTCCGCCGTGGCGAGGAGCTGATGAAGCTCATCTACAGCGATTGGAGGGGGACCGACAAGGGAACCATCCCCACCCACCTCCAAACCCTCCCAGAGCAACACCCCATAAGCGACTTCGTAAAGGTGGACTACATGATCCCCGGCTGCCCCCCCGAGGTCACCGACATCGCCGAGACCCTTACAACCCTGCTGGGAGGGGGCACCCCCCAGTACAACCCAACCCAGGTCTGCGACGACTGCCCAAGGGAGAGGCTAGGCACCTACGAGACCAAGCTCAAAAGGATACACGAGGAACTCCCCGACCCCGAGCGATGCCTACTCGAACAAGGATACCTCTGCATGGGCCCAGCCACCATGGGAGGCTGTGGAGCCCCCTGCCCCCAGTCGGGAAACACCTGCGAGGGTTGCCGGGGACCCTGTTTAAACGTTTCAGACCAGGGCTTGGCCATGGTGGACGCTTTGACGGGGCTGCTGAGCCAGTTGAGCGAGGAGTTCACCACGGAGACCCATGTGGGCCACCTCTACAGGTTCACATACGCCCAGTCCCTGGTCTCCCAGATAGCAAGGAGGCACCGAGATGAGTAATGTAGTGATAGACCCGGTCACCAGGATCGAGGGCATGGCCAAGGTCAGCATAGAGTTAGAGAAGGGGGAGCTAAAGGACCTAAAGTTCCAAATCACGGTGGCTCCCCGATTCTTCGAGTACCTGGTGACGGGCAAAAGAGCTGAGGAGGCCCCAAGGCTCACCCAGCGCATCTGCGGCATCTGCTATGTAAGCCACCACCTGGCCTCCGTTAAGACTGTGGAGAACGCGTGGGGGGTGGAGCCCCCGGAGACGGCGGTGAAGCTCCGCCGACTAATGAATGCAGGGGGATTTATCACCAGCCACAGCCTCCACAGCGCCTTCCTAGCCATACCCGACCTGGCTGGTCTACCCCCCGACTCCAGGAACTTCTTGGCCCTCATGGGGAAGTACCCTGAAATAGGGAAGGCAGCCCTCAAGATTCACGCCTATGGAAACAAGGTGGTGGAGGCCACCGGGGGACGCATCGTCCAGGTGGTCACCTCCGTGCCCGGCGGCCAGACCATGGCCTTGAAGGAGGAGCGCCGCCGGGCCCTCCTAGAGGAGGGGAGGGAGGTGTTGGGGCTTATGGAGGCCTACGCCGACTGGGTCTTCGAAATGTTTGAGGAGGACGCCCCCATATGCAGCCAGTTCCCAGCCAGGGAGACCAACTTCATGGCCCTGGTCAACGGAGAGGACCAACACTACGACATATACGACGGCCACGCCCGCATCATCTCGGGTTCTGGGGAGGAGCTAGCCTTATTCCACCCCAGCCGATACTACGACTACATCCGGGAAGCCGTTTGGGAGCACAGCAGCACCAAGGTGCCCTACTACAAGCCTGAAGGCGCCAACGGCAACCTGAGGGTGGGGCCCCTAGCCCGCCTGAATGTGGCTAGCCGTATGCCGTGGCCCAAGGCGAGGGAGTATGAGGAAAGGTATCTAAAGCTCTTCCCACGCACCTGCACCCAGGTTCAAGGGTTCAACCTGGCCAGGATACCCGAGTTGGTGGCCGCCCAGGAGGAGGTCCTCTCCATGTTGGAAGACCCCTCCATCACCAGCCCCGAAATCAGGGTGCCCGTTAAGAGCAGGGCAGGGGAAGGCGCCGCCTTCATCGAGGCCCCCAGGGGAACCCTCACACACCACTACGTCATAGACGACCAAGGCCTCATCAGGTACAGCAACATTATAGCTCCCACCACCTACAACCACCCCCTCATACAACGCGACCTATACGCGAACGCCAAGACCTATGCATCGGAGATAGCAGACCCCAAGACTCGGGACGAGGCCTGCTGGCGGTTGGAGAAGATAATAAGGTGCTACGACCCCTGCACCAGCTGCAGCGTCCACATGGTGGACTTCCACCTGGAGGTGGATGGGGTGGAGGTGGAGGTTAGGAGGTAGAACAATGAAAACCAAAGTGCTTCTATGTACGTGTGGCGGTGTTCTAGAAGACAGCCTAGACTACAAGGCTCTGGAGGATTATGCTGCGGGCCTAGAGGGGGTTTCAAGTGTATCCCTGGTGGAGTCACTCTGCACCCCGGCAAGCCAGGCCCTGTTGGAGGAGTTGTTGAAGGGCCACGACCATGTCCTCTCCTTGGCTTGCACACGCAGCGTCTGCGGCGCTAACCTGGAGTATGTGGCCCAAAGGATGGGAATCCCGGTGGAGCACCTAGCCCTGGTGAACGCCAGGGAGCAGGTGGCCTATGTCCACAGCGACCCTGTTGAGGCCACCGCCAAGGCCAAGAGGCTTATGAAGGTTGCCCAGGCCCGACTCACCTGGGCGAGGGAGCAGGAGGAGGAGACCTACTCCAGGGTCCAAGAGGTTCTGGTTGTGGGAGGGGGGGTGGCGGGGCTCACCGCGGCCTCCGAGCTCGCTGACCAGGGCTTCAAGGTCCACGTGGTGGAGAGGAGCCCCAGCATAGGCGGCGCCATGCCCCTCATAAGTAAGACCTACCCCGAGGAGGACTGCTCCAAGTGTCTCAGGGGGCCCAGGATGCTCCAGCTCTTAACCAAGCCGGGGATAACCTTCCACCTCTCCAGCGAGGTCACCAGGGTGGAGAGAACCCCAACCGGGTTCAAGGTGTGGTATGAGAAGAAGCCTGTTAAGTTGGACTCCAAGGGGGGTGTGGGCATCCCTGTGGAGGCCGTCCGGACTGGTCCAGGCCTCTACACGCTGGTATACAGCGTGGAGCCCTCCCCCGAGAGCCTGGAGCTGCTGTCTAAAAGCAAGTGTGGTAGTTGTACCTCCCTGTTCCCCTCCGCCCTCCTAGAGTTCTGGGAGGAGCCAGGGGAGAAGGAGTTGGAGGTGGGGGCGGTGGTCCTGGCCACAGGGTTCCAGGACTTCGACCCCTCAGGCATCCCCAAGTGGGGATACGGGTTGGACAACGTGGTCACCCAGTTCCAACTCGCCAGAATGATGGACCCCTACGGGCCCACAGGTGGCCGGCTGGTCAAGCCCAGCGACGCCCAAACCCCCGAGAAGATCGTCATGATCCAGTGCGTGGGGAGCCGAGACCCCGCATACCTACCTGACTGCAGCAAATACTGCTGCATGGCCGCCATCAAACACGCCACCCTCATCAAAAAATACAGGGCCCCCGAGGCCCAGGTCACCATCCTCTTCCGGGACATCAGGGCCAACGGATACAGGTTCGAAGCCCTCTACAACGAGGCCAAGGCCCTGGGCGTGGAGTTCGTCCACGGCGACGTATCCACCGTCACCCAGGAGGGTGGGGGTCTCAAGGTCTCCTACCTGGACGGCTTGGAGCGCGAGAAAGAGCTGGAGGCAGACCTGGTGGTGCTGAGCACGGGGATGGCCCCCAGCGAGGGCGCCGAGGAGGTGGCAAGGCTCTTCAACGTGGACCTGGCCCCCTCAGGGTTCTACAAGGCAGTGGACGAGAAGGTGGCCAACACCACCACCAAGTCCCCAGGGGTCTTCATAGCCGGCACTGCCAGCGGCCCCAAAAACATCCCCGACAGCATAGCCCAAGCAGGAGCCGCTGCCCACCTCTGCGGAAACTACCTGAGAACCCACATAACCAAGAAGAGCAACACCCCCACGGTCAACGAGGAAAACTGCGGTAGGTGCGGCATCTGCAGGAGCGTCTGCCCCTACGGGGCCATAACCCTACCCCCCGAGGAGCCACCTGTATTCGACCCCTTGCTGTGCCAAAGCTGCGGCCTATGTGTAAGCAGCTGCCCCACCAGGGCTCTGGACTCCCCCAACTTCGGGTACGACCTCATCGACGCCCAGGTCGAGGCAGCCCTCAGCGAGAAGGGCCGAGACCCAGCCATAATAGGCTTCATCTGCGACGACTGCGGCTACAACCTGCTCGACACCGCGGGCTTCACCAAGACCGAGTACACCCCCTGGTTCACACCAATATACGTCAACTGCCTCAGCAGCCTGAGCCTGAGGAACGTCTTGAACAGCATCAAGCTTGGAGCCGACGCCGTTCTCCTGGTGGGCTGCGTGAGGGACCGGTGCCACTTCCTCAAGGGAACCGATAGGAGCAGGGGGCAGATGGAGGTGATCAAGCGGTTCGCCGAGTCCAGTGCGATGCCCACACCCATAATGATTCTCGAGTCCAGTGGGACCATGGTCTCCCAGTTCAAGGAGGCCTTGGACTCCCTAGTCAAGCGAATCGAGGGAGGTCTCTAAATGAAGGTAGGAATATACGTGAACAATTGGGGCGCCGAGGAGGCCCATGTGGCCCTGCTGGAAGCCCTGGCGGACTACTGTGGCAGGCTGGAAGCCGTGGACGCTGTCCAGCTGGGCACTCTCAAGCCAGAAGCCTCCAAAATCAAGGCGTTCTACCAATGGATGGCCGACAACGGGCTGGGAGGAGCCGTCCTGGCAACCCCCAAGCCAAGGCTCCTCAAAGAGGCCCTAAAAGCATCCTGGGAGGAGAGGGAGACACCCATACCCCCCGTGGAGGTCATAGACATCAACAACCTCTACCAATTCACTGGGGAGAGAGAGCTGGAGAAAGCCGAGATCCTGGTGAGGGCAGCGGCTAGAAGGGTGGCCCACCTAGAGCCCGTGGAGAAGCAGAGGATCAAGGTGGAGCAGTCGGCCCTGGTTATAGGCGGGGGGATCATAGGGATGGAGGTTGCCACCAGGATAGCCGACCAGGGATTCCAGGTCCACCTGGTGGAGCGTGAGCCCTTCCTCGGTGGAAAGACCCCCCAACTGGGCACCTGCTTCCCCTCAATGGACTGCGGCAACTGCATAGCACCCTTCAACGGGGAGCTTCACAGGAGGTGCATGTACCGGAGCCCCGTAACCAAGAACCCCCGAATAAAGGTCCACACGCTGAGCGAGGTGAAAAAGCTCGCCGGGGTCATCGGCAACTTCAGAGTCATCATCGAGAAAAAACCCAGGTACATAGATGAGGAGAAGTGCATCGGTTGCGGGCGCTGCATGGAGCTATGCAAGGGCGAGGCCCCTAACGAGTTTGACCTGGGGTTGAGCAAGAGGAAGGCCGTTTACATACCCAGCAACCAGAGCCTACCTAGGGTGCCCTACCTGGACCTGGAGCACTGCGAGAACCCCGAGGAGCTGGCTGAGAACTGCCCAGTGGGCGCCATAGACCTCTCCATGCAGACCAAGACGGAAACCCTCAAAGTGGGCACGGTGGTTCTGGCCACGGGCTTCGACATGTTCAACCCCGAGGGCATGTACCTCTACGGTGAGAACCCCAACGTGTTGACCCAGCTGGAGCTGGCCCGCCTCCTGGATATGAGCGGCCCCACAGGCGGCCAGTTGAACAAACCCGGCGACGGCGCCCAGCCCCAAAGCGTGGTCATGGTCCAATGCGTGGGCAGCAGAGACGTCAGAGTACACGAGTATTGTAGCAGGATTTGCTGTGGCATAGCCGTCAAACACGCCCTGGACATCAAGAAGAGGTGGCCAGACATAGAGGTCACCATCCTTCACAAAGACCTCAGGCTCAATGGGAAGGACTATGAGAACCTCTACTACGAGGCCGTGGAGAGGGGTGTGCGCTTCATCAGGGGTGAGGCCCAGTCCGCCGAGGCCCAGGGCCCCAACATCGTGTTCCACTACCTCGACGAGGATGGAAGCGAGGTGGAGCTGTCCACCGACCTCCTGGTCCTCAGCAACGGTATGGAGCCCTCCAAGGGCACCCGGCAGCTAGCCCTCTCCCTGGGCTTAGACCTCAACACAGACGGATTCATCAATGAGAGGAACCCCAAGCTGAGCCCCGTGGAGACCAACCTCCCGGGAGTGTATATCTGTGGAGCCTGCCAGGGCCCCATGGATATCCAGCACTCGCTGAACCAAGCACTATACGCCACTGGGAAAGCCCTCAACGTGCTGAGAAACCAGGAGTTGGAGGTGGAGCTGACCAAAGCCGTGGTAGACGAGGACGTATGTGTGGGTTGCGGGGCCTGCGCCTCGGCCTGCCCCTTCGACGCCATCACTTGGAGCAACTTCGGGTTGCCAGTGGTCAACGTGGAGGCCTGCACAGGTTGCGGAATATGCTCGGCCACCTGCCCCGTCTCCGCTATGCAGCTAAGGCTCTTCCGCGACGAGCAAATCCTCCCAGCCATCGAGGGGCTTCTGAAGCCCTCCAAGTGGCTCAAAGAAAGCGAAGAACCCGTGGTGGTAGCCTTCGCCTGCGAGGGTGCAGCGGGATATGCCGCCGAGCTTGCCAGCCAGCTGGGGATGCACCTCCCCCACAACCTAAGGCTGCTCAAGGTTCCCTGCACCGGCAGGATAGACGCCTTACACCTGCTCAAGGCCTTCCAAATGGGTGCTGAGGGCGTAGCCATATTCGCCTGCCCAGAGTCCCAGTGCCAATACATAGATGGGAGTAAGAAGGCTGAGGAGCGGGTGACCTATCTACGGAAGGCGTTGGACGTTTTGGGTATAGGCGGGCAGAGGCTTGGAATCTACCACGTCAACAGCTGTGAACCCGACAAGCTCCTACAGCTATCCCAGAGCTTTGTGGGGAGGATCCAAACGATAACCATGGACAAGAGGACCATGGAATAATCCCCTAATATTTATTCATGCTACGACATATATACTGTATTTTCTGGGAATAAAAAATTCTCCAAAGCTATAAATAGCTAGCGGCAACCCAATAAATCGACTTACAGGTGAAGTCCTTTGGATAAATATATTGAAAGCGTGTACCAAAGCGTCCTTGAAAAAGACCCACTACAGAAAGAGTTCCACCAAGCAGTCAAAGAAGTGCTGGAATCCCTGGAGCCAGCCATCAAGAAATACCCCGTATTCAAAGAACACAAGATCCTAGAGAGGATCGTGGAGCCCGAAAGAGTCGTCATGTTTAGGGTTCCCTGGAAAGACAGGAATGGTGAAATACAGATCAACAGGGGCTACAGAGTCCAGTTCAACAGCGCCATAGGGCCCTACAAGGGTGGATTCAGGTTCCACCACACCGTATACCTGGGCCTCCTCAAATTCCTGGGCTTTGAACAGATATTCAAGAACAGCCTGACCACCCTCCCCATGGGGGGAGGCAAGGGAGGCTCCGACTTCGACCCCCACGGCAAGACCGACGCCGAGGTGGAGAACTTCTGCCACAACTTCATGATGGAGATGTACCGCCACATCGGCCAATTCGTAGACGTACCTGCTGGCGACATCGGTGTGGGCGCCCGAGAGATCGGCTACATGTACGCAGCCTACAGGAAGATCGCCAACAAGCATGGGACCTGCGTGCTAACTGGTAAGGGCTATGGGTGGGGTGGATCCCTCATCAGGCCCGAGGCCACCGGCTATGGGGCTACCTACTTCCTCCAGGAGATGTTGAAGACCAAGGGGTTGGACATAAAGGGAAAGAAGGTCCTCATAAGCGGTAGCGGTAACGTGGCCCAACACGCCGCCTATAAAGTTATGGAGCTAGGCGGCAAGGTCTGCAGCCTGAGCGACAGCAGCGGCGCGGTCCACATCCCCGATGGGTTGACTGAGGAACAGTGGAAATATGTGATGGAGCTCAAGAATGTGCGTAGGGGGCGCATCAAGGAGTTTGCTGAGGAGTACAACCTGGAGTATGTGGCCGGCGGCAAGTCCTGGCAGTTTGGCGGCGAGATAGCCATGCCCTGCGCCACCCAGAACGAGCTGGATGGGAAGGATGCTGAGCACCTGGTGGACAGCGGTCTCATCATAGTTTGCGAGGGTGCCAACATGCCCTGCACACCAGAGGCCGTGGAGATCTTCCAGGAGAAGGGCATTCCCTTCGCACCCGGCAAGGCAGCCAACGCCGGAGGTGTGGCCACCAGCGGTTTGGAGATGAGCCAGAACAGCATGAGGATGTTCTGGAGCCGTGAAGAGGTGGACCGCAGGCTCCACGAGATCATGGTGAACATCCACCGCAACGTCTACGAGACCAGCAAGGAGTTTGGAGACCCAGGCAACTACGTCCTCGGCGCCAACATAGCCGGCTTCCTCAAGGTTGCTAAGGCCATGGTGGCCCAGGGCTACCTGGCTTAAACCTCCTCTTTTTATTTTGTTACACCCTGTTCTAACCCTGTGAAGGGCATAGGCAAAGAGTTCATGGAGAAGACCAAGTACCGTTTCTTGGATGCCTCCCCCCAGAGCAGGGGTGAGCCCCAACCTCCCCTGGAACTCCCGCCAGAACCAGGGAAACCCACCATCCCCCTCCCCAACATTGGAGAGTTCAAACCACCCCAGTTAAGTCTACATGAAGCCATAAGCAAGCGTCGGAGCCTGAGGGAGTACAGCGACGAACCTCTAACCCTTGGAGAGCTGGGTTACCTTCTGTGGGCGTGCCAAGGGGTGGAGAGAGTGTTGGATAAGAGGGCGACGCTGAGGACGGTGCCTAGCGCCGGTGCAAGGCACTGTTTCGAGACCTATGTGTTGGCGAATAGGGTTCAAGGGGTTCAACCAGGGATATACAGGTATCTAGCCCTCTCACACCGCCTCCAAGAGGTGAAGCTGGGCCCGGGTCTAGGGGGGGAGGTTGCAGCAGCATGCCTAAACCAGGGGTTCATTAAGAAATCCGCGGCCACACTGGTTTTCACGGCTCACCTACCCCGAATGTATTGGAGGTATGGGGAGAGGGGCTACCGGTACATCCACCTGGACGCGGGCCACGCCATGCAGAACCTTTACTTGGCCGCCGAGGCCATGGGAGCCGGAGCCTGCGCCGTCGCCGCATTCGATGACGACGAGTTGAACGGCCTACTAGGGCTGGACGGGGAGGAGAGGTTTGCAGTCTACGTGGGGGCTGTGGGTAAACGCCTCTGACCTAATCCACTTCAAACCCAGTACGCGGATTTTACCCCATTGGTTGATTAGACCTCCACGCCTTCTTGGAGAACCAGGTCAAACTCGGGAAAACCATCGTGGAATCCGCCAGGAAGGCCCTCTCCACCTTGGGGAATGAGGGCGTCGCCATGGCTCTCAGAGGCATAAGCCTAGACTCGGAGAAACACGAGATGTATCGCTTGGCCCTCAAGATGGTGGAGGGATTCACGGTGGCCCTGGACAAGGAGGAGCTGGACGCCCAGCGGTAAACCATCGAGAAACACATCGAGATGGAGGAGTCAGCCATAGCAAACCTGGAGAAAACCATCCCCAAACTGGAGAACCCCAAAGTGGCCACCCTGTTAAAGGCAATCATGGCCGACGAGCGGAGACACCACAAGCTCCTCCAAAACCTCTACCACATCGTGGTGGAAGGAGATGCGGTCACCGGGGAGGATTGGTGGGACGCTGTTGGGGGCGATGTGCCTGGCCTTTGGGGGTGATCAAACCGCTAAACCAGCTGCCCCCTAAAATCCTCAATTTTATTAGGTTGTAATGACACTTTTTATAAAGTTTATTTCGCCGTGGTGGACACATGTACAAGATAGTAGCTAAAAAGGAACTCACACCCAACGTCAAGTTTTTCGAGGTTGTGGCTCCAGCCGTCGCCCACAAATCCAAGCCAGGCCAATTCGTCATCATCAGAGCAACAGAGAAGGGTGAGCGAATACCCATAACAATCGCCGGCGCCCACCCTGAGAAGGGGACCATCGACCTCTATCTCGCCGAGGTTGGGAAGACCAGCACTCAGCTGGGGTCCTTCCAGGTGGGGGACGAGATCCTCAACCTAGCTGGCCCACTGGGCAACGCTGTGAAAGCAGTGAATTATGGGCGCATTCTTTGTGTCGGTGGGGGCGTCTTCGTGGGAGCCATGCTGTACCAGGTTGAGGCCTTCAAGGAGGCTGGGAACCACGTGACTACCGTTCTCGGGTTCCGAAACAAGGATCACGTGATGTTGGTGGAGGAGGCCGAGGCCCTCTCAGATGAGGTATATGTCTGTACGGACGATGGCTCCTATGGTCTCAATGGGATGGGGGTGGTGGAGGAGCTACTGGATAAGGAGCGGTTCGACCATGTATTCACCATCGGCCCCACCATCCTCCAGAAAAACCTTTCCGAGCTGACTAAAGCCCGCGGCATCCCCATAAGGGTGAACCTTTTCCCCATCATGGTGGACGGGATGGGTATGTGCGGCGCCTGCAGGGTCACCGTGGGTGGCTCAACCCTCTTCAGCTGTGTGGATGGCCCTGAGTTTGACGGCCACCAGGTGGACTTCGACGAGTTGATCTCACGCATGAGGGTGTACAACGCCCAGGAGAAGATCGCCATGGTTGTTGAGAAGCTGAGGAGTGAGGCCCAATGAGTGTGTTCGACAAGCCCCCTGTGGAGATGCCCAAGCAGCACCCCGAGGAGAGGATACACAACTTCAAGGAGGTGGCCCTGGGGTACACCCCTGAGATGGCTGAGGAGGAATCCGAGCGATGCCTCCAGTGCAAGAATCCCCAGTGTGTCAAGGGCTGCCCCGTCAACATAGACATCCCCTCCTTCATAGCGCTGATAAAGGAGGGCAAGTACTTGGAGGCCGCCAAGCGGGTCAAGGAGTTCAACGCCCTCCCCGCCATATGTGGCCGGGTCTGCCCCCAGGAGAACCAGTGCCAGAAGACGTGTATCCTGGGGGTCCGAGGAAGCCCCGTGGAGATTGGGCGGCTGGAGAGGTTTGTGGCCGACTATGAGCGTAGCAAGGGGGTGGAAATCCCTGAGCTTCCCCCTGATACTGGGCACAAGGTGGCCGTGGTGGGTGCAGGCCCCGCGGGTCTCACGGTGGCTGCTGAGCTGAGAAAGAGGGGCCACCACGTGGAGGTCTTCGAGGCCCTCCATGTGGCTGGGGGTGTGTTGATGTATGGTATCCCAGAGTTCCGGTTGCCCAAGGAGATCGTGCAGGCCGAGGTCGAATACATCAAGAGGTTGGGAGTGGTTATCCACCTGGACAGCATGGTGGGGAAGCTCTACACGGTGGAGGAGCTCTTCGACCAGGGCTTCGAGGCCATCTTCATCGGTAGTGGAGCCGGGCTGCCCCGCTTCCTCCACATACCCGGCGAGAACCTGGGGGGGATATACAGCGCCAACGAGTTCCTGATCAGAACCAACCTCATGAAGGCCTACCTCTTCCCCGAATACGATACACCCATAAGCATAGGTAGGCGGGTGGCCGTAATCGGCGGGGGCAACGTGGCCATGGATGCCGCGCGGTGCAGCCTCCGGCTTGGGGCGGAGGAGGTTCACATCATCTACCGGAGGGGGATGCAGGAGCTTCCGGCTAGGCATGAGGAGGTGGAGAACGCCGAGGAGGAGGGCATCATCTTCACATTGCTGAACAACCCTGTGCGCTTCATCGACGACGGCTCCGGCAGGGTTAAAGAGGTGGAGTTGATCCGCATGGAGCTGGGGGAGCCCGATGAGTCGGGGAGGCGGAGACCCAAGCCCATCCCTGGAACAGAGTGGAGGCTCCCCGTGGACACCGTGGTCATCGCCATAGGCCAGACCCCCAACCCCATCATCCAACAAACAACAAAGGGGCTGGAGACCACCAGGTGGGGCACCATCATCGTCGACGAGGAAACCATGCAGACCACCCGTGAAGGGGTTTACGCTGGGGGAGACGTGGTGAGCGGCGCTGCGACGGTCATCAGCGCCATGGGCGCGGGCAAGCGGGCGGCTGCCTCCATCGACAAGTATCTCCGGAGCAAGGAGCACGCTTAAGGCTGGGGAAGATTTTTCCACCCCTCCCACCCCCTTTTCAGCATGGATTCGCGGCGAGGAGACCCCCCGCTTAAGGGGGTCCGGGTCTTGGACCTCACAAGGGTTCTAGCTGGTCCCTTCTGTACCATGATCCTGAGCGATCTAGGGGCCGAGGTGTTCAAGGTGGAGATTCCTGGGCGGGGGGATGACACCCGGCGATACCCCCCATTCGTCGGCGGGGTTAGCAGCTACTATCTATCTCTGAACAGGGGTAAGAAGAGCATAACCCTCAACCTCAAGACCAGGGAGGGGGTGGAGGTGCTCCACCGGCTTGCCTCCAAGGTCGATGTGGTGGTGGAGAACTTTAGGCCTGGGGTGACGGGGCGGCTGGGGGTGGACTATGGGAGTCTGAGCAAGTTGAACCCTGGCCTCGTCTACTGCAGCATCTCCAGCTTCGGGCAGACGGGGCCCTACGCCCAGTGGCCGGGGTACGACCTTATCATCCAGGGCATGAGTGGGTTGATGGGGATAACGGGGGAGGAAGGCGGAGACCCTGTGCGGGTGGGGGTGGCCGTTGAGGACATCAACGCGGGGCTCCACGGGGTGATAGCCATACTGGCTGCCCTCTGGGTTAGGGAGAAGACGGGGGTGGGCCAGTACATCGACCTCTCCATGTTGGACGCAGGGGTGTCTTGGATGACCTATGTGGCTGGCAACTACTTCGCCACGGGTAGGGTGCCCCCCAAGATGGGGAGCGCCCACCCCAGCATAGTCCCCTACCAGGCCTTCAAGGCTGGAGACGGGAGGTTTATCCTGGTGGCGGCGGGGAACGACCGGCTATTCAAGGCTCTTTGCGGGGTATTGGGGCTTGAAGAGCTGGCCGAGGACCCCCGGTTCTCCACCAACGAGGCCAGGGTCCAGAACAAGGGCATCCTTGTCCCCCTGATACAGGAGAGGTTCCTGGAAGCCAGTAGGGATGAGTGGCTCTACGCGTTGAGGGAGGCGGGCTTCCCCTGTGGACCCGTTTACACCATAGACGAGGTCTTCCAAGACCCCCAGGTGATCCACAGAGATATGAGGGTGGAGATGGAACACCCCCAGGCAGGCACCATAACCCAGATTGGGACGCCCTTCAAGTTCTCCCACTCGCAAACAGGGCCAGCCACTTACCCCCCGCTGCTGGGCGAGCACACTGTGGAGGTCCTCACAGATTTCCTGGGGTACTCCCTGGAGGAGGTGGAGAGGCTCCGGTCGGCCGGGGCCATATAGGCCCTGCCAAATATATATGGGGCTGGGGACCTCTAGCTGTTAGATGCCGTTCACCCCCTACCACCTGGGCCCAGCAATCCTCGTGGCGAGCCTACTGCCTGGCATAGATGCCTTGGCCCTAATGGCGGGCTCACTAGCCCCCGACTTGGAGCCCCTCCTAGTGTTAGCGGGGTTCCTACCAGGACCGCTACACCAACTCCTCCACAGCCTAACAGGGGGAACCATCCTTGGGCTATTCATCGCAGCCGCCATCACCAGGCTTCGCAGGGTCCTGCAACCCGAGGCCCCCTCCCCCCGCAGAGTATTTGCCTCGGCCCTCCTCGGGGTCTACCTCCATGTGTTGCTGGATGCACCCATATACAGCGACTTAGCCCTCGCATACCCGCTGCGTTGGAATCCCCTCTATGGCTTGGTTGGGCTTAGGGTGATTCAAGGGGTGTGTGTCGCGCTGGGCGTCTTGGGCGTGGGCTTGCTGTTGAGGAGGAGGCGGGGCTCGGTGCCAAGGGTTGAGGAGGCGGAGGCCGATTTCACTCCCCAGGCTGTAGACGAAACATGGGTCCAACCCTCAGAGGTGGAGACCGACTCACCCCCCCAACAAGAGGTTGAGGCCTACGATCCCCCCGACATTGTGTTGGGGGACGAAAAGCTGCCCAAACAATGGGGAATCATCGGCTCCTCAGATGGCTCCAAGGTGGCCCTAGACCTAAACGAGCCCCACATCGTCTTCGTCTGCGGCAAGCAGGGCAGCGGCAAAGGGTACACCATTGGCGTCATCTCCGAGATGTTGCTCTCCACCTCCATTCCGGGCATCAGCCAGGTGGGGAAACCCGCCACCCTAATAGTCTTCCATAAGCCCAGGGAAGACATAAAATCGGAGTTCTGGAGCATCATCGACCCCAACTTGAACCTCCAAGAGGTTGCCAAACTCCGGGAGCAATACGGGGTGGAGCCTCGGCGGGTGGTGTCCGAGAAGCAGCTGAGGGTGTTCATCGACCCCTTCGTATACCAGAACGAGCGGAGGAAGTTCCAGGATGACTACGGCGTCCAGGTCTACCCGATAGCCATCAACCCCTCCAGGCTCACTGCGGAGGACTGGCCCTATGTGCTCAGCATTGGACGCAAGAGCGGAAGCATATATGTGAAGAAGATATTCCAGATCATCAAGAAAACCCAGTACGATAGAGACTTCGGCCTAAACAAGATCAGGGCCAATGTAGAGAGCAGCGACTTGAACCCAAACCAAAAGAGCTTCGCCTTCATGAGACTGGAGACGCTGCAGGACTACCTGCAGGGAGGGGACTTCGTCTCCAACCTGGTGCTGGGGGGTGTTAACATCTTCGACCTTAGACGCATAATGATGGAGCCCGACGACATATTCAGCGTCATGATCCTGGTGGTCAGCAGCCTCCTAAACGACCCTAGAACAGAGATGGAGCAGTTCGTCTTCGTCATCAACGAGGCCCACGACTACCTCCGCAAGGGTCTGAGCAAGGACTTCACCGACTACATTAACTACCTCATCAGGAAGAAGCGCCACGCCGGCACCTGGCTCATGTTGGACACCCACTTTCCCGAGGATGTGGACCCCAAGGTCATCAAGGGCAGCGACATAAAGATATTCCACAAGTCCGACGTGGTTAGCAGCAAGCTATTGGCCCAAATAGTCTCCGGGACCTCGGTGGAGCCCCACCTCCTGGAGACTGGACAAGCCATCATAAGGGCCGACAAATCCACCCTGGGGCCGGATAGAGTCCTGGTGGTCGAGGTGAGGCCCCGCCTAACCCACCATGGAGGCGCCACCAAGCGAGCGGTGTGAGCCCCGCAACCCAGGGAAGCCTCTTGTGTAACAAGAATCGAGAACAAAGCTTAACAATCCTTTTTATGGTTGCCCTGGAGAAAAGGCCAAGTTGAGCGCCAGGAGATCCAAGTTCCAGCTTTCCGTCGAGGTCCTCCAGTGCATCAGGGGGGGCGAGGCCAAGCCCACACGCATCATGTATAACTGCAACCTCAGCTGGAAGAGTCTGAAGGACATCCTACGAAACCTTACGGAGCAGGGGTTGGTGGAGGAGCTAGAGGTTCCCAACAAGAAGCGCTCCAAGAAGCACTACGCCATCACCCCCAAGGGGGAGAATGTTCTTAAATACTACTCGGCCGTCACCAATCTGATCCAGATCGAAGACCTCGACTAGAACCCTTTTTCAGGCCCTCAGATACGAGTCGGGGCCTATTTTCACCCTCCTCCCCCATCACCGTGTATGGGAAGATATTAAACTGGAGCCCTGCCTAACTAGGGTGACGTGGGTTCAATGAGCAGCGGTATGTGGGCGGAGAAGTATAGGCCCAAGAGCCTGGACGAGATCGTAAACCAGAAGGAGATCGTGGCTCGCCTCAAGTCTTTCGTCGAGGAGAAGAACCTGCCCCACCTCCTCTTCGTGGGCCCAGCCGGGGTGGGGAAGACCACAAGCATCCTTGCCCTGGCCCGTGACCTATACGGCCCCAGCTACCGAAACTTTATCATGGAGCTGAACGCCAGCGACGAGCGCGGCATCCAGGTGATAAGGGAGAAGGTTAAGAACTTCGCTAGGACCGCTGCCATGGCCAGCCCCGTCAGCTTCAAGATTCTCATCATGGATGAGGCCGACCACCTCACCAGCGACGCCCAGCACGCTTTGAGGCGCACCATGGAGATATACACCAAGACATGCAGGTTCTGCCTGGTGGGGAACTACAGCGAGAACATCATAGACCCCATTCAGAGCAGGTGCAGCGTCTTTAGGTTCAGCCCCTTGGAGGAGGCTGACTTGAAGGGCTTTTTAAGGAAGATAGCTGATGCTGAGGGGGTGGAGGTCCTGGAGGAGGGCTTGGACGCCATATACCAGGCCTCCCAGGGGGATGTGAGGAAGGCCATCAACCTCCTACAGGGTGCGGCGGCCACTGGGGGTGAGGTGGATGATGTGGCGGTCTTCAACCTGTTGGGGAGGATCAGCCCGGGGCGGGTGCGTGAAATGTTGGCCTTGGCCCTGGGGGGCAGGTTCCTGGACAGTCGGGAGGTTCTCAGGGAGTTGCTGGTGGATGAGGGGATGGCCCCAGAGGACCTGATCAGGGTGGTCTACCGCGAGGTCATGAGAAACCCCGAACTCTCCGAGAAGGCCAAGGTGAGGCTGAGCGACACCATTGGCGAGATCGACTACAGGCTAACCCAGGGCTCCAGGGCCGAGATACAGCTATCAACCCTCCTAGCCCACCTTGCAGCCATAGGTGAAGAAGTGAAGTGAGCCGCCCCTGGACCGAGCTTTACCGACCCAAGTCCCGGGAGGACTTCGTGGGGAACAAGGCCGCCGTGAAGGCGGTGGAGAAGTGGCTGGACTCGTGGTCTAGGGGCAAGCCCCCCAAGCGTAGAGCCATGTTTCTCTACGGCCCCCCAGGGGTGGGGAAGACCAGCCTGGTCCATGTCTTGGCCAGGGAGAAGGGCTTCCACGTCTTGGAGGTGAACGCCAGCGACACCCGCAACAAGGACCGACTGGAGGAGCTGGTGGGCAAGGCCATAGCCCAAAACTACACCCTCTTCGGCCAAAGGAGGCTGGTCCTTCTAGACGAGATGGACGGGCTGAGCGGCTCAGGCGACAGGGGGGGAATATCATTCATCGCCCAGGCCATCGATAGGTCCACCTCCCCCATCCTACTGGTGGCCAACACGGTGGAGGAGGATATGGGCGACCGATTCCAAGCCATACTACGCAGGGCAACCCCGGTGGAGTTCAAACCCCTCTCCTTCTCCGAGGTCAGAGGCCGGTTGGAGAAGGCGGCCTCCGACCAAGGCCTTAGAGTGGACCCAGAGGTGCTGGACGCCATCGCCCTGAACTCGGAGGGAGACCTCAGGTCAGCCCTCGTTGACCTTGAGACGGTGGCCCGTGGAAGGACCAGCCTACCCCAGGGCGTGGAGGCCGTATTGGAGAGCAGAGACCGCCGAGCCCTCACACCCGAGGTCTTGAACAGGCTCTTCTCCTCTAGGAGCCTCCAGGAGGGCCGGAAGGCCATAAGGTCCAGCTCCCTCAACTACGACGATCTCTTCGACTGGATACATGAGAACCTGCCCATAGCCGTGGAGGACCCCCAGGAGCTGGCCCAGGCCTACGAAGCCCTCTCCAGGGCAGACCTCTACCGCTCCAGGGCCCGCACCTGCGACTACAGGCTCCTCAAATATATGTTCGACTTGCTGGCCGGCGGCCTCTCCCTGGCCAGGGTCAGGTCTCAGGGGGTGGGCTACCGGGGACAGTTGGAGACTCTTTTCCTCTCCCAGGGGCTCCCCCCCAGCAGATTCCAGGTGGAGGAGACCCCCCAGGGGGTGTTGGTTTCCCCAAGGGGTTGGCTGGGAAAAGAGGTGTGGGCCAGGGTCAACACAGCCATCAAAGCCATGGGCGGCTCCTGGGTCTACGGCCGCAACGTATGGCTCCTCCCCTACTACCGGAGGCCTCAACTCAAGTGGAGGTACATCAGGACCTACCACGCCCGTAGGAGGGCTGAGAGCGTGGCCAGGATACTGGCCAAGAAGTGTCACACCTCCACCTCCAAGGCCCGGGCCGAGATACTCCCCTTCTTAATCCAGGCCATACGTTGGAGTGAATCCTTCTACCGGGAGGCCGCCGACTGGCTGAGGGCCCCCGTGGATTGGAAGTCGCAGCACTTACGGTATGCCCCCACTGGGAAGGGGCCAGGAGACTTCGCCAGCCTGGAGAACTATGGGCGCTACAAGCAGAGGGCGGTGGAGAAGAGGCTGAGGGAGGCCGAGAAACAGGTGGCCGACGACCTTAATAACCTGGAGAAGTGGCTGGACCAGCAGAGGCAGGCCGCCAACTGGAAGAAAAGCTAGGCAGGGCTCACATCCCGTGGAACAGCCTGGCGGCAAGGGGCTCGGGCAGCCCCAACTGGCGCATCCTCCGAGCCACCTCCCCCACATCGTACTCCACGCGTCTGTGGTCCACAGAGACGACGCCCCCATCCAGCTCGAGGACCATGTAGCTGGCCCGGGGGTCTCCGTCCCGGGGCTGGCCCACCGAGCCGGGGTTCAACAAGGCCCGAGGACCCAGTCTGACGGCGTAGGGGATGTGGGTATGGCCGAGGATGAGTACGTCAGCGCCTGTCTGGTTGAGGAACTCGTGGGCCAACTGCCTCGCATAGCTGGGGTAGACGTACTCTCGGAGGGGGCGGCGTGGGCTGCCGTGGTAGACGGCCACCTTCACGCCCCCCAACTCTAACCTCAGCCAAGCCGGGAGGCGGCCCAGCCACTCCACGTCCCACCGGGACAGGAGCCGCCGGTGGATGGCGAGGGCCTCAGAGGCATGGGGGTTGAAATCTGAGGCGTCCCCCATGGCCACTGCGTGGTCGTGGTTTCCAGCCACACATCTGAAGCCCGTTTCCCTGACCTTTTCCACGCACCCCCCAGGCTCGGGGCCGTATCCAACTATGTCCCCAGCACAAATGGCCCCCTCGAACTCTCCAGCGTCCTCCAACACCCTCTCAAGGGCTGCAAGGTTCCCGTGGATGTCTGAGACCACCAGGAGCTTCAAGGCCTCACCAAGCTCCCATTGCTCGGGGTGTTTTTATCGGTTTCACTGGAACAGAGTCGTCGATCGCCTCTGTATGTCTGGCGCCCCCATCCAAAGAGGGGTTGAAAAAGGTATTTTAGCGGAGAGGAGTATCTTTGGGCTATGAAGCTGAGTGAGTCTCCAAGGGTGAGGATGGCTGCCCTCCCCACCCCTCTACAATTCCTAACCAACCTATCGCAGAGGCTCGGGGGCCCCCGGATATGGGTGAAACGTGACGACCTCACCGGGGTGGCCTTCGGGGGAAATAAGGCCCGGAAGCTGGAGTACATCCTGGGGGATGCCAAGGCCCAGGGCGCCAAGGCCCTGGTGACGGGCGCCGGCTTCCACAGCAACTGGTGCACCCAGACAGCTGCGGCCGCCAGGAAGCTGGGGATGGAGGTGTACCTGGTCAAGACGGCCCCACGGGACGGCTTCGATATGCCCTGGGATGGGAACCACTTGCTCCACCACCTGGTGGGCGCCCACGTGGAGACCGTTGAACCCCAGCGCTTCCAAGAGGCCCTAGAGGCCACCGTTAAGCGGCTAGAAGAGGAGGGCTTGAAGCCCTACTTCATCCCAGTGGGGGGCTCCAACCATGTGGGTGCGCGGGCCTACGTGAACTGCGTCCTAGAGCTCCAATACCAGGCAGACCAGCTGGGAGTCCACTTCAAATCCCTCTACCACGCAACGGGTTCAGGGGGCACCCAGGCCGGCCTGGTGGCTGGTGTGAAAGCCCTCAACACAGGCACCCAGGTGGTGGGGGCTGCTGTGGGTTGGGTGGAGAAGGATCAGCAGGTGGAGAAGGTGCGGAGGATAGTTGAGGCCACCAAGGAGGACTTGGGCCTGGAGTTCCAGCTGGGGGAGGGAGACATCCAGGTGTTCAACGAGTATGTGGGAGGCGGATACGGCCACCTCACCCCCGCCAAACTCGAGGCCGTCAGAATCATGGCCGAGACCGAGGGAATAATGCTGGACCCCGTCTACACTGCCACAGCCATGGCCTGCCTAATAGACCACATCAGAAAAGGGGTGTACACCAAGGAGGATAACGTGGTCTTCCTCCACACCGGCGGCGCGGTGGCCCTATTCCCCTACCGGGAGCCCCTGGAGGCCTACCTCCGCGGAGAACCAATCCCATGGTCCAAGCCCCCCTGGAGCCCCAACTAGGACTGGAAACCCCATGGACACCCAGCCCCACCCACCTCTCCCCGACTTCTCCCAAGGGTTAGAACTCCCCTACATCACCCAGGGGCTACCAGGGGTGGGGGGGTGCATCAAGGATAAACCCAGCCACTTCAAGGTGGAGGAACTCCCCCTCTATGAACCAATAGGCCGCGGGGACCACCTATACCTCAGCATCACCAAGACGGGGTTAAACACCAGGGATGTCCAGCTAATGCTGGCAGAACTGTTCAACCTAGACCCCTCCCAAGTAGGACGGGCAGGTCTAAAGGACAAGGACGCCGAGACCACCCAGATATTCAGCGTGCCCTTCAACCCCCCCCAGCCCCACCCCCAGGAGGTGGCCCGACTGGTGGAGTCCCACCTGCCTGTGAGAGTAAACTGGGCAAAATACCATGTAAACAAGCTTAGAACAGGACACCTCCGAGGAAACAAGTTCAACATCCTCATCACAGAGGTGGAGGGAGACGCCCTGGATAAGGCGCGCCGGGTGGTTGAAGTGATCCATAAAACCGGGCTGCCTAACTACTACGGCCCCCAGAGAGTCGGGGAGAAGGGTGAGAACACCCGCCAAGGCTGGCTCCTCCTCAAGGGCCGCAAAAGGCTGGGGGATCGATGGCTGCGAAGATACCTGGTCTCATGCTACCAGGCCTACTTATGCAACCTATACCTGGCCGAGAGGGTGTGTAGAGGCCTCTTCACCACCCTGCTGGAGGGCGACGTGGCCAAGAAGACCTCCACGGGAGGCCTGTTCCACGTGGACGACCTTGAAGCCGAGCAACCCCGTTACCAGCGCGGGGAGATCAGCTTCACCGCCCCCCTCCTGGGATACAAGATGCTGAAGCCCAGGGGGAGAGCCCTGGAGTTCGAGGAGGAAGTGCTCTCCGCCTCCGATGTCACCCTGGAGGAGCTTAAAAGGCTCCACGCCAAGGGCACAAGGAGGATGGGCCGCATCCTCCCCAGGATAACCCTAAGCCAGAAACCCGGAGGCCTCCAACTCTCCTTCACCCTCCCCAAAGGATCCTACGCCACCACCGTGCTCCGGGAAATAATGAAGACCTAGAGCCAAACCCCTCTTCTAACAGAACCCTGTTCTATAGGCGTCTTACCTTACACCCTACTCGATTTTTCTTACTATTCTGTGATATGTTCCCCCTGCCCTTTTTCCTTATATTCTCCTACTGGGGCCCACCTCCTGAAAGCTGGGGTGCCATGAGCCTGACAGAGAAAGTTGAAGTGATGGACCTCATCATCGATGTGCTGAAGGAACACGAGAGGAGCCTCGACGAGCTTGTGGAAAGGGTGGAACTCCTCCTGGCTAATGGGGAGCGCCCAGACAGCCCCCTCCAGAGAGCGCGGGTCTCCCTCAGGGATTGGAAGGACTTTAAAAGGATGGCCGCAGGCTCGGGACTGGTATGCTTCGACATGGATGAATCAGCCTTCCACTGCGAGCTACTGGTGGGAGGCGTTGTTTACAGCTACACTGAGGAGGTCCCCCAGGTCCGGGTCCAACCGGAGGAGGGTGGACGAGTAGTCATCTCCGGCCTCAACCTGACTGGCATTGGGGAGGACCCACCCCTCGCCGCCAGCCTATCCATGGGGCTGAAGATCCACCCCAGATCGGTCCAGGAAACCCCTGAGGGTGGCCAAGTGGTATTCGGCTTGGACGCCGATTATTGCCGTAGCTGGCTCTCCAAGGAGCTGGGAGTCAGGGAAGAACTCATAGTCCAGGGGACATTGGAGGACTAAACCAGTTCCCTGGGGTTGCTGACCTCTACCAACCTCTTGGCTCGGGTGTAGTATTTCACCACGTTGACGCCTTTACTGGTTAGAGAATACAGAGTCTTGGTCCTCCTATCGCTGGGAGGCCCAGGCTCCTCCCTGATAAG
>CAYWWV010000015.1:5530-29329 GCA_964462185.1 uncultured Candidatus Bathyarchaeia archaeon | reverse complement strand
GATTCTGCCCGCAAGGCCTTGAGGGTGTTGGAGGGGGAAGGCTTGCAGTTGGTGGCCGTTGTGAACACCCATAGCCACGCCGATCATTTCGGTGGTAATAGCTATTTAGTGGGGCGGACGGGGGCGGAGGTCTGGGCCCCCCGCTTGGAGGCGGCGATCATACAGAACCCCTTGCTGGAGCCCATCTACCTCTTCCACGGGGCTAACCCAGTTAAAGCCTTGAGAAACAGGTTTGTCTTGGCCAAACCCAGTCCTGTCCACAAAGTATTTGATGGTGGCCCCCTGGGTTTGGAAGGCTTCGGCCTTGAAGCCGTGCCCCTCCCAGGCCACAGTTTCAACCATACGGGGATCAAGGTTGGAGATGTTTTATTTTGCGGAGATGCGGTCTTCTCCAGGCGGGTCGTTGAGAAATACAAGATCCCCGTGGTCCAAGATGTGGGGGCCCACCTGAAGAGCCTCGAGAAGCTGTGTAAGATGGATGTAAGGCTTTTTGTGCCCTCCCATGCCAAGCCTGTGGAGGATATCAAGCCTCTCGCCCGCTTCAACCTGGAGACCACTGAGCGAATCGCTGGTGATGTTCTGGCTTTGGTTGAGGAGCCTCGAACCGTGGAGGAGGTTCACAGCCTCTTGGCTACGCGCTATGGTTTGGATACCCAGGTGGCCCAGCAGTGGTTCCTCCTGCACACCACCTTCATGGCCTACTTGGGCTACTTGGAGGAGTCTGGGAGGGTCCGCATTCAACTGGAGGGAAACCAGTTAAAATGGGTTGCCAGCCAGCATGCTGATTAAGGGTTGAGGGATGAGGCTCCACGAGTTAACCATCTCCGAGTTCCACCATGCCCTGGCCTCGGGTGAGGCCAGCTGCGTAGAGCTGGTGGAGGCCTATTTGGAGAGGATTATCTCCCTCGACAAAGCAACTGGGCTTAACTCCATGGTCTACTTGAACCCCCACGCGGTGAGGAGGGCTCGGGAGCTGGACCGGGAAGCCAGGAATCGGGGGTTGAGGCCTCTCCATGGGGTCCCTGTGATTGTTAAGGACAACTTTGATACCTGGGATATGCCCACTACGGCCGGCAGCGTGGCCCTGCTGGGGAGTATGCCTCCCGACGATGCCTGCATGGTGAGGAGGCTTAGGGAGGCGGGGGCCGTCATCCTTGGGAAGTCCAACATGGCAGAGTGGGCCTTCAGCCCCTACCAGACTGTCAGCGGGGTGGGGGGGACTACCCGTAATCCCTACGACTTGGAACGCGTTCCTGCGGGGAGTAGTGGTGGTACGGCGGCGGCTGTTGCGGCCAACCTTGGTCTGGTGGGTTTGGGCACTGATACCGGTAACAGCATCAGGGGCCCCAGCAGCCACTGCTGCCTAGTGGGGCTCAGACCCACTATGGGGCTAACCAGCAGAGACGGGATTGTGCCTCTATATCTGAGGAACGATGTGGGGGGCCCTATGTGTAGGAGCGTTGAAGACTGTGCGAGGCTCCTCGATGTGTTAGCCGGGGTAGATGAGGCCGATCCAATAACTGCTCTGTCGCGGGGAAAAACACCGGAGACCTATTCCAGTTCCCTACGGCTAGACGGTTTGGAGGGTGTGAGAGTTGGGGTTTTCCGGTTTTACACGGACACTCCAACTACAGACCCAAGGGTACTCGACCTCTTCGAGGAGGCCATCGAGGACTTGGAGTCGCTTGGAGCCGAGGTGGTAGACCCTTTCATCATCGAGGGCTTCCAAGAGTTGAGTAAAAACCTGTGGTGTAACACGTTTAAGCGAGACCTCTCCGCCTACCTGGCATCCCTTGGAAACCCTCCCTACCGCAGCCTGGAAGAAATCGTGAACTCCGGCCTCTACTCCGCCTACATCGCCGACCGCCTGAAAACGATGGTTAAGGCACCCGAACCCCAATGTGGCAACCTCTACGAGGAACCCCGAAACATACGGCTTAGAGCCGCGGTTCTAAGAAGCATGAGGCTCCAAGGCGTTGACGTGTTCATACACCCTACTTGGAGCAACCCCCCTAGAAAGGTGGGTGACTTGGAGAGCCCCCACGGGGACAACAGCCAGAAGATCCCCCCCCACACCGGGTTACCAGCCATCACAGTCCCCATGGGGTTCACCTACGGACATCTACCTGCAGGACTCCAAATAGTGGCAGGCCTCTTTGAGGAACCCCTCCTATTCCAGGTTGCCTACGCTTACGAGCAGAGAACAAAACATAGACGAAGCCCTGGAGGATTCTAAGCCTCAGGTTCCTCGGGGGATTTTTCTGCGGATCTGGTTCCTGAATTAATCTCGTGTTTGATTAGCGGTGGGCCTAGAAGGGCTCCATACAGGATTGTCCCTAGCACTATGGGCATACATATGTTGGGGTAGACCTCCGGATTTGGGAAGTAGATCCCCGTGGGGTCGTATATCTTGGGGAGTTGGCTCATTACGAAAGCGGGTAGCCCCGAGACATACAGGAAACTGGATACGCTGCGCTCCACCACGCTAAGCCTAAGGGGTCCACTCACGGCTTTCACCAGTATATATCTCATGGCCATCTGGAGAATCACTATGCTGAACCCGATGAACAAGTATCTCCAGCTGATGGTCACGATGGCTCCGATGTAGACGAAGAAGAAAGACTTGATGAAGAAGACGATCTCCTCGTGGAACTCTCGTAGCCTCCTGATGTTTATGAGGACCTTGCCTGGGCGGTTGAGGAGGCGGGTAATGAAGCTGTAGTTGGTGATTGAGAGGCCAAATGTCAGCGCTGTTATGGCTCCTGAGCCGTCGCCCACTAGGGCTTCACTGAGTATGTAGGTTGGGAGTAGCACTGAGAGGGTGACCATGTAGGTGTAGGGGTGTGTTCTAAGCCTGTGAAGCACGTTTGACCAGAACAGCCCTATTCCCACACCCAGGATGCTGGAGAGCACGAATGTGGAGACTATGTCTCCTATGCCCTCGCTGATGCCTATGTCGGGCCTTATAATCATCTTGATGATGGTGATGGAGGAGATGATGCATATGGGGTCGGAGAGTATGGACTCCATTGTCAGCATTATGCGTGTGCTCCCCATATCGGGGATGGACTCCCCAAGGACTCCCAGTACGCCGAAAACGGCGACGGTGCTGGTCCCCCCCACCATTGACCCCAGTAGCATTCCCTGTGCAAGGGTGAATTTTTCTGGTAGCAGTATGTGAATGGTGGAGCCCACCAATATGATGGAAAGGAGTATGGAGAATACTGAAAGAACCAGGGATTTCCCCATGTTGTCGATGAGGGTTACTATGTCCAGGTTGATGCCGGCGTCAAATAGTATTATGCTGAGGGCTAGTATGCTCATAAGGGGGGCAAGCTCCGTGAATAGATTCTTGTCTATGTAGTGGGTTCCCGAACCTATGAGGACTCCGAAGCCCATCAACCACACTACGTCGGGAATTCTAGTGAAACGATAAATGAGGGCACTAGCAAAGCTGAGAAGTATTGTAAGGCTGACTACTATGATGAGGTTTTCCAGTCCCATATGAAACACTCGGCTTCTCACTTGGATACATAAGGCGTGTTTGGTTGCAGGTAGAACGGTTTTCTAGGGGGATTGGAGAGCGGGTTGTCCCCCTCTGTGGCTTCAAACATGAGATTCCACGCTAGGTAGATGATTCCTATAGACTTCTATTTAAGAAGAACGTTTACGCTCGTTGGCAGGGTGTTACCTCCTCTCGGAGACGCCGTAAAACGGCTTCTTTGTCTCCGGGTAGCAGGTATTCCATTTTAAAGGTTAGCCTGTTGGCTGCCTGGGTGGTTATGAAGTAGGGTTCGAATAGGGCTCGAATGCTTGGTTTGCCCTTTAGTAGCCTTAAATACAGTTCCCTGGCAGTCAGATTGGGGGTCTCCACCTCCACCCAGGCGTATGAGGGGGGTGTGGCCCCTGGTAGAACCGATGGTTCTATTAGCACCCCAGACCGTAAGCCGGGTATCTGGTTGACTTCCCCAGAGAAGCGCTGGGTCTCCTCCAGTAGTTTACTGTAGTATAGGTTGTCGTCGCGCTCCATGAATATCTCTAAGGCCTGGATTAGACCCATGATGGTTTCTCGGCTCATCTTGGCGGCCCTCCCGATGCCATCGAAGGGGTAGGCGTTTAAGTGGGCCAGCTTCACTAGCTCTCTTTTCCCCAGCAGTATGCCTGTGTTGTTGGGGCCTCCTAGTTGTTTCCCGCCGCTGAACACCACTAGGTCGGCTCCCTTTTCCAGTATCCATTTGGGCACCCCTTTATGGGTGAGACATGGGGCTGCGTCTACTATTATGGGGACTCCTTTCTCGTGGGCTAGTTTGGCCACCTCCTCAAGCGGGGCTTGGCGTTTGAAGGGGTATAGTGTGTAGTAGTAGGCAGCTGTCTCGCCTTCTTGGAAGGCTGACTCCAGGTCCGAGATTTCTACGCTGTCCTTCTCTCCGGCCTCCACCCTTTTTCCGCCGGTGGCTTCGATGGCGTAGTCGTAGGTGCTTCTGGAGTCGGCCATCACTATGAACTGGGTTGGGAGGCCTTCTGTGTGGAGGGGGAGCCTTTGCACTATGGGTGTCCATTTCGGCTCGTCCAAGGGGTCGAACTGGGCTAGCTCGCTTTCTCTGAAGATGCAGGCCGCGCAGGCCAACATGAGGCCGTTGGATGCGCCTGCGGTGGGGAGCCCGGCTTCCCCTCCTAGTGCCTGGGAGAGTCTTTCTCCTGCCCAGGCTTGGAGGGTTGGGATGTGTATGAAGGCCTTGGAGGCCTCATGCATGGCCTGGAAGACGGAGGGGTGGGGCATGCTTCCTCCCAGCATTGTAAGGCTGGTGGCCGCATTGATGACACGGGTGAGGCCGTACTTCTCGTAGGGGTCTGGATGGTCCAGCATAGCTATGGTTTGTTGTCTACCTGTTTAGGGTTTGCCTTTCACATAGTCCGGGATCCCAGCCACTAAAACCGCCGGGGATAGGCTTGGAAGGGAACCCAGGTATCCCCCTTGGTTTCTCTGATCTCGGGTCAGCCATGGAGGGTGCAGTAAGCCCTGGCCTGCGCTTCGCTATAGAGGTTGGGATGTTTGCCCTTGGCTCCTCCTTAGGGTGGGGTTGGCTGCATGGGTTGCAACCAATAGCAAGAGATAAACCTAAGACCCGTCACATTTTTCTCACTCCTCTCTCGGCGGTTTTTAGGCGTGTCAGCTGGTTGGCGGGGTAAAGGTTTAAGAGTGTGAAGCCCGCCCCCTTTTGGATATCCTTGGATTTGATGGGTTTGGCTTGGCTTCATAAGAGGTATGTTAGTTTGTTGGAGGAGTTGAAAGCCTCCTCCAACCCCTCTTGGGAGGGCGTCTTGGAGCTTTTGGAGTTGAACCAGTCGATTCAAGCCTCCATGTTTCTCGGGCTTCTAGCAAGCCAGTTGGAGTTCCAGGGGGATGTGGACCGGGTTTTGTCGGAGTTGGGCGATTATTTGGCCCAGGTGTTGGAGAGCCACATACGGGAGAGCCAAAACCTGGAGAAGCTTCGCTAGTCCCCCTCTGTTGGCGATACAAATAATATTCTTAGGGGTGGTGTAATAGGCGATGGGTCGGCGTTGGGTTCACCGCAAGGTGTTGGAGAAGGCTAGGCGGTTGATCAAGAATAACCAGGTGGAGGTCTTGGGCCAAGGCAGGTTTAACGTTATTGGAGACCATGGGACCTACTACGTTGTGGAGACGCCCGACGGAGACTTCGCCTGCAACTGCCCCGGATACCGCGAGAAGGGGAGTTGTAGCCACAGCACTGCTGTGAGCATGTTCATCGCCAGGAAAAAGGGGTATAGGGTTTAGCCGCATCTTTTTAATCCCACCTTTCCCCTTTAAGGTTTGAAGAAACCAATGCTTGAGGCAAACATCTCCAACCTTGAGAAGCAGAGCATCCTCAACTTGATTCTGTTTTACAAGGAGGAGTTGTTGAAGATAGATAAGGGTGAGAAGGCTACTGACCATTTCAACGAGCGTCAGAGGAGGTCCTTGGTTAAGCAGGGCATCTTGACTCGGTGCTATGGTCAGGGGGGTTGCCGGTTGAAGTTGACGGACCAGACCAAGCAGATTATTCAGAGCATAGTCGCCAACAATATGTGACGGGGCTTCCCTTGGTGGCTAGTTGTGGTCGGCCTTCCTCTTAAATAGAGGTAGTTCGTTTTAATTTTTGAGGAGTCATGAGTGTGGATTTGAGTAAGGGTAAGAGGGTGACCATCAGTTTGGATGAGGTTATCACTAGGAGTGATGGCACCAAGGCGACGATGCGGGAGTTTGTGAAGGAGATGTTGGTCTACAACCCTGATTTCCACATCGTCACCAGCCCCAAGGGGGAGACTTGGTATCTGAAGAGGCGTGAAGAGTAGCCTCTGGTGGGTAGCGAAACAATTATCCGGTTGCCTTACTCTTTCCCCTGATTGCGTTGCGTTCGAGTGGTCCTCACATAGTTGTGGTTGGACTGGGCACGGCGGGCCTTTACAGCAGCAGGGCTGCCCAGAGGTTTAACAGGCGTGCCCGTGTGACTATTTTCGAGAAGCGGGGGTACCACATGTTTAGCCCCTGCGGTATTCCCTATGCGTTGGGGGGGATGGTGGAGAGCTTTGAGTCTTTGAAGCACACGGTCCCCACCACCAGGAGTCTGGAGATTTTCCTCAGGCATGAGGTTGTGGATGGGGATACTGTGGGTAAGCGTGTGAAGGTGGTGGACCTGGACTCGGGGGAGGAGAGGTGGGTGGAGTATGATTCACTGATCTTGGCCACGGGAAGCGTCCCCCGGGTCTTGGATGTGCCGGGGGCTAGGGAGTTCCTGGGGAGGGGGGTTTACACCGTTTCCACCCCTGAGGACGGGGAGCGGCTGCGTCGGTTGGCGGAGGAGTCTGAGGCTTGCTGCGTGGTTGGGGGCGGAGCCATTGGGATGGAGATTGCATTGGCCTTGCGGCATCTGGGGTTGGAGGTGCACATCACCAAGAGGAGTGAGCAGCCCCTACCCCGAAACATCGACCCCGATATGGGTGGGCTCCTGTTGGATCACCTGGTGGAGAAGGGTTTGAAGGTCTACTTTGGGAAGGGCATCGACAGTATAAATGGCTCTGGGGAGGTGGAGTCGGTCACCATTGCGGGGGAGACTATTCCTGTGGATTTCGTGGTTATGAGTGTGGGTGTGGACGGCAATGTGGAGCTGGCTCAGAGGATGGGTTTGGAGTGTGAGGGCGGGGCCATCAAGACCGACAGGCGGATGGAGACCAGCGCCCCCGACGTGTATGCTGTGGGGGACAACTGTTGGAGTTTCAGCCTCATCGACGGCTCCCCCACAAGGGTGGCCTTGGCCACTACTGCGTATCGCCAGGCGTTGGTGGCGGGGGTGAACGCGGCTGGGGGGGATGCGGAGTATGAGGGGACTCTGGGCACCTTTGTCTCCTACGTGGGGGATTTGGAGGTCTCCTCGACGGGGTTCAATACCCGTGCCGCGGAGGCCGCTGGGTTCAGGGTGGTCTCGGGTAGGGTCAACACGGCGACCAAGCCCAGCTATATTCCTGGGGCAAAGCCTATCAGCCTCAAGGTTTTGGCTGACGCTGATTCGGGGAGGGTCTTGGGGGCTCACGCGGTGGGGGAGGAGGGCACCGATTGGAGGATAAACATGGTGGCCCTGGCCATTCGGAAGGGGATGACCCTGGAGGAGCTTTCCCGGGTGGAGCTGGCCTACTGTCCCCCGGTGAGCGAGCTCTACGACCCTCTATTGATGGCTGTGGATGTTGCTCTGAGGAAGCTGGAGGCCGCTAGGAGGAGGGCCTCCTAGCCCGATCCGTGTTCCCCGGCTTGTTGGGGCTGTGGTTCATCGGGTTGGGGGGTTTGGGCTTAGGTTACTTGGGCGCCGTTGGGTATGGGTTTGTCGGTGGTGAGGAGTACGCATTGGTCTCCCTCCTCGGCTGCTAGAAGCATGCCGTTGCTGGTTTGCCCGAATATCTTGGCTGGCTTCAGGTTTACGAGGACGGCTATGCGTTTGCCTTCCAGCTCCTGGCAGGTGTAGTAGTCCACCAGGCTGCTTATGATTTGTCTGGGGGTGGGCTCTCCGCAGTCCACTAGGAGTCGGTAGAGCTTGTCGGAGCCCTCTACCCTTTGGCACTTCTCCACGGTGCCTATTCGGATGTCCAGTTTCTTGAAGTCCCGGTAGGTGATTGTCTCGGTCATGGCGTTTAGAATGGTCTAGGGGTGTTTTAATCTTCTGTTGAATGGGGTTTACAGCCGGTTTTTTGCACTTAACATGGGCCCTTCGGCCTTGTTTTTCGGGGTGTTTCTGCTGGGGGGGCTGTGGATCGCCTGGGTTGGGGGACCCCCCCTCCCCCCCCTATTGTAGGAATTCTGCTATGAGTCGTACGTATATCTCGGCTGTTGTTTTTAGGGATGTCAGGGTGGTGTATTCGTTGGCTTGGTGGGGTCCTCCGGGGTGGGGGCCTAGGTGTATGCAGGGTATGTTTCCCTCGCCCATGAATGTGTTGGCGTCGGTGATGCTGCTGCTGTGGGTGTAGTGTGGTTGGTGGCCTGTGGTCTCGGTGTAGGCTTGGTGGAAGGCTTGAACCAGGGGGTTTTCTCTGTCCATCTTGTAGGGGGCGTAGTAGGGGGGTTTTATGGTGACGGTGGTTTTGGCTTCTAGGCCCAGGGATTCCACTAGGCTTTCCATGTCGGCGATGAGTTGTTCACGGGTCTCGCCTGGTACGGTGAGGCGGTTGACCTCGAATCGGCAGTGTTCGGGGACCACGACGCTGTATTTCTGGTATCCTCCCTCGATTTTGAGGGTGGAGTAGTTGCCTTGGAATCCTTGGTGGCTGCCCACCTTGAGCTTTGGGAGGTTGGCTAGGATGATGCCTGCCTGCTCTATGGCGTTGATCCCTGCCTCGGGGTTGAAGGCGTGGGCGGCTTTTCCGTGGACGTGTATGTCGTATAGGATTTTCCCCGTTATGCCGAGGGGGGTTGGGTTTTCAGGGGTGGCGGTGTAGGGTTCTCCCAGGATGATTCCGTCCACCCGGCTCCACCGGGTCTCCAGCATGGCCTTGGCGCCTGTGCCCATGGCCTCCTCGTCCACCACGCCGCTGAAGCTGAGCTCCCCCTTGAAGCCTGGGCTGGCGTCGGCGTAGGCCTTGAGGGCGGCTAGGGCGCAGGCTATGCCTCCCTTCATGTCGCAGGCCCCTAGGCCGTGGAGTCTGTCTCCCTTCACCGTTGGCTGGAAGGGGTCGGTCTCCCATCCTTGGACCACGGGGACGGTGTCTGTGTGGCCGTTGAGGTTGAGTTTCCTGCCTGGTTTGGTTCCTTCCAGTCGGGCGTATACGTTGGGCCTTCCCGGGGAGACCTGGTGTAGCTCTGTTTCCAGGCCCAGGGCCTTCAGCTCCTCCTCCAGGTAGTGGGCCAACTCCGATTCCTCGCCCACCACGCTGGGGATGGCCACCATCTCCTCCAGCTTTCTCCTGGCATACTGGTGGTCCAGATACTTTATGGGGGGTTCAACCATGCCCAAAAAAGGGGGTAGCCGTCTTTTAAGGTCTTGTGGCTGGTGGGCCTCAGGCCAAGGTTTTTTGGAGTAATCCCCGCATTTATCCTCATGGCTCTGGTTGAGTTGCTGGAGGAGGTGGCGGACGGGTTCCAGGGGGTGCTTGGGGTCTCGGTGAAGCACCTTGGGACGGGGGAGTCCGCAAGTATAAACGGGGATAGGCTGTTTCCTACGGCCAGCGTGTTCAAGGTGCCTGTGCTGGTGGAGTTCTACCGCCAGGTGGATAGAGGCCTGTTGAGCCCCCAAGAACAGGTGGTCCTCACAAGGAGGGACAAGGTTCCGGGGTCGGGGATACTCAAGGAGCTCTCCGAGGGGTTAAGGCTCCCCCTGGTGGACTTGGTTAGGCTTATGATGATTCTGAGCGACAACACGGCCACAGACCTGGTGGCCACCAGGGTGGGGCTGGAAAACGTGAATAGGGCTTTGGACGAGCTGGGGCTCCGCCAGACTCGGGTGGTGCGGCTTTGCAGGGAGATCCTCTTCGACCTTGTGGGTTTGGGTGGGGCTCCCCTGGAGGAGATGACGTTGGAGAGGTTTGAGGAGTTGAGTGGGTCTGGGGTGATTGGGGGAAGTTGGAGCCTGGGGGTGGAGGACAACGATGTGACCACACCCAACGAGATGGCCAGGCTCTTAGAGCTGGTGGATAGGGGGGAGGCCGCCAAACCCGAGAGCTGCCGGGAGATGCTGGACATCATGGGGCGGTGTCAGACGGGCCAGTACCGCATACCCAAGTATCTCCCCAGGGAGAGGGTGGTGCTAAGGCGGAAAACAGGCTCCCTCCCAGGCATCAGGAACGATGTGGGCCTGGTCACCCTGAAGGACTCTGGGGAGAAGTATGTTCTTTGCTGCTTCACCATGGATGCCGAGGACGAATACGAGGCCGAGGAGGCCATCGCCACCACCAGTAAAAAGGTTTACAACTACTTTACACGCTAGATGCACCCCTGGTGGGGGTCACCGCTTATTGTTTTGATGAAACCTAAAAGAAGGGTTTTGTTTACAGGGTTTTAAGCTGGGCGCGATACATCTCCACCAGCTCCTCCACCGTGGTTGCCTCGTCGGCCGACTTGTCGTCCCTCCACCGGGTGAACCGGGGGAACCGTATGGCCAGCCCCGAGTCCTCCCGGAGCACTCCGAAGGCTGCCTTGTGGAGGGGGCTCAGGGTCAGCTCGTCTCCCAGGACCTCCATGACCATTGCCGGGGTGAACCAGACGTCGGCCTCCACCAGCGTGTCCACGTTATGGGGCTTCTCCGACGCCCTGTAGGGCTCTAGGAGGTCCACTATCTCGGCCAGGTCCTGGTCTGTGAATCCGGACCCCACCTTGCAGACGCTGGGGTAGGTGTCAGACTCGGGGTCGTATGCTGCCACCAGGAGGGCGCCGTAGACCCCTGCCCTCCGACCCTTCCCGTAGAGAGCCCCCACCACCACCAGGTCTACGGTGTCCTGCATCTTGCTCTGGTAGCTTCTCTTCAGCTTTACCCACAACCAGGACCTGGCCCCCGCCCGGTAGATGGACTCGGGGGCGGTGGACTTCACCACTAGGCCCTCGCAGCCCTCGCTGATGGCTAGGTGGAAGAAGCGGTCCAGCTCCTGGGGGTCGCTGGTCTCCAGCCTGCGAACCAGTTGGAAGGTCTCCGTGGGCTCCACCATGGCCTCCAGGTGGGCCACCCTAACGGGGTAGGGCTCCAAAGTGAGGTCCCCCCCGTCGAACAGACAGTCGAAGAGGTAGACCTTGGCGGGTATCCGCTGCATGGTCTCCCTCACATTGTATTTGCGGCGCCTCTGCATCAGGGTCTGGAAGGGTAGGTTCTCCCCCGTGTCGGGGTTGTAGGCCACAACCTCCCCCTCCACTATGGCCTCCTGGGAGCCCAGGTGGCTGAGGGCTTGCTCCACCACATCGGGGTACATGTGGGTTATGTTCTCCAGCCGCCTGCTGTAGAGCTGGACCTCCCCGCCCCTCCTATGTATCTGAACCCTCTCCCCATCCAGCTTGAACTCGGCGCTGCAGTGGCCCCCCAGCTTCTCAATTATCTCCTCGGCCGTGGAGAGCCTCTGGGCCGACATGACCCGTATGGGGTAGCCCACCCGGGCCTTGAAGGCTTTGACGCCTTCCAGCCCCTCCTCCACAAGGGTCTTGGCCACCGCCCCCAAGTCGCTGCTCAGGTTGAAGGCCCTCTCCAGTATGGGGCGGTTCTTGGTGGAGCCCGTGTAGGCCAAACTCAAGGCGTCCAAGATAGTCATATCCCCCACCCCCAGGCGGAGCTTCCCCTCCACCATACGGCAGATATACCTGGCTCCCAGCGGTGAGGTGCTCACCAGAAGCCTCCCCAGCTTGGCCACCTTCTGCTTGCTGCTGCCGGGGCCTGAGAGCCGGGCGATCTCATCCAACCCCTGGTAGACTTGGGCCACGGTGAGGCGTCGGGAGGCGAATCCCACCTGGGTTTTTCTCTTCAAGGCCTCCTCGGCCGCCAGCCCCACATCCCCCGTCTCTCTTAGGAGGGCCTCCACCTGGGACTTTTTGAGCCCAGTGACCTGGGCCACCGTCTCCACCACCATCCTCTCAGCCATCCCCAGCTCGGGCTGGGCCTTCCAGTCGGGGTGGATCTTCCCCTGCGTCAAATAGACCACCATGGCTATCTCCTCCCCATCGCACTGCTGCAGAAGCTTGGCCAGGATGTCCGTCATCTCCAGCCTCTTGGTGGTCTCCTCCAACCGCAGGTAGGTATCCGCGAGGGTGTCGAAGAGCATGCTTAAGTCTGGGTGCCCAGGTCAGATAATACTTGCTAGACGGTGTAGCTGTGGGCGAGGCGTTCTCCCTGGCGCTGGATCTCGTCCACCACCTCCACCAGGCAGCCCTCCCGTTCGAGGAGGCTCCAAACGTAGTCTGCCCCCTTGTGGTGTTCCAGATGGGTGAGGATGCTGGGGGGGAAGTAGCCGTCACCCAGGCTGGACCAGACGGCGTCCAGCCCTTTGAGGCCCAGCCGCCTCAGGGCGTAGTAGGCCCGGTAGTGTGCCAGGAGGTCCACGTATTGGGCTGCCCACAGGGTGGCTAGGCCCTCCACCCCCTCCCAGGCCTCCCCCTCCAGGAACCTGAGGCCCGCCTCCAGCTCTGCCTGGTGGGCCTCCAGTATGTGGGTGAAGGTGGACTGGAGGAGCCTGTCTCCCCCCAGCCAGTCGTCCAGGTGCACCAACTCGTGGGCAGCCGTGTAGGTTGCCAGGGTCTCGGCCACACCCTCCCCCCACTCGTGGCGGGCCACCTGGGGGATTCTCTTGTCAAGCCAGATGGCGTCGGGGGGCTGGAACCAGCCGAACTCCATCCAGTAGCCCTCGGCGGCGGGTTGGGGGAGGTACCTGGCGCCCAACTGGAAGCCTCTGAGGGCCTCTTCAACCCCCTCGGGGTCTTGGAGGATGGGCCGCATGGTGGCGACCTGGGCCTCCTCCAGGTGTGCCAGGGCGGCCCAGACCAAACGCGCTGCATCCAGGTCTGAAAGCTCCAGCCCCCAACTCAAGCCCAATCCTGAAAGCTAACCCACCTAGAAATAAAAACAGATTGGTACACAGAAAACATCGCCCCACCCACAAAGTCCCAAATAAACCAGGCCCCAAACCACGCCAACCAAGCCACAAGGTCACCGTGTGGCGCAGGGAGTGGGATTCGAACCCACGCTCCCGTGTGGGAACCAGTTTTCAAGACTGGCGCCGTAGTCCGCTTGGCTATCCCTGCACCCGGGGATTCAAAGATGTTGGACCCGGTTTAAAGGCTTGTCCCCTGGAACTCGGGGAGCCTGGTCTGGTCTAGGAGGCTGGAGACCACCACCTCCACCCTGGGGCGGCCCCCCACCGTATACCTCTTAACCCCCGTCTTGATGACCACCTGCCGGTCGTCGTGGAAGGCGGCCCCGTTGAGGCCGTCTATGAGGGCCTTCTCCAGGTTGTCCAAGTCGGGCGCCGTGGAGACATAGTTGTCCTTCCGCCTAGACTTGGGGCGGCGAAGGTAGAAAACCAGGCTGAGGGCGACGGGCCCCTCCAGAGGCTGGGGAAAGTGCTTCGCCGCCTCCTCCCTCACCCGCTCCTCCCACTCCTGCACCTTCCTCGGGGTGTAGCTCCAAGTGCGCCCCCCCTTGCGAACGGTGCGGGGCCTGGCCTTGGGCACCGGCGAGCCCTCCACCGTGAAAGCCACCCGCATACCCCCACCTACGCCGGAGGCCTCTAAAACCCTTACCCCGCCAGCCCAAAGAGCCTCTCGGCGTTCCTCGTGGTGACCCTGGCAACCTCCTCCACCTCCAAGCCCTTAACCCTGGCCACCTCCGCCGCCACCCTGGGGAGGTCCGCCGGGGTGGAGGTGCGGCCCAGCCCCCGCAGGGCCACCGGGCTGTCGGTCTCCAGGAGCAGCCTCTCAAGGGGAGCCCTCTCCACGTTGGCCCTCATGGCCCTCCCGTACTCGACGGCGGGGGAGGCGGAGACGTAGAAGCCCTGGTCCAGGAGCGCCTCCAAGGCCCAGAGGGGGCCGTCAAACCAGTGGAAGACGGCCTCCACCCCCGCCCGCCCCGCAGCCTCCAAAGCATCCCCATAGGCGTTTCGGCTGTGGATGGAGGCGGGCACCCCGGCCTCCGCCGCCAACCCCAGGAGAACCCCCAGGGCCTCCCTCATCTGAGCCCTCACAGCCTGGCTCCTGGCAAAATCGTAGCTGTAGTCCAGCCCCACCTCCCCCAAGGCCACGCAGCCCCCCAGATGGGTGGCTATGAACTCCACCACCTCCCCCAGGTCCGCCTCGCGTATCCGGCTGGGGTGGAGCCCTATGGCGGGGTAGAGCCCCCCGTGGAGGCTCGCCAGCTCCAGGGCTACCCGGCTGGACTCCAGGTCGCCCCCAACACACACAACCCTGTCCACCCCCACCCCCCGCGCCTCCTCCAAGACCTCCGAAACCCGGGGGAAGGCCTCCATGTGGGCGTGGGTGTCTACAAGCCTGGGGGCCATGGGGCTCAACCGATCTTCTCTATGCTTATGACCCGGGTGGCCAGGTCCCGCTTGGTGCTCTGGTAGGTTATCCGATAGGTGGCGTTAACCTCCAACTCGTATACCCCGTTGAGCTTGAGCTTCCCCTTCCCATAGGTCAATATGAAGGTCTTGCCGCCCTGGACGTAGACGTCGAATACCTTGGCCTCCAAGACCTTGACGGGGGGGTTCAAATACTGGAGCGCTGAGGCCGCGAACACACCCCCCAACAGGAGGAAGGCCGCCCCCAAAACCAGGAGCTGCTCCCTCTCCACACCCCTAAGCCCCATGGATATTCATGCCCCGACCCCGCGATTTAAGCTCAGCGGTCCCCCCTATAGCCTGGGCGCCAGAATGAAGCTGAGGGCGGAGACCACCATCTGCAGGAGGATGAGGATGGCCGAGACCTGGGGCTCGGTGAAGTCGCCCAGCCTCATAACCAGGTGGGTCAACCCCCGTATCCGGGGGCTCCGCGGCTTCACCACCCCATCCTCCCGGAGCACCCCGAAGCTCTCCGCCTCAAACCCCGAGGCAGCCTTCAGGAAGGCCTCCACGATGTAGGGGGTGAAGCAGAGGATGGCGAACTTCTCCACGTTGCCTATGATGGTGACGCTGGCGTAGACAGCCCCGATGGTGTAGTTTAGGTCGCCGGGGAAGACGCTGGCCGGGTACCAGTTGTACTTGAGGAAGGCCAGGAGGGAGGCCGCGAAGCAGAGGGCCAGCATGGCGGCGTTGGTCCTCCCCTGCTGGAGGGCGTATAAGCCTATGGAGGCGTGGAGGACGGCCCCCATCCCCGCCTCCAACCCGTTGAAGCCCGCCAGGAAGTTGGTGGCGTTGCTGCAGCAGAGCACCGCCAGAGGAACCAGCACCAAGGGGTATAACAACCCCACATCCACCCGGCCCACCACTGGGAGAACCATGGTGCTCACCCCGGCGTTCACCGCCAAGAGGGGCACGGCGGCGGGGAGGGGTATGAAGAAGTAGAGCCACCGCGCTATCCCCCTGCGCTTGTACTGCTCGAACTCCCCCTCGCCCTCCCGGTCCCCCATGAGGCTGGTGAGGGTCTCGAAGACCCCTATGAGGGTTATGACTAGGACGCTGCATAGGGCGGCCAGGATGTAGACCAGCCCCGTGAGGCGTGGAGGTATGAATATCTCCACGGCGATGTAGTAGAAGACCCCCAGGAGGAAGCCCATCACCACCCCTGGGCCCCCCATGTCGGCCACCCGGGGCCTACCAGGCTTCATGATGTCCACCCCGGCGATACCCACATCCAACATAAACCTGTTGAACCAGGGCACACTCAGATACGTGACGGCGAAGCTGAGGGCGCAAGCCCCCACCAGGGTGGCGTGCGGGATACCCATGGATGAAGGAGGAGCCACCCCGCTTATGAGGGTTCCCACCCCCAAGGTTTAAGCCGGGCCACCCCCGATACCAGCGCGTGAAGGCCCTCATCGTGGACGCCCTGGCCCATGGAAGGGGGAGAAGGCTGTCCACCCTGGACGTCATAGGCGCTGGTCCCCGCACCCTGGCAGGGGTCCTGGAGGCGCTGGGGGTCGAATACCTCCTTCAACCGGCCTCAAGGTACCTGGAGGAGCCACACCCCCAGGGCTTCGACCTCCTCCTGGTGAGCGCCATGTCAGGCGACCTCCCCACGGCGGCCAGGGTTGTCAAACGGTGGAAGAGGGAGCAGGGGGGCCCAGCCGTCCTGGGGGGCCCGGCAGCCTCCGACCCTTGGGGGGCGCTGCGGAAAACAGGTGTGGATGTGGCGGTGGTGGGGGAGGGGGAGTACGCCCTGTCCGAGTTGGTGGACTCAGGACTCGACCCCACAGGGGTTAGAGGCGCTGCGTACTGGGAGGAGGGCGAGGTGAGGCTTAACCCCCTCCGCCCCGTTCAGCCCCCAACCGTTTTCAGCGAGTACCCCCCCTCAACAAAGGCCGTCACCCAGTATCCCCTTTACCGCAGTGCAAGGGTCTACGTGGAGGTGGTTCGGGGGTGCAGCAACTACCACAGAGCCCGCTTGGATCCACGTGGTTGTGAGGGGTGTGAGAGGTGCACCCGGGGGAGGCTGGAGGAGCGGTACACGTGTCCCAGGGGCATCCCCCCGGGTTGCGGGTACTGCAGCGTTCCCAGCCTCCACGGCCCCCCCAGGAGTAGGGGTGTTGAGCTGGTGGTGGGGGAGGCCGAGGAACTATTGGGGCTGGGGGTGAGGAGGCTGGTTTTAAGCGCCCCCGGCTTCCTGGATTACATGCGGGAGAGGCTGGTGCACCCCCACCCCCTCACCGACCCCCGGAGCCCCGAGCCCAACTACCAGGCCCTCGAAGAACTCTTATCCTCCCTCACATCCCTGCCCAGGGTGGAGGCCGGGGAGGCCTCGGTTATGGTGGAGAACCTTAAACCCAGCCTGGTGACCCCCAGGGCCGCGGAGCTGCTGGGCAAATACCTGGCGGGGACCCCTGTGAGCATCGGACTGGAGACGGGCTGCCCCCACCACAGCAGAGCCATAGGCAGGCCCAACACCCCTGAGGAGGCCCTGCAAGCCGTAAGGCTCCTCAAGGCAGCCGGGCTGAGGCCCTACGTCTACGTCATCCACGGCCTACCCGGGCAAACCCGGGAAACCAGTAGAAAAACCGAGGAGGCCATCGAGAAGTCGGCCCACGCAGGCGCCGAGAGAGTCATCCTCTACCGCTTCCAAAGCCTGCCTGCATCCGCCTTCAGCGGGCAGCCCTCAGGGCCCCCCTCAACCCGAGACGAGGACAGCAAGGCCATAGCCCAAGCAGCTGAGAGGATCAACAGGGAGGCGAGGAGGGGGTTGGTGGGGCAGAGGATTTGGGTGGTGGCAGCTGAGAGGTATAGGGGAGACCCGGAGAGGTGGGTGGCCTACCCCTTGAAACATGGCCCAGTAGTCCTCGTTGGGGGGGCTCTGAGGGAGGGGGCTCTTGTACAGGTGAGGGTTACCGGGCTATTGGGGAGGCGCATGGTCTGCGCCCAGCCTTTGACCCCCAAGAAATAGTAACTTTAAAAGAGAGGGCTATGAGTAATCATAGGTCTGTCATGTCTGCAAGCGAGTCTAAACCCACGACTGGCGTGGGGCCCGTATACGAGTGTCTGCGCTGCAAGAAGAGGGTGGACTATAACGAGCTGCAGCGATACATCAGCTTCCGCTGCCCCTACTGTGGGTATAGGATTTTCAGAAAGACTCGTTCTCCCATAGTGAAGAGGGTGAAGGCGAGGTAATGGTTTCACTGGAGTCGGCTAAGACGTTGGAGGAGAAGAGGGCTGCCCTCATCATCAAGTATAGGGGCATGGAGGTGGAGGAGGAGTCGAGGGAGGAGGACAGGGTGGTTCTCCACCTCCGGCGTGGCGATAAGAGGTACCTCATGCACATATTGCTGGGCTTGAAGACCATAGGCATCTCCTATGTCCGTGACCTAAGGGACGCGGTGAGTGCGGGAGGTTTCGACGGCGGGATCATCGTAGGCGACGGCAAATACACCTATAGTGCTCGGAGCAACGCTGAGGAGATGAAGGTGGAGCTCATCCCCCCCACCACCCCTGTCTTCGATATATTCCAACACGAGTTGATCCCCCTCCACGAGATAGTTGACGAGGAGGAGAAACAGTCGCTTCGGGAGAAGTACCACGCCCCCCTCTACCACTTCCCTTGGTTGAAGAAGGACGACCCCATAGCCATAATCATTGGGGCCAAACCCGGGGATGTGGTCAAGATAACCCAGAAGAGCCAGACAGCTGGGGTGGCCTACAGCTACCGCTACGTGGTCTAGTCTTCCCGCTGGCGTGAAAGCTCCCAGAGTATGACTAACGCCTCCCCCAGGGGTATATCCAGTTTGAGGCTTAGCTTTTGGGCGTCCAGTTCTTCCTCGGGAAACAGGCTGTCCCTGGTATAGGCCAGGTGGGCATAGTATAGGGGAAGCGCCTTAGCTGTGTCCACCAGTATGTGCCAGAGAGGGTTTTCCTCGTAGCCCTCATCCATGGTTGGAAGAGGGTTAAACCCCGCTTAAAACTTAGCCCTTCCTGGTTTTATCATACATCTTGTCCAGCGTCCATCGGAGGCTGCTGGTTATCTCTCGCATACGCCTCTCCCCCCCATAGTTGGACACTCTTAAACCCTTCAGCACCCCGCCCTCCTCCACCACCTGGTAGGAGAGCACCCGGTCTGGGTCCAGCTCCCCCGCCTTCATCCTCTCCTCATCCGCCTGCCTCATATTTTCCAACACCCTTTCCAGCAGAAAGGTTTTGAAGGGCGGCGTCTCAACGGAGAACTCCAAACCAGGGGGCGGCTCGTAAACCAGGTCCTCTCCCTCCACCCTTAGGCTCCCCAGTGTCACCCCGTCTCGACTGGTTAGCAGAGTAACACCTTCCTGGGGCTGGGCTTGGACCTGCACAGGCTTGGACCCCTCAGCCGTAAAGGTCTTGAAACCCGTGGAGACGATGAGCCCCTCCACCCTCTCCACAGCCCTCCTAAGGTCCTCCACCTCCGCCTCAGCCTCCGCGAGCCTACCTCTCAGGGTCTCCAGAGCCCTGAGCAGGTGCTTGGACTCCTCCTCGCTGCTCATACAACCCCCCTACTCTATTTGGGCCACGGGGTTTAAAGGCGTAACTGGTGTCTACCTAGGTGTGATGAAAGGCGTAGAATTCGTTGAACGATACCTGGAGCTCAGCCGGGAGAAGGAGACCATGCTCTGCGTGGGGGTGGACCCCGCAGTCGCGGGGATGAGAGACAAATATGTGATCCCCCAGGAATACGTGGACAGACTGGGACTAGCCCAAGCTGTGAAGGAGTTTTCCCTCGGCATCATCGAGGCAGCGGGCCCCTACACCGCGCTGGTGAAGCCCAACGCCCAGTTCCTCCTATACGTCCTAGGCCTTGAGGACCTTAGAGAGGTGGTGGAGGCCATCCACGAGGCTGGCTGCCTGGCCCTGCTAGATGCCAAGCTCAGCGACATAGGCACCACCATGGAGGCAGCTCTCTACTGGCTGGACCAGTTGGGGTTCGACGCCGTAACCTTCAGCCCCTTCCCAGGCTACGAGAACGGGGTGGACGCCCTCTACAAGTGGTGTGAGAAGGGGCGCGGCATATTCGCCCTATGCAGGATGAGCAACCCAGGGGCACACGACTACCAGAGCCGCTTGATGGAGGGAGAGCCATTCTACCTACGGCTGGCCAGGGACGCAGCCAGCCACGGCGCCAACGGCTTCGTGGTGGGTTGCACAGCCACCAGGGAGCTCCTAGAGGTGCGTGAGGCGGTGGGGGAGGAGCCTCTAATCCTTTCCCCCGGGCTGGGGCCCCAGGGCGGAGACCCTGAGACCGCCCTCCGATACGGCAGCAACTCCCAGGGGGAGCGGTTGGTAATCTCCTCCAGCCGTAGCATCAACTACGCCTTCGAGGACCTGGGGTGGGGCTTCCACCGCTTCCAAGAGGCCGCGGCCCAAGCCGCCAAGAGGAAGCGGGACCAGCTAAACGAGACCCGGAGACGCCTCCACCCCAAGCCATAGTAGAGGTTTAATAGTTGACTCGTTTAGGTTAATAGAGGTTTAATCAGTTGACCAAAGGAATCTACGAGGTCAGGTTCCACGGCCGAGGGGGGCAGGGGGCTTGGACTGCAAGCCTCCTCCTGGCCCAGGCGGGTCTACTGGAGAAGAAAAACATCCAGAGCTTCCCCGCCTTCGGCCCCGAGCGAGCCGGCGCCCCCATAACGGCCTTCACCCGCATCAGCGACGAAACGATCCACCTGCACAGTGGAATCTACGAGCCAGACTGCGTGGTGGTGTTGGACCCCACCCTGCTGGGCCCCCAGGTTAGCCAGGGGGTTCAACCGGAGACTAAGCTGGTGGTGAACACCGATAAGAGCACCGGGGAGGTGCTCTCCACACTGGGGCTGGAGGGCGTGGAGACTTGGACCATCGACGCCACCAACCTGGCGCTGGAGGTGTTGGGGAGGCCCATCACCAACACCGCCATGCTGGGAGCCACAGTGCGGGCCACAGGGGTGGTGAAGCTGGAGAGCCTTACCCAGGTGGTGGCCGAGAGGTTCCAGGGAAAGCTGGGGGAGTTGAACGTGGGACTTGTAAAGAAAGCCTTCGAGGAGGTTGGTAAGGGTGAGTAAGGAGACTTGGAGGGACCTGCCCCTGGGGGCGGTGAGCATTAGAAGCAGCTTGGAGTACCACACGGGCGACTGGGGGGTGGAGGTCCCCCGCATCGACCACCAGCGATGCACCAAGTGCACCCTCTGCCACTTCTACTGCCCCGAGGGAGCCATAGAGATGAGGGAGGACGGGTACACCGAGCCCAACCTGGACTACTGCAAGGGCTGCGGCATATGCGCCAAAGAGTGCCCCGTCCAGTGCATAGAGATGGTGAGGAAGAGTGAGTAAACAAAAGCTGTTGGGTCTAAACGGAGACGAGGCCGTGGCCTACGCCCAGAAACAGGTCAACCCCGACGTGGTGGCCGCCTACCCCATAACCCCCCAAACCATCATTGTTGAGAGGTTCAGCGAGTATGTGGCCGACGGCGAGGTGGACACCGAGTTCGTCTCAGTAGAGTCCGAGCACAGCGCCATGAGCTGCTGCGTGGGCGCATCGGCGGCCGGGGCCAGGGCCTTCACCGCCACCGCCGCCAACGGCCTTGCCCTCATGTGGGAGATCCTCTACATCGCCAGCAGCCTCCGCCTACCCATAGTCATGGCGGTGGCCAACAGGGCCCTGAGCGGCCCCATCAACATCCACAACGACCACAGCGACTCCATGGGGGCCCGCGACAGCGGGTGGATCCAGATATACTGCGAGAACGCCCAGGAGGTCTACGACGCCTCCCTGGAGGCCTGGCGGATAGCAGAGCACCCCGACATACTGCTCCCCGTTATGATATGCCTGGATGGCTTCACCCTGAGCCACACCATGGAGAACGTCTGGACCCTCCCCGATGAGGCGGTGAAGAGCTTCGTGGGGGATCGGGTCTTCCCCAAGGTCAAAGGCCACCTGGGGGAGGCCGAGCTGAGGCTGGACCCTGAGAACCCCCTAACCATGGGGCCCCTGGACCTCCAGGACTACTACTTCGAGCACAAGATACACCAGGTGAAGGCCATGGAGCAAGCCTTGAAACACATCCATGAGGTGGAGGAAGAGTGGGCCCAACTCAGCGGACGCAGCTACAGCTACGTTGAGCCCTATCGGATGGAGGACGCCGAGGTGGCCCTGGTGGGCATGGGATCCATGATGGGCACGGTGAGACACGTGGTGGATGAGCTCCGGGGCGAAGGCATTAAAGCCGGCATGGTCAAGCTTAGGCTCTTCAGGCCCTTCCCCGCCCAGCATCTGAAGGAGGCGGTGGGCGAGACCCCTGTGCTGGGGGTTTTGGAGAAGTGTGTCAGCTTCGGAGCCCCCGCCAGCCCCCTATTGGAGGAGATAGCCACCACCTACTACGCCGAGAGCCAGAAGCCCTCCCTCACCAACTTCGTGGTGGGCCTGGGGGGGAGAGACGTACCGCCAAGCCAGATCAGAAAAGCCTACCAGGCCCTACTGGCGGCCAAGGAGGAGGGGGAGGCGGCCATTACCCAGCAGTTCCTGGGGGTGAGGGGGGTCTAAAATGGTTGACAGGCTGACATTGAAAGAAGCCGCCCAGATCCCCGACCGACTGGTGAGCGGCCACAGGCTCTGCGCGGGCTGCGCCCACCCCATCATAGCCAGGCTGGTGATGAAGGCCTCCGAGGGCCTCCCAACCATAGTCACCAACGCCACGGGCTGCCTGGAGGTGGCCACCACCATCTTCCCCTACACCAGCTGGAACGTACCCTGGCTCCACAACGCCTTCGAGAACGCCGCCGCCAACGCCGCAGGCATCGAGGCGGCCTGGAGGGCCCAAAGGCGCAGGGGGAAGGGGCCGCTAGCGGGCTACGAGAAGCTCAACGTCATCGCCTTCGGCGGAGACGGGGGCACCTACGACATAGGGTTACAAGCCCTCTCAGGGGCCCTTGAGCGTGGCCACGACTTCACCTACGTGCTGATAGACAACGAGGCCTACATGAACACAGGTATCCAGAGGAGCGGGGGTACGCCTCTCTCCGCCAGTACCACCACCAGCCCGGCTGGGGAGGTCATCCCCGGGAAGCCCCAGTTGAAGAAGCCCATAGACGACATAGTGGTGGCCCACCACATCCCCTACGTGGCAACCATAAGCCCCGCATACATCCAGGACGCCCTGGACAAGTGCCGTAAGGCCTTCAGCCTGGAGGGCCCCAAGTTCCTCCACGCCATCATCCCCTGCACACGTGGTTGGAGGTACCCCACCTCGGAGACGGTGTCCATAGCTAGGCTGGCAACCCAGACCTGCGTCTTCCCCCTCTACGAGGTGGAGCTGGTGGAGGGGAGGCCGGTCTACAGGCTGAGTGGGCCCAGCGCGGCCATAGCCAGGAGGCCCGAGTCCAAGAAGCCTGTGGAGGAGTACCTCAAGACCCAGGGCCGTTTCAGACACCTCTTCCGGCCCAGTAAGAACCAGGAGCTCTTGGACCGTATCCAGGAGGGGGTGGACCTGAGGTGGGAGCTCCTACTGGAGAAGGTTGGCTAAGCCCCCTTCAACCCTTTTTTTAAATACTTTTCCAACACCCATATACCGAGTTTAAAATGGTTGAGCGATACACAGCGGCCATCATCCAGTATCGGAGGGTGGACCCGGAAGACATCCCTGACGTGGTTAAGAGGAGGGAGGAGAACCTTCGCCGAGCCCTGGCCTCCTTCAAGTCCCTGGACACTTGGAATGCGATAGACCCTGTGAAGCTGGTGGCCCTCCCCGAGAACGTCCTCCGACACGAGTTCGAATCCTCGACCCCCCAGGAGCAGCGGGTGGCCTCAGCCATAGAGATACCCGGCCCCGAGACCGACGAGTTCGCCGAGATGGCCCGTAAATACAAGTGCTACCTCTCCATGAGCCTCCACGAGAGAGACCCCAAATACCCGGGGTATTTCCTCAACACCGCCTTCATCATGAACCCCAAGGGCAGGATCATCCTCAAATACAGGAAGATAAACCCCTGGATCCCCCTGGAGCTGAGCACATCGCCCCACGACCTCCTAGACATCTACCAGGACCCCCTGTTCCCCGTGGTGGAGACCGAGCTGGGGAACCTGGCGTGCATGGTCTGCTACGACCAGTTCTTCCCCGAGGTGGCCCGCCAGCTCACCTTCAACGGCGCCGAGGTAATCATAAAGCCCACCGTCTTCCCCCCCTATCCCCAGAGCCTGGCCTACGACCC
>CAYWWV010000015.1:0-5430 GCA_964462185.1 uncultured Candidatus Bathyarchaeia archaeon | reverse complement strand
GGGCTGAGTGCTACACCTATCTGCGGGAGCCCATGTGGCCCAAGAACAAGCCCTTGTTGAGGGAGGAAGACTACCCCAAGTGGGCGCCCCGACCCAAGTTCTACAAGTAGGGTGGGTTAGGGGGAGCCGTACACCAGCTCCCCGCCCAGATAGGTGGCCAGGACCTTGGTCTCCTTTATCTCGTCCTCGGGGCAGGTGAGGATGTCCCTGTCCAGGATTATGAGGTCTGCCAGCTTCCCAGGCTCGATGCTCCCCTTAAGCTCTTCCTCGAAGGTGAGGTAGGCCCCATTAACCGTATACATCCTGATGGCCTCCTCCCTGCTCACCCTCTGCTCCGTCCCCATCTGGGTCCCCTTCACCTCCGTCCTCCTAGCTATGGCCGCCCAGAGGCTGACGAAGGGGTGGTAGGGGGTGACGGGGCTGTCGGTCCCAGCGGCCACCACGATGCCATGGTCCAGCCAGGCGCGGTGTGGCTTCAGCCACTTGCTCCTCTCGGGGCCCACGTTCTCGTAGTAGCTGTCCCCCAGGTAGTATAGGAAGCTGGGTTGGCTGGCCACGGCCACCCCCAGCTCTGCGCAGTCTCGGAAGTTCTCCTCGCTGGGCTGGTATGCGTGGATAAGGTAGAACCGCCGCCCCTTGATGGGCTTCAACTCGTTGGTCTTCTTGTAGGCCTCCAAGACGATGTCCATGGCCGCCCCCCCAGCGCAGTGGATTCCACACAGCATCCCCCGCTTGTTGGCGGCATCCACCAACCGCTGGAGGTTCTCCACCGGAACCGTCAACAAACCATAGTCGTCGGGGTCCCCCTCGTAGGGCTCCCGCAGCAAGGCGGTTCGCCCCCCTATGCCGCCGTCGATTAGGATCTTCAAGCCTTGGAAGCGGAGCAGCTCGTCGCCAAACCCTGTAACCATGGGGAAGCTCTCCACCCGCTCCACGCTCTTCTCGATGGGCTCGTCGCCGTCTATGGCCCTGAGCATGAAGTTGGTCCTAACGGTCACCTCCCCCCTCTCCCTCAAGAGCTGGTAGGCCACCATCTGGTCCTCCGTGGTGCCCGCGTCGATGACACTGGTGATGCCCGCCTCGTTGAAGGCCTTGTATGCGGCCTTGATCTGCTCCATGAACTCTGGTATCCCGTCTGGTGGGATCTTGCTTCTCACCAGGTTCATGGCGGGGGCCTCCTCCAACATCCCTGTGGGCTCCCCCGACTCGTCCCTCACAATCTTCCCCCCCACCGGGTCCGGCGTCTCAGCGGTTATACCCGCCAGCTCCAAGGCCTTGCTGTTGACGGCCATGAGGTGGCCGCATGTCCGGGTGAGGGCCACGGGGTTTTCGGGGGCCGCTTCATCCAGGTCCCAGCGGGTGGGGTTCCTGTGCTCCGCCAGCTTGGCCTGGTCCCACCCCCTCCCCAGTATCCACTTCCCTGGGCCCAGCTCCCTCGCCTTCTCGGCCACCAGCTTCTTAATGTCCTCGATGCTGTGGACGGGTGGGGTTCGGAGGTTTAACATCATTAGTGCGGCGCCTGTGCTTGCCACGTGGAGGTGGCTGTCTATGAGCCCCGGCATGAGGGTCTTCCCACCCAGGTCGACCACCTTGGTCTCGGGGCCCACCAGCTCCCACACCTCCTTGTCGCTGCCCACCCAAAGGATCCGCCCGTCCTTTACGGCCACGGCCTCGGCTATGGAAAAGTCCTTGTCCACTGTGATGACCTTCCCGTTCCTGAACACCAGGTCGGGTTTACATTTGTCCAGTGCAGACATGGTCAATCGACTCAGGATTGGAGGCCCATGGATATAATACTTGGCGCCCTAGGAGAAGCGTATGGATATCTCCGAGACCAGGGGCTCTGGGACGCTCCGGTTTCCCTCCCTGTTGAGGGCCAGTAGGCCCAGGGCCTCCAACGCCCTCAAATCCTGGTACACGTTCTTCACGTTTCTCCCCAGCCTGTGCGCCAACTCGTTGATGCTGTTGACCTTCTCCCGGCTCAGGAAGTCCAATAGCTCTAGCCTGGTGTGGGTTAAGCACCTGGCTTCCTCGGGGGAGAGCTCCAGGCTCTCATCGGCCACGTATTCAAAGTCCTCCCCCTCTTGGTAGGCCCGCAAGGCGTGGCTCATATTGGTCCACTCGATGTACTCCTGGAAGACACCCGGTGGTATGCGTCCCTTGCTGTATTCCTCGTGGAGATGGCTTAGGCTGCCGTATTTGTCCTGGTAAGCCCGTAAACGGGCTTGTACTTCTTGTAGGGGTATTCTCCGGGCTACCAGCCACTCCATATTGGTGTAAATACCAATAAACCCTTATTAGTTTGCCTCCAACCAGAAAAGGGTAGAATGCAGATACCCGTGGAAAAGATCTCTGAGAACATCTGGGAGATACCTGTGGCCTACAACCAGTACATGAGGGTCCCTGCCAGGATATACGCCAACGAGGGCCTCCTGGAGGCCATGAAGAGGGATGAAACCCTGGTCCAAGCCCTCAACATAGCCCAGCTCCCAGGCATCCAGAAATACAGCATAACCCTCCCCGACGGACACCAAGGATACGGGTTCCCCATAGGAGGCGTGGGCGCCTTCGACATGGAGGAGGGAATCATCTCCCCTGGAGGCGTGGGATACGATATAAACTGCGGCGTACGCCTCATGAAGACAAACCTCACCTACGAGGAGGTGGCGCCCCACAGGAAGCGACTCATCGACGAGATCTTCCGGCTGGTGCCCTGCGGGGTGGGGGTGGGCGGCAAGCTGAGGCTCAGCGAGAGGGAGCTAGCTCAGGCCATCACCGAGGGGATCCAGTGGGCAGTAGCTAGGGGCTACGGTTGGGACCGTGACGCCAGCCACAGCGAGGAAGGCGGCTGCATGAAGGAGGCCAACCCCGAGAAGGTGAGCCGGAGGGCTATGAAGCGGGGAAGCACCCAGCTAGGAACCCTGGGCGCAGGCAACCACTTCCTCGAGATAGCCCGAGTGGAAAAGGTGTTCGACCCCAAGGTTGCCAAGGTCTTCGGCGTCGAGGAGGCCGGCCAGGTAGTGGTCTGGGTCCACACAGGTAGCCGGGGCTTCGGCCACCAGGTTGCCACCGACTACATCCGGGTGATGGAGGAGGCCGCCAGGCGCTACAACATCAGGCTACCTAGTAGGGAGCTGGCCTGTGCCCCCGTGAAGAGCAGGGAGGCCCAGGACTACTATGAGGCCATGAGCTGCGCAATAAACTGGGCCTTCATAAACCGCCACATCATAATGCACCAGGTACGCAAGGCCTTCGAGAACGTCTTCAACAGGAGCGCAGAGGACATGGGGATGGAGCTGGTCTACGGCATGACCCATAACACCGCCAAAAAGGAGGAGCACACCGTGGATGGGCGGAGGGTGGAGGTGGTGGTGCACAGGAAGGGAGCTGCTAGGGCCTTCGGCCCTGGTAGAAAGGACCTTCCCATCGACTACCGCTCTGTGGGTCAACCCGTCCTCCTGGTGGGCACCATGGGGACTGCCAGCTACCTCCTGCGGGGCACTGAGAGGGGGGAGGAGCTGAGCTTCGCCAGCACGGCCCACGGGGCTGGGCGGGTTATGAGCCGCGCCGGGGCCAGGCGGAGGTTTGGGGCGCGCCAGATCCTGGAGGAGCTGAACCGTAAGGGCATCGTGGTGAGGGCCGCCAGCAACCGGGTGGTGGAGGAGGAGAGCCCTAACAGCTACAAGGACATCCACCAGGTGGCCCAGGTGAGCCACGAGTTAGGGCTGGCGGAGAAGGTGGTGATGAGCACCCCCATAGCGGTGGCCAAGGGCTAAACCCATTAAAGATTAAACCTCCCCTTAGCCCCCTTTCCATTCCTTATTCTATTCTGGTCTACCTGTCTGATGGGGTTCTGAAATAGTTCCATTCAACGTGGGTAAGCACTATACTGTGTGGGAGATTTCTGCTGTTTCTGCATTATGTGGGGTAGTTATCCTTTTTCAACGAGCCCCGTAGTCAACCCCTTTAAACTTTCTTCCAACCAACCTAATGGGTGTTGAGGTTAAACCCTAGGGTTATCTCCAACCCCACCTCATAACTGTGTTTTAGTTTTTGCCTCAATGATTAAGGTTCTCTACAAGGCCTGGGGTGATGAGGCTGCTCATGGTGTCGCTGTTTCAGTTTCTGTTTCACCGTGGAAGGCTATCCTATTAGTTATTCAGCGTATGCCAATCCTTTGAGAGTCCTTCCCAGAAAAAGTCTTTAAAACCAGCCCCCAAACCATAAAAAATCAAACGGCGTATACCGATTCACCGTTCTCTAGATCATTTTATTCTAAAAAATAAGGCCTAACCAGTGAATCTAGCCGTAGCAAAACAAGGCTCAAAGAACAAAACAAACGGGCAAAACAAACACCTTTAAATCCATAGAGATACGTTGAACAACAATCGCAGTATCGCTAGTGATGTGAGTGCACGGTTTAAGCATAATAATCCCCGTCTACAAAAACTCCCCGCACCTCGAAGGACTATTAAACTCACTTAAAAACGACCCATACCCCCACAAGGAGATAATAGTCGTCATAGACGACCCAGACGAACAGGCAGCCCAACTGCCCTCAACCCACACCTCCGCCCAATTCATAATCAACAAAGAACGAATAGGAAAAGCAAACGCCCTAAACCAAGCAGCGGCCACCACAGTTTATGACTACCTCCTATTCATCGACAGCGACATCCTAATCACTCAAAACAACTTCCTAGAACCAATAGTCGAAGCGCTTCAACACCATGAACTGGTAGACATCAAAAAACAAGTGGTTAGAGACTCTCTCTTAGCAAATCTAGTCAGCTATGACTACCTAAGCAGTAGCATGGTAAACCACTTCTTTATCAAGTTCCTCAATAGGACGCCCCAAATCAACGGATCCGCTTTCGCCATACGGAAGAACGTCTTCGAAGAACTCGGGGGTTTCAACAGGGTAATATGTGAAGACCTAGACCTAGCTTTCAGAGCATACACCGCTGGAATAGACTTTGGCTATCCCCCAGACACCGCCGTCCACAATGTGGTTGACCCATCCCTGACACAGTGGCTGAAACAAAGGCGTCGCTGGGCCCTAGGCTTCGGAGAATGGTTTAACAACCATCTAGGCGAGTTCCTCACCAGCATCACACGGGAACCCGCAGCATTCACCGTTGCTTTATTGATTCTTTTCCCGAGCTCACCCCTCATAATCCTCGGGTGGCTCATCCCAGACGCACTGATCCTAAAACTCCTATCCCTAGCGTTGATGCTTCTATCGACGTTTCAAATCTACTTAACCCCAACGATTCTAGTGGTGTATTTATTCACCTTTTTCGCGAGGAGCCTGATTTCAACACTATCCAGCTGTTTTGCATCATGTGTTTTCTTCTACTGGGCGTCAAGAAAACTAAAGTATCCTTTTAACCTGCTGGAGTTTAGCCTGTATTACTTTATCTACAACCC
>CAYWWV010000014.1:19098-32022 GCA_964462185.1 uncultured Candidatus Bathyarchaeia archaeon | reverse complement strand
CCTCCAAGGCCTCCACGGTGGCACCCATAGCGTTCCGGATGGCAAACTCCAGTATGTTGCCGAAGAGCACATCCCCCTGCTGCGGGTTCCCCGAAGTAAGGTTATACCTGCTAGGCTTCTGCAACTCAGGCTTATACATGGGCGAGTAGTGGCTGAAGGGAGCGTCACTGGTCACCAAGACATAGTTGCCGTTGCCCATCTCCTCCAAAACCATCAAGGCGAAGGTGCCCTGCTCCCCAGGCTCATGCACCTCAGGGGGAGGAGGAGACTCATCAGAGATGACCCCGCTGGGACTACTAGTCATGATCACGTGGACGCCCTCGATGTCGGTGTCCTCCAAAGCATAGTAGTTCCCGTCCACATACCCGACGACGACGCCGCACCCGTGGAACTGGGCATACTTCACACCCGCCACCAGGAACCGGTACTCCTCAGAACAGTAATCGGAAACACCCTTAACCCTGTACGCAGCATCGAAGTTCACCAGGGGGTCCTGGACCTCCCCGTGCTCACCCCTGAGCTTACTCCCCACGGCCTCCAAAACCGCGTTGGCGTCGGGAGGCCTCAACTCCTGCCCGTCAGGATAGTCGCTGTCGGAAGCAACCCAGAGAAGCTTGTTCCCCGAACCAAACCAGTCAACCACCGCATCCAACTCGGCCTCAGTATACTCCACAGCAGGATCCGCCTGAATCATGATCAACATATCGGCGCCCTCCAAGTCCGAGGCAGTCAACTCCTCCACCACCACGGCCCACTCCACATAGGAGTAGTCCTCCATGGCGGCCTTCAAGTTGTCATCGGCCTCAAGGGCCCCCTTGAGGTGGACCACCACCTTTCCACTAGTGTCACCCGCAGCCCCCGCAGAGACGCAGAGGCTCGCAAGCATGGTTGAAAGCACCAGTAATGCGAAAATTCTTTTCTTCATAAGGATCTCCAAACCCCAATTGTTGGGAAAGGCATAAAAATCTTCTTGGATCACCCTAGAGGATTTAAATTTACAGAGATGAATATCGAAACGAAGGTCTCAGAAGTCCCCACGCCGTCGAACATGATGGTGTGGGCGTGGACGTTGCCCTTGTACCATCTACCTTGCTCCTCGAAAGGGTTGACGAAGCGTCGCTTCAACGCGAATCCATTATGACAGGGGAGACGAGGATATCAGGTTTCTCTAGGGGCTGCTTTGCAGCTGACTCCGGTTGAATGTCTTCTCACATGCCATATATGGCCTTGGCGTTCTCGTACAGCACCTTTCTGAGCTGCTCCTCGTCGAGGCCCGAGACCAGCACCTTCGGTATCTCCCAGGCGGGGTGCCCCAGAGGGGTGTCGCTACCATACATGACGCGATGGTCGCCAAGGCGCGTCACCGCCTCCCTGATCTTAGCATGCATAGTCATCCCCGCTGTGTCCACCGCTATATTAGGATGGTCCTCAGCGACATCCAAGGCTCCGTTTATATAGACTATGTGGCCGTGGCCCATGTGAGCCATCACTATAGTAACATCGGGGTAGCGGTCCGCCAGCCGCTCGAAGCTCCACGGGAGGCTCCACGGCGGGTGACCACAGTGTATGAGCACCGGCACCCTGTGCCTAGCAGCCACCTCCATGATAGGGTCGACGACGGGGCTGTCGGGCAGGAAGTTGTTGAACAAGGGGTTGAGCTTCACCCCCTTGAAGCCTTGGTTCGATATGGCTTCCTCTGCCTGGGCGGCCGCGTCGGCCTCGTGAGGGTTCACCCTAACGAGCCCTAAGAACCTTTCAGGGTGTTTCTCGATGGCTTCACGGGTGAGGGAGTTGGGGAGGGCGGACACGACCGCCTTCTCTATGTCATACTCGTCCATGAGGGCGAGGAGCCCTTTTAGGTCTATAGACTCGCCGAAGACGGGGAACTCGCCTAGGTGGGTGTGTGCGTCTATTACCTTCATCTCTATTCCTCTATGAGGTAAGTTACACCCATTTTCCTCCTTACCGCCTCCAACGCCGCGAGGGTGAGTATGATCTCGAATACACTTTTGACAGAGAGGGTAGTGAGGTCTAGGAACGCGGCTGCGCCGTAGAGCATGTAGTCGTATAGGAAGTAGCCCACGTTCTTCCAGACGTGACCAAAGAGGACGGCGGCCACCGAGTACTTGACGTAGTCCTCCCTGCCGTAGGCTATCCTGCCTATGAGGTAGCCCATGCTGCCCCTGATGAGGAGGGTCCCAGGGAAGTAGATGATGAACTTGCTTCCCCAGAGGGGGTTCCAGAGGTCGAAGAGGCCGGCGCCGACGCCGCAGACGAAGGCACCTATGTTGGGGCCGCAGAGTATGGCGGCGAGGAAGCCTACGAGATTGCCCATGTGCCAGACGCCGAGGGGTGACGGCATGGGAATGGAGATGGAGGTGGTAATGTAGACGAGGGCGGTGAACACGCTCATCAACGCGATTCTCTTGGAGGTTGGGGTGAGTTGTCTCTGTGTATCTGACTCCATTCAAAACACCGATTTATTATAGTTATAACTGCAATATAATAGTTTTCTCTATAATATCTCGCGGCTATGACTCTACGGTTGATGACACCAAACAAAACAATGCAAGATCCACAGGGAGCTTCAGAAGCTAAAGGGCGCGGCGGCCATCAGCGACGAGTTCGACGACGTAGAGTAGACAAGGTTTTAGTTGTCTTAGCTAGCCTACTGCTATAAAAAAAGGGTCAGCTTAGGAGGCTGTTAAAGAGGAGCTTGAAGGTGCCATGGGTCTGAAACCTGTGCTGGACCATGGGTCCCAGGAGCAGCGCGGCGCCTTCGCCTAACTCGACCTTGAGGACGGCTACCTTGTTTGCCAGATGCTCCTCGCCTATGAGCCAGCCCGACTCAAGGATCTCGGCGTCGGGGTAGCTGGCCACGACCTGATACATTTGGTTGTCGGGGCTGGGCAGTATCTTGTAGGCGGGGCTGTCCCAGAAGAGGGCGAGGGCCTCCTCCTCGGTGAGATCGCCCGGGTTGACTATCTTCTTATTCACCTCCTCAAGATGTTCAAGCTTCCCCATGTTCTCCTCTCCTGTGATGAGGACGGCGAGGAAGGGGTGACCCTCCGTCGAGGGCCCCATATCTGTGACCCTCATCTTCTTGGATCGGCCTAGAGGGTTTAAATTTGTAGAGGTGAATATCGAGACGAGGTGTAAAGGGTGGACAGACGTCTCCTAGCCGTAGCGGCATTAATAGCGATCATAGGGATAGGCCTTGTGGGGTATAGCGCGCTAAAGCCTGGGTCTCCCGAGGCCCCGGGAGAGCCGGAGGTGCCCGAAGAGCCCGGGGAACCCCAACAACCCGAACCCCCTCCCACCCCCCAGGAGGCCGTGGTCTCGGGTATTGTTCTCAGCGAGGAGGGTGAACCCCTCCCAGGCGTCACAGTGGCCGTGGGCTCAACCCAGGTGGAGACCGACGCAGAGGGCAGGTTCAACGTAACCGTGGAGCCCGGCTCCTACGTGGTCCAGGTGAGCAAACCCAACTACAGCCAAGGAATCAAAACCATAACAGTCGAAGCAGGAGACCGGGTGGAAGCCGAGTTCACCCTCCGTCTCATAGAAACGACAGGCGGAGAAGGGAAAACCATCCGAGTCATAACCCGCCACGGCGCCGACATCATGCTGGTGGCAGAGAACCTCTTCCTCAAAAGCGAGTTCGCCAAGGAGAACAACATCGTGGACCTGGAGTGGCTGCCCATAGCCGACTCCCTCTGGGTGGAAACCATCAGGAGGTCTGGAGACGTGGATGTGGCCTGGGGCGGAGGACCCGACCTATTCGACATCATCCTAAACGAGGGCCTACTGGCACCCCTTGAAGGCGGAGGCATAGAGGAGGTCCTAGACGCCATACCCGACGAGATCGGGGGCTCCGAGACCAAGCGCATCCTCGACGGAAAGGTCTACTGGGTGGGCGCCGCCATCAGCAGCTTCGGCTTCACCATCAACACCGAGCTACTAGACTACTACGGCCTCCCCGAGCCAACCACCTGGGCCGACCTGGGCAGCCCCGTCTACGCGGCCTACCTCCCCACAACCCTGGTGGGGACGGCCGACGCCACCACCTCCACCAGCAACACCAGGATATTCCAGATCATCCTCCAGATATACGGCTGGGAGGAAGGCTGGAACCTCCTGGTGAGAATGGGCGCCAACGCCCGCATATTCGACCAGTCAGGCAACGTCCGAGACGCCGTCATCAACAGAGAGATAGCCGTGGGAACCACCATCGACTTCTACGGCTACACCGCCCAGTGGCTGAACCCCGAGTTCTGCCGATACGTCTTCCCCGCAGACGGCACCATCGTCAACGCCGACCCCATAGCCCTCCTCACCACCTCCCAGAACAGGGAGCTGGCCCAGGGCTTCATCAAATGGGTCATAAGCCCCGAGGGCCAAAGAGTCTGGCTCGACGGAAACATCAATAGGATGCCCATAAACGAGGCCGTCTTCGACACCCCCGAGGGACAGCAGCGCGCCGACCTGGCCGAGGTCTACCAGAAGACCAAGGAGGCCCTCACCATCAAGTTCAACAGCACCGAGGGCGCCAGCTACTACTCCTCCATAAGAAGCTTCCACCGCGCCGTCATAGTGCTGCCCCAGATCCAGTTGGAGAAGCTCTGGGAGGACATGAACTGGGCCCTAGAAACAGGGGAGATAACCCAGGAAGAGTTCGACGAGCTGGCCTCCAGGATAGGCAACCCCCTGGAGATGGAGTTCACAGACCCCGAGACCGGGGAGACCCAGGTCTTCACCAAGGCCTACGCCCAATCCATCAACCAACGCATGGCCACCGACGTAGAATACAAGCAGAGAATGACCGACGCCTGGCTAGCAGCAGCCCTAGCCCACTACGAGGAACTCAGCGAGGAGCTGGCCGGCCTCACCGCCGGATAGGCACAGGAGGGTGGAGAAGGGTGGGGGCTGCCCTGAAGCGCCTGTCCCGCGAGCTGGACCCCCTCACCCTGGTGCAGACCCTGGCCAGCTATGTCCTCCTCATAGGCTTCCTAGTGCTCCCCATATCCTCCCTGGTGGTCCAGGGCTTCAAACACGGCGACAAGATCAGCCTCCAATGGTTCCTAGACATCCTCACCAGCCCAGAATACGTGAGCCTAAAAAGCCGGGGAGGAAGATTCATGGAGGTCCGCAGAGGAGTCATGTACCTCTGGGGATACGACCACGGCATACTCCTCAACTCCCTCATCGTAGCCCTCACCGTAACCGCCCTCTGCAGCATCATCGGCGTCTCCGTCGCCATGGTCATGGGGCGATACGACTTCAAGGGCAAAGGGGTTTTCCGCGTCATCCTCCTCATCCCCCTCCTGGCCACACCCTTCGTAAACGCCTACGTGGTGGGCAAGGTCTTCAACCCCCGCTTCGGCCTCCTCAACTACCTCCTCTACGACGTGTTGCACCTCCTGCCTTGGAGGATTAGCATAGACGGCCTGGTGGGCCTAATACTGGTGCAGACCCTGACCTACTACCCCATCGTATACACCAACGTGCTCTCCACCCTCAACAACATCGACCCCAGCATGGAGGAGATGGCCGAGAACCTGGGGGCCAAAAGGCTCAGGCTCTTCCGCACGGTGACCCTCCCCCTCCTCCTCCCAGGGCTGGTGGCGGGGGCCGTCATCACCTTCATCTTCAGCCTCGAGGACCTGGGGGCGCCCATAGGCTTCATAGGGGCCACAGCCAACCCCCTGGCCAAGAACGTGGCCTCCTACCAGATATACGCCAGCTTCAAGGAAGCCCTCACCGGCGAGATATCTCCCAAGGTCTCAGCCCTGGCCCTCCTAATAATGTTCATAACCGTGGTGGGGTACACCCTGGTGAAGCACTACACCTCCAGGCGTAGCTACACTATGCTGAGTAAGGGGGGGCGTTGGAGCCCCAGGGTGAGCAAGCCCCAACCCCTGGCCCAAGCCGCAGTAATATTAGGCCTCTCAACCATCTTCGCCATGGGCGCCATGCCCCAGCTGGGCACCCTGGTCCTGGCGTCCACCGACTGGGCCACCAGCGGAACCCTGCCCACCACCCTCACCCTCCAATACTTCCGCGCCCTCTTCACCAACCACGACGTGGTCACAGCCATCACCAACAGCCTCCTCTACAGCCTGGCAGCCGTGGTCATCATGGTCTTGGTTGGCTCCAGCATCAGCTACCTGGTGGCCAAGCGCAACATCCCCACCAAAGGCGTCCTCGACCTCCTAGCCACCATACCCGTCTCCGTGCCCGGGGTAAGCCTGGCCGTCAGCTACTTCCTATTCTTCTCAACCCCCCTCTTCCGCGGCTCCCCCCTAGACCCCCTCACCGACCCAGCCCTCCTCCTGGTGCTCGCCTACTCGGTGCGCCGCATCCCCTTCACCACCCGCGCCGTCTACGCGGGTCTTCAGCAGATAGATAAGAGCCTGGAGGAGGCCTCCCTCAACCTGGGGGCCAGCCGCCTCACAACCTTCACCCAGGTGGTCATCCCCCTCATAGTGGGGAACGTGATGAGCGGGGCCCTCCTGAGCTTCGTCTACAGCATGGCTGAGGTGAGCACCAGTGTGACCCTGGGGGCGCTGAAGGAGAGCCGCATCCCCATAACCTTCTTCATCAGCCAGATCGTATACGGGACGGCTGCAGTGGGCTCGGTGAGCATTGGGGCCAGCCTCTGCGTCCTATTGATGACGGCCCAGGTGGCCGCCATGGCTATAAGCAACTATGTCCTCAAACAGAGGATTGCCTTCTTGGGGGTCTGAGGGATGGTTGAGATAGAGCTTAGGAACTTGACCAAGCGCTTCGGGGATGTGGTGGCCGCCGACGATGTGAGCCTCACCATTCACGATGGAGAGTTTTTCACCCTTCTGGGGCCCAGCGGGTGTGGGAAGACTACTACGATGAGGCTGATTGCGGGGCTGGAGTTCCCCACCGAGGGGCGGGTCTTCTTCGACGGGGTGGATGTCACTAATCTGCCCAGCTATGAGAGGAACACTGGCATGGTTTTCCAGAACTACGCCCTCTGGCCCCACATGAAGGTCTACGATAATGTGGCCTACGGGTTGAAGGTGCGTAAGCTGCCCCGGGATGAGATCGATGCGCGGGTGAGGGAGGCCTTGGAGCTGGTGAAGCTGGGGGGATTGGAGGACCGGTTCCCCAACCAGCTCAGCGGGGGCCAGCAGCAGCGGGTGGCCCTGGCCCGGGTGCTGGTCATCAACCCCGCGGTGCTCCTCTTGGACGAGCCTTTGAGCAACCTGGACGCAAAGCTCAGGGTCCAGATGAGGGAGGAGATCAAAGACCTGCAGCGGAGGCTGGGCATAACCACCGTCTACGTCACCCACGACCAGGAGGAGGCCATGTCCATCTCCGACCGCATAGCCATCCAGAACCGGGGGCGGATCATGCAAGTAGGGTCCCCCACCCAGGTCTACGGCGACCCCCAGAACACCTTTGTGGCCACCTTCATGGGGAGAAGCACCCTCCTGGAAGGGGTTGTGGTGGCCAGGGATGGCGGGGTGGAGGTGGATGTGGGGGGCCTGCGTCTGAGGGGCCGGCCCCCCTCCGCCGATCTGGGGGTGGGGGAGGAGGCTTCCTGTGTTATAAGGCCGGAGAGCTACGAGTTGGAGCGCCCTGGGGAGCCCTGCAACGAGTTGGAGGGGGTGGTGGAGTGGTTCTCCTTCATAGGCCCCTACACCGAGGTCAGGCTCAATGTGGGGGGCCACAGGCTGCTGGTTGATGTGCCTCCCGACACCCCATTGGAGGTGGGGGGAAGACTATATTTGTACCTCCCCGTTAAAGATACCTTAGTGCTACCCCGGGTGTGAAACCATGAGGCGTAAAGAGTTCACCCTGATTCTAGCAGCAGTAATGTTGCTAGCCCTGTCCAACCTCCCCCCAGCCTATGGCTACACAACTGTGAAGATAGCCGAGAAGGTTAAGCACCCCCTCCCCTCGGCTCCCGCCCCAGTGGTTCCTGGGGGGGCTTTCCCCGTTTACACTTTGGAGTTGTCGGATTCGACGGGTGGAGGCTGGGGTGCCACCATTTCCTCCGACTATGGCTCCCACACCCTCTCCCTGGTGAATGAGACTGAGAAGGGGGAGGGCTGGCTCCTGTATTTCAGGGTGCCAGAGGGGGTGCATGAGGGCCTCTATAATCTTACCCTGACCCAGGGGGACTCCCAGGTCGCCCTCACCCGCTCCGTCTGGGTGCTTGAGGAGTGGCCCAGCGTCCTCACCATAGGCCACATAACCGACATCCACGAGCCCATTGGGGAGCTGGTTTTCCCCCAATACATAGTGCAGAGCAACCTCCTAGACCCCGACATGGTGGTGGTCACGGGGGACATCGTTCAAACCGAGAGCAACGCCCGCGCCTGGAAATACCTCCAATACGCTATGCTCCACTGGCAGATACCCAGCTACTTCCTGCCTGGGAACCACGACTACTCGGGGTATGGGGGGAAGGCCTACTCGGTTTACGGGGGGCGCCTCAACTATACTGTGGTTGTGGGGCCCTTCGTCTTCATAGCCCTGGACACTGGGGAGCGGGGCTACCTGGATTCCAGCCAGCTCCAGTGGCTCGAGCAACAGCTCCAGAGCCACCCCAACAAGGTCAAGGTTATCGGCTTCCACCACAGCCTTTTGAGCAGCGAGTTCGAGGACGACCTGGGCGCAGTCAAGGGGGGGTACGTGGAGGCCGAGGCCGGCAACATCCAGGCCCTGTCAGACCTCATCTACTTCGGGTGGAAGGACCTGGAGGGTAGCCCGCTGCCGGCGGCGGAGGAGTTGATGCGCCTCGTGTTGGAGTATGATGTGCGGGTGGTTCTGGCGGGCCACGTCCACCGGGACATCATCTACGTGGTAAACGACCGCCACTACTTTATCACCACCTCCACAACGGGGGGAGGCCTCCCCCCCACCCAGCGGTACGGCTCCCGCCTGGTAACCCTCTACTCCAACGGCTCGGTGAGGCTGGACCCATACTCCTCGACGCGGCTGGAGGAGCCCCCCAACAACATACCCACGGGGCCCCTCCGATACTGGTATGCATCCTCCAACGACTTCACCGAGACCAGCGTCACCGCCGTCGTGGAAAACGGGTTAAACATGACGGTAGGGGATGCCCACCTGGTCTTCAAGGTCTCGGGGGACAGGCCTCCAGAGGCCTACGTCGTACACGGGGCCACACCCACCAGGCTGGAGGCCACCCCCACTGGAAAGGGCATAGTCTTCGACGCCTACTTCCAGCTGGAGCCCGGGGCATCCATGGCTGTCACCCTCACCTCGGAGGAGGACTCCCAGCCCCCCCAGGCCTGGCTCCAAGCCGACCCCAGTGAGGGATGGGTTAAGCTGTCTGTGAGCGACCAGGGGTGGGGGGTCTCCCAGGTGGAGGCAAGCTACTCCCTGGACGGCGAGACTTGGACCCCCGTGGAGCTGGGCTTGGAGCCTGTTCTCACGGGGGAGACCATCGACATCACACTGGACCCGGTGGAGGCCGTCTTCACCCCGCCCCAGGTGGGTCCCGAGCTGAAGGTCCGGGTGGAGGCCAGCGACTACGCTGGGAACACCCTCACCACCACCCTAAGCCCCGTCGAGGAAACCCACACCCTGGCCGTGGAGTCCAGCCCCGCGGGCGTGGAGGTATTGGTGGATGGGGAGCCCCATGAAACCCCCTTCACCTTGGAGCTGCCCCAAGGGGGGCACACCTTGGAGGCCCCTGAAACCACCACCCACGGGGGGGTGGAATACGTCTTCAAGGAGTGGAGCGGAGGCGTCACTAGCCCCCAGCTTTCAATAGACTTGGAAGCCGATACCTCTGTGTCGCTTTTATACGAGAAAGTAGAGGCAGAGGCCTCCGAGCCCGAGCCCCAACCCCCAGGCGGCGGCATACCCCTCCCCACCCCCTTCGCCGCCGTGGGCATCGCCCTGGCTGCTCTGATACTCAAACACTTGAAGAGGGGGCGCCCATCTTCTAGCCTTTAACCCCCCTGGGAGCCCCATGGTAGGGCCACTGGCTCGAATGGTTCCACTCCCCCCAGGGCCTCTGCCTCCCTCACATAGATCTGGTCCCCGCTCCTGTAGGCCTTGAGCTCACCCCTTTTGATGCGGTTGAAGACTTGGTCGAAGCTCAGCCCCTTCTGCTCCATGTAGCTGTCCACGGTTTCCAGGCCCAGCCTCTCCACCACCCCCAATATGCGGTCCAGGGTGCGCTCCACCAGCACAGCCATCAGGTTCGCCAAGGGGTAGACCTCCCCCTGGCCGGCCCTCTCGGCCGCCCTCCGGTAGAGCCTCACATCCCTGTCGGACAGGTAGAGGCCCAGGGGGTAGCCGTGGTTGTCTAGGAGCCACTTGGCCATAAGCCTGGAGGTGGGCCCAACCCCGTAGTTGAAGGGCCTGACACGGTGTAGGAAGGCCTGGATGAGGGCGGCCTTCTCCAAGACATGGTAGCCTTCCGCGGCCTGGAGGGCCTTCAAGGCGGCTCCAATCTTCTCCACCGCAGAGGGGTCCTGGAACCTCAGCGAGCCGGCGTCCCCAGCCACCCCCCAGAGGAGGGCCCCGTGGAGCTCCAGCATATCCTCCACGCTCAAAGGCCTGTTCCTCACCCTCCCCAGAAACCTGAAGGCGTTGGCATGGTTCACCACCAGCATCTGGTCTCTGAGGGATGCGTTGGCCAACTCCAACCCTCCCCCCATCAAGGCCACTATCTCGCCAAAGGTGAGGGGGACGCCCTCCACTCGCATGCTGGAGTATGTGAAGTTTAACTGGAGGTCTCTCTGGAGCTTGGATTTTGTGTGGCGGTCCACCACGGCCTGGGAGAGCCTCTCTTTTTTGTCTTCCACCCTCTCAGCAGCCATCTGGTCCAGGTACTTCAAGGCGCCCCACAGCCCCCTCCCAGACCAGCGATTAAAGGTTTATAGAACCCTAAGCCTCCTTCTCCCACTCCCCGTAAAAGTCCAGAGGCCTCTGCCCCGTGAGCCTGGACTCCTTGATGAGGAAGTCCCTCATCTCGTCGGGGTCGGTGAATATCCGGGTGGCGTACCACTCGAAGAAGGGGCTGGGCTCGTAGGGGTAGTAGGCGTAAACCAGCTTGGCCAGCCTCTTGGCGTAGACCATCTCACACATAACCCCGGCGCTGATGCTCTTACGCGGGTGGTAGACCACCACCAGGTCGCTGTTCTCGATGATCTTGTAGTCCGTGTCGATGATCTGGAACCGCAGGTTCTTGATGGCGGTCTCAACCTCCTTCACATCGAACTCGGCCTCCAGGGGGCCGTCCCGGTACTCCATATGGAACTTGAAGCTACTGGGCATATCCCCCCGGGTCTCGATGGTCCTGTTAACTGCCTCCCTCCACTGCTCCACTATGTCCCAGTCTTTGATGAGGTAGGGGTCGAAGAGCACGTAGTACTCGCCCAGGCTCTCCAAGAACTTGGTGATCTCCTTGAAGAACTCGGGGCCCTCCCCCGTGATGGGGTGGCTCAGGTAGACCGTCTCCTTGCTGGGCTTGAACACCAGGTCCCTCACCACCTTGGGCCCGTTCTCATAGGCCACCAGGTGGATCCTCCTGCGAGGCCTGAAGGACTCGGCCAAGCGGTAGACACAGTTCACCTCCTCCCGCCGCCAGTTGGCTATCTCCCCTAGGGTGAACTTGTGGCCCTCCCATTGGGGGTCCTTGGAAAGCCTGTCCCGGACCCTGACGAGGTCGTCGAAGATTATGATGAACATGTTGGGGTTGAGGAGGCTCACGTCCTCCTCGGTGAGCCCCTGGAACCTGTTTCCCTTCCACTCGAAGTGCACGGGGGTGCTGACTATGTGGACGCCGCCTGTCTTGTTGATCTCATGGTTGACCCTCTGGATGGCTTTGAGGCGGTATTGCTCCATCTTCTCGGGTTGGCTGTCGTAGAAGTCCAGTATGTTGATCTTGGTGAGGTGGGTCCCATCCAGCTTGGCCTCCTCCACGATGTACTCAAAGAGGTGGTGGTACCCGAAGGTGGCCAACCCCTTGAGTTGCTGGATCATCTCGTCCCGCCCGTTGCCCGGGGCTCCTGCGAAGATGATGACCCTCCTTGGGCTCGACATGGTGGTTATGTGAACTCCCTACTAGATAAAAATTGGTGTATTTTACGTAAAAATGTAAAAAGTGGGGGGTTAGACGTCGCCGTTCTCCTTAATCTTCTGGTCCTCGTAGGGGGCGGCTACGCGGCGGTAGAACTCGTGTTGGATGCATTCCAGCACCCCCATGGCCTTGTTGATGTGGTAGTACCTGAGGGGGTAGACCTCCTTTATGATGCGTGTGACCACATAGTTGAGGTGGCCGTCCACGGTTTCTGGGGGTTTCTCCTTCAGCAGTCTCACCAGGGTGTTGATGGCTTCCTCGTATTGGGGTCGGTCTTCTGGTGCTATGTAGGGCATGGGTGTACTTGGGGGCTGGAGGTTGGTAAGGCTTACCATGTGGTGAGCCGGTGGTCCACCAGCTTCTCCCCCTGGAACCAGAACCAACCGCGGAAGTGCCTGCCCTCCAAGACCAGTGGAAGCCAGTGGGCGTCGTCCTCCCACATCTCGCCGTATGGGATGTCCTCCACGGGGAACCAGGCCAGCTCTCCCTCCCCCCCTCCCCGGGGCTCGCCTCTGTATGAGGTGGCCTTGAAGACGTAGACCCGCCAGTCTGGCCTCTCCCTTTGGTCGAAGAAGAAGTCTAACACGCCGGTGAATCTGGGGTCAACCAGCTCCAAGCCTGTTTCCTCCAAGACCTCTCTCCTCACCGAGTCCAAGGGGGACTCCCCGGGCTCCATTTTCCCCCCGGGGCCGTTCCACTTCCCCGCTCCAAACCTTCCTTGGGACTTGCGCTGGAGGAGTATCCTGTTGTTGGCGATGATGTGGCAGAGGGTGGCTTCTATCATCCCTTGGAGGTTGGGCTGGGTGGGTTATAATTCTTCAGGGGTG
>CAYWWV010000014.1:0-18998 GCA_964462185.1 uncultured Candidatus Bathyarchaeia archaeon | reverse complement strand
CTGGGGCTGCGCTAGGGGTTCTCCTCCTGCCTCTCCAGGGCTTCGTACAGGGTTTTGATTATGAAGCCGCTGAAGCTGGTGACTCCTTGTTTCAAGAGTTTCTCCCGGTTCCTCTGGTATTGCTGGTATAGGTGGTTGTAGACCTCCTCCCGTATGGTTATGGTTTTGTAGCCTCGCCTCGGCATTTCCCCCGTACTTTAACTGGGAAGATATTAACAGTTTACGTGTTTTTACGTGAAACACCCAGGTGACAGGTGTGGCTCTCCCCGGCTCTGGGGGCTGCCCTGATGTTTGTTGGAGCCAGGTAGTTGGGTGTTTATTCCTTGTGTGTTTTTTGGGGGGACCTATTTTCACCCTGGTCCAACCCCAAAAAGTACCTTACTTTTAAATATTGTTGAAAGTACGGTACAGCGGGTGTGTGAACCAAGATGGATAAACCAGGAAAGCCCAGCCCCAACAACCAGCAGGAGGAGGGAGAACCCCCATACAAACAGTGACCCAGCAAACCCCCCAGAACCCCCAGAAAGACCCCCTCCTCAAACTCCTGGAACTCCACGGGGTAAACCCCTCCCCCCGCCACTACCTCACCAAGGCCGCCATGGCCGTCCCACGCTTCCCAGGCAGGTTCTCCGTCTCCATGCTGGCGCGGGAGGCAGGCATCCCCCGCACCAAGGGGTACAGGGTGGTGGGGCTCCTGGAGGAGCTGGGGCTGGTTAGGCCCGTACCCAAGCTGCCCCGACCCCGGGATTGGGGGGAATACTCCAGGAGGAGGCGCAAGAGGTTTAGAGCCAGGGTGGGCCTCCCCCCGCGGGGGAAGGAGCCCCAGATGTATATCTACACCCCGGGGGTGGCTCTAGCCCGGTTGGAGAGAAGGGTGGAAGCCCTCCTAAGGGAGATGGAGTTGGAGGCGGAGAGGACGAGGCGAAGCATTCTTGGGAGCCTGGATGAGGTTAGAAGGAGTCTCGCATCTCGTCCACCCGGTACCGTTTAGGCCGGGGTATGGCGTCTAGGTGTTGTCTGAGGATGGTTTCTATGAGGTTGGAGCGGCTCCTGTTCTGCCTGGAGGCCTCCAGCTCCACCACCTCCAACACCTCTGGGCTGATGGATATGCTTATCCGCTCGTTTCTCCTGCGCATCAAGACCAGTTATCCATGGGAGGCTTTAATCGGTATTGTGCTTCCGTGGGAGTGGTTCTCACTCACATTTATATGGGGACTCTTGGAGCCCAGCCTGGATCGCTATGAGCAAGCCGTTGGCTAGGCCGGCATCAACCCTGGGGGAGAAGCCGTGGAGGCGGCTGGTCTCCCGGGAGAGGAGGCTTCCCTTTGAGCCTGTTTAGACGGGTCTTGGGGGGCGCCAGGGTGCCCAAGGCGAAAAACCTCCAGCGGGGGGCCCTCACCCCCCGAGGGGTGGAGGGCCACGAGGACTACAAGTGGTTCCGACTGGACGAGCTGGTGAGGAGGTGCATAGTGGTTAACGCCCACTTCTCGACTCGGGGGGGTTTCCACACCGTTTGCGAGGAGCCTGAGGTGAAGGCGGTGGTGGACGAGGTGAACCGGAGGGTCAACCTGGACCAGGTGCTATTCACCGCCCAGGTTAAGAGAAGCATCTACGGCTGCGCGGGCTTCGAGGTGGTGGAGGATGGGCGGGGGCTGCCGGTGCGGCTCTTGGGGTTGGACAGCCGGAGGCTAGCCCCCGAGCTGGACGAGGACTGGAACCTGGTGGGGTTCACATACAAGGGGGTGAGGGGCTTCTACCAGCCCCGGGAGGTCATCTACTTCTCCAACCTCTCCCTGGAGGCCGACATGAGGGGCCTCAGCGACATCGAGCCCCTGAGAGCCGTCTGCCAGGCGCGACACGAGTTGCTGAGGGAGAACTTCCCCGAGGTGGCCCGGAGCCTCTGGGCCCCCTTCGTGGTGCTCCGAGCAGACACCGGGGGGTTGGCCGCGGAGGAGGCCGAGGAGGTGGTGGAGCAGCTGGCCGAGGTGGCCCAGGCAGGCAGGAGCATAGCCGTGAACGAGGCCGTGGAGGCCCAGGTGGTCCACCTCTCACCCGATGTAACCGGCCTCAACAACCTGTTGGGCAAGCTGGAGGAGGCCATCATAGCCGGCCTGGGGACCCCCCGCATCCTCCTGGGCAGACCCGTGGCCAACAGGGCCACGGCATACGCCGAGTTGGAGGCATACGTGGAGGGGGTGGTGAAGAGCATCCAGCGATACTTCAAGCGGGAGGTGGAGGCCCAGCTCTACGCAAGGGTGGCCCGGGCGCTGGGCTGGGACTCGGAGGTGAAACACGTTTGGAACCCTGTCCGAGCCCAGGACCTGTTGGAGCTTTCAAGGGTGGTCTCCAACCTCTGGGGCCCCCACGGCCAGGGACCCTTGGGGGGCCAACAGAGGAAGGCCTGGGAGATAATGGGCTGGAACCCGGAGGACGCTGAAAATGCGTGACCTCAGGTTCCTGGCGGGGGTACACGCAGTTGAAGCCCCTGAGAGGGTGGCCGTCTTCTACCTGATGAACACCTCGGTGAACCGCAACAACTGGGCGGTGACGGAGAAGGCCTTGGAGGAGGCCCTACCCACCATCCTGGGGAAGCCCCTCATGTGTGGCCCCGCCTACCAGACCGACACCCACTACCCTGAGGGCTTGGAGGTGGGGCGCTTCACCGGCTACAGGAAGCCCGACGGATATGCTTTGGCCCAGGCCGTGGTAACCGACGAGGAGGCCTGGAGAAGGCTGACCCGGGGGGAGTGGGGGCCCATCAGCGTGGTAATCACCAGCCACAGGGAGAGGTGCAGCCTATGCGGGGAAGACCTCTCCCATAACCCCGAGCCCTTCACCCACCCCTGCCTGTCCAGGGGAGGCCACCTGGAGGTGGAGAGCTTCGCCTTCGACCACGTGGACTTCATATCGGCCCCAGCCTACCCCCAGGCAGGCTTCCTGGCGAGGGGGCTGGAGGCCGTCCCCTTGGAGCTCTTGGCGGGGGTGGCCGGCCCACCCCAGGGCAAGCCAGGCGGCGACGCTCGAGGCGACTCCAGCGAAGTGGTTTCTATGGAGGAAAAAGAGTTTAGAGCCGCCTTGGAGGGCTTGGAGGAGAGGGTTCGACGCCTCGAGTCCAGCCTCCAGGGCGAGCCCAAGGCCAAGAAGATGGAGGCCTCCACAGCCCTGGAAGAGGCCATGGAGGAGGCCCGGTTAAGACTATTCGGGAGGAGAAGCCATGGCGGCCGGTAGCATCCTGAAGGAGCAGCTGCTGGTGGTGGACACCTTCACCGTGAAGGCCAACGAGGACATCGAGAAGGGGGAGGTGGTGGTCAACGACGGCTCTGGGATACTGGCTGCCTCCAGCTCGGCCCTAGGCCCATTCATGGTGGCCCTGGAGAGCCACGACTACAGCGAGGAGAGCGAACACACCGTCCTCTGCGCCCTCATGGGGTGCGTGGAGGTCCAGAAGAAGGCGGGGGAGGGCGCCGGCAAGAAGGGCCAGGCCGTCATGGTGAGCAGCACCGATGGGGAGGTCACCCTCTTCTCCAAGGGGGTGGCCCCGGCCAACGACACCTACAACACAGCCCAGATGCAGACAGCCCTGGACACCAACATGGGGGTGGTGGGAGTGCTGGCCGAGGACGCGGCGGACTCAGACACCACCGCCAAGATCTGGCTGGGGGTGAAGCCTTGAGGGTGTGGAGGTCAAGCATCTCGGGGGACTACTACTCCTCCTCTGGGCGGAGGTTTGAGGCCCAAGCCATACTCCCCGGCGACATCCCCTCGGTGGAGGCGGCAACCGTCCTCGACGAGGTGCTGGGGGCGGCTAGGCCGCTGACACGGCTCAGGTCCATCTGCACCCTGGTGAGGATGGACGGTCTCTCAGCCCGCGTGGATGTGGCCACGGGGGTTACGGGGCAGGAGAAGGTGCCGGCCATGGTGGAGGCCGAGATATCGGGCCAGAGCTACCAGGCCGTGGAGTTCAACCTTTGGAAGAACGTGGTCCACGTGGTGGTGAGCGATGAGGCCTCCAAGAGGAGCCCCTACGACATCCTGGGGCTCCACGTCTTGGACGCCGCCCGAGACCTGGCCCGCATGGAGAACAAGCAGATAGCCGAGACGGCGGAGGGCTGCACCGAGAAGGTCTCCGATGTGGCCTACAGCGACTGGGGGGCCATGTCCAGCCCCCCTGTGAGCGACACCAACCCCTTCGAGGCCATCAGAGCCAGCATCGAATACATCGAGTCCCAAGGATACGCCCCCGACTTCATGGCGCTGCACCCCGCCCTCTGGGGCAAGTTTGTCACCAACAGCTACGTCCGGGACCTGGTGCAGGCGGGTGTGGCCACCATGGGCCCGGGGGGAGGGGAGTTCACCCTACCCGGCTACCCCACCATCAAGGTGGTCACCGACTACAGCCTCACCCAGACACCCACCGCCACGGCGGGGCCCCTCATAGGCGACAGCCGGGCCCCCGCGGTGGCCCTGGCTCTGGGCCCCATCGAGGCTGCCCAATACAGGGATGAGCGGGCCGGCTACGACGCCTACGTCATACGCCAATACTTGGAGCCCAAACTGGTGGTGGACGAGGCCATCGACAAAATATGCGCCTAAACCCCCATTTTTTGGCTAGCAGACAACCTTACCCATTTTTTATGGATTCGGCAACACCCTGCTCGCATTGGTGGGCAGCGGGTTAAACCAGGGGGTGGAGGGTTAAAGCCAGTAGTGTAGGATTAAGTCGAGCCTACCCCTGGTGATCAGGTGCAGCCCACTGTACCTCATGACCTCCCTTATTCTCTCCCTATGTTGGGGGTCGTAGCAGTGAATCTTGCATTTCTTGCAGGCGGGCTTGGGGTCCAGGGGGCAGAGTTCTCTCCTACGAGAAGCATACTCCAAGGTCTCCTGGCACTGGCTGCACAGCTCCACACCCATGTAAACCGATTTCTCGGCCTCCTTGTGTCGGCCTCTGCAATATATCTCGACGAATCTTCTTAGTGTTTGAATGTCTTTCTCCACGTCAGAGGGCATTACTACAACACGCCGTCCATGGTATTTAAGTTGGTTAACCCTCCTTGCCTCCACCCTGGCAAACCCTTAACCCCTGGAAGCGCCTATTAGTCTTGAGTTGGAGCCCGGGTCCACCTGTCCCCGTTGCAACACCCCTGTTAGAGCCGAATATCGGTTCTGCCCCCGATGCGGCCTGGACTTGGAGTGCTGGCCTCTGTGGGTAGAGTCCAAGGGCTGCCCCTACCATCCCCCCACCCTACGAGAGATGGCCGGTGAAGCCCTCCTCTCCCCCCTGAGGCCCAGACCGCTGAATGCCCCCCCAAGCAAGGCCGTCTACACCAACCGGCAGGGAGGCAGCCTGGTGGGCTACTGGACCTGGGGACTTTTCCTCCTCCTGGGGGGCCTGGTGGTTAGCTACGGGTGGGAGTGGTACACCTACCTGGGGTTCACCATAGCAGGCTTCGTAGTCCCCCTGGCCATCCTCCTATACATCTATAGGAGCGACAGGTATGAGAGGGAGCCCCTGGCCCTGGTGGTCTACCTGGTGGGCTGGGGGGCCTTCGCAGGGGTGCTGGCGGGGATGGTGAACAACTTCTTCACCCTGCCCTTCCTAGGGCCTTGGGGGGCGGCCCTGGTGGAGGAGCCCCTCAAAGTAGCCGGCGTCTACCTGATGGTCCAGAGAACCGACCTTCGGGAGGAGTTCAACAACCACTTGGACGGGATGATCTATGGGGCCGCCGTGGCCGCGGGCTTCGCGGGGCTGGAGAACTTCTGGTACATATACGAAATGGTCTCCAGCGGGGTGGCCCCCCCGTTCCTCGCCATAGTCCTCCGCAGCCTTAGCGGGGCCATGCACGTGGCATGGACCAGCATGGCGGCCAGGAGCCTAGGCCTGGCCAAGGCCCTTAAGGGATACGTGGAGCCCAACGACATTCTCCCAGGCCTCATACTACCCATAGCCCTCCACGCCCTCTGGAACATCGCCCCCACACCCTTCTCCCTCCTGGTGGTCCTCCCCTTCACCCTGGGGAGCTTCAACCGGCTCCTGCGGTTGGCCGAGAGGGACGAGGTGGCCTGGGGCTACGCCTGGAACGCGCCCAAAGAGGAGGCCTAACTCCTTGCCACCCACCCTAACCCTGGGGCTGCTGGCCGCCCTCCTCTCCACCCTGCTCTACCCCCTCAACCGCCTCTATCCCAGCCCGAGCCCCCTCCGCATCTGGCTCCACTGCGCCGCGGGGGTTGCCAGCTGGCTGCTCTGCGCCTCGACCCAACCCTGGCTGTGGCCCCCCCTCCTCTTCTCCTCCCTCCTCCTGGCCTCGGGAGCCGCGTTAAGGGTCCAGCGGCTGGGGGGCGCCCGATACCAGCTTCGAGGCCTCCACCCCGCACTGGCCGCCGGCTTCTGGCTCACCGCAGCCCTGTTCCTGTTGAATCGTTAAACTCTTAGCCTCTGCGCGCCCCCAGGATACCCATGACGGGATTAGGCGAGGAGGCCAGGATAGGCCTCTACAGGACCATGGTCGGCATAAGGGCCTTCGAGGCCAAGGTGAAGGAGCTGGTGGACAACGGCTCCCTTGGCCATGTGAGCCTGAGCGCGGGGGGCGAGGCCGTGGCGGCTGGGGTGAGCGCCCACCTGGGCCCCTGCGACCAGATTGGAAGCACCCACAGGCCTCTGGCCCACCTCCTGGCCAAGGGGGTGGACCCCAAGAGGCTGATGGCCGAGCTGGCGGGGAGGGCAGCTGGGCTCAACGGGGGGAAGGCGGGGCCCTACCATGCTTTCGACCCCAGTGTGGGGGCGCTGGGGGCCAACGGCATAGTTGGGGCCAGCGTGCCCATGGCCGCCGGCTACGCCCTGGCCCACCAGTTGGAGGGGGATGGGGGACTGGCGGTGGCCTACTTTGGGGAGGGGGCCAGCAACCAGGGAGGCGTCCAGGAGACGTTGAACTTGGCGGCCTGCTGGAGGCTGCCCCTGGTCTTCGTCTGCGAGAACAGCAGCACCCCCGAGGAGCAGGTTATGCTGGAGCACAGGATAAACTGGCCCCAGCTGAGCGTCCCCGAGGTGAGCGCCAGGGCCCCCGGCTACGGGATGCCTGGGGGGACCTACGACGGCGGCGATGTGGAGCTGGTCTACAGGGTCTTCGGGGAGGCCGCGGAGAGGGCCAGGCGCGGGGATGGCCCCACACTCCTGGAGTTCAGGGTCAGGAGGCTGGGGGTGGAGGGCGGCCCCGGCTGCCCAGTGGCCCTCTACGGGGAGAGGCTGAGGGCCGAGGGGGTGCTGACCAGGGAGGTGGAGGAGGAGATATGGGCCGAGGCTAGGGCGGGGGCCCAGGAGGCCGCCCAGTACGCTTTGAGGAGCCCCCAGCCAGAGCCTCTGGAGGCGTTCCAGGGGGTCTACGCGGGTGAGTAGCGTGGCGCGGGAACTCTCCTACGCGGAGGCCGTCCGGGAGGCCCTGGCCCAGGCCATGCGGAGGGACCCCAAGGTCTTCTTGATGGGGGAGAACGTCTCCGCCCCGTGGAGGCAGGCCACCAAGGGGCTTAGAGAGGAGTTCGGCCGGGAGAGGGTGCGGGACACCCCTATAACGGAGACCTCCTTCATCGGCGCCGGGGTGGGTGCGGCCATTGCGGGGTGGAGGCCTGTGGTGGAGCTCATGCTGGTGGACTTCGGGTTGGTGGCCATGGACCAGATCCTCAACCAGATGGCCAAGACCACCTATATGTCCGGAGGGGTGGTCCAGGTGCCCCTGGTGCTCCGAGCCATCTACGGCGCCCGAGGGGGCAGCGGGGCCACCCACAGCGAGACGTTACACGCCTTGTTCGCCCACATGCCTGGGCTCAAGGTGGTGGCCCCCAGCACCCCCTACGACGCCAAAGGCCTCCTACTGGCCTCCATCGAGGACCCCAACCCCGTGGTGTTCATGGAGCACATCCTCCTCCAAGGCCTTAGGGGGCCTGTGCCCGAGGAGGAGTACGCCCTCCCCCTGGGGGTGGCCAACCTGGTGCGGGAGGGGGACGACGTTACGGTGGTGGCCGCGGGGGCCATGGTTTGGGAGGCGGTTAGGGCTGCCGATGAGTTGGCGGGGGAGGTGAGCGTGGAGGTCTTGGATCCAAGGAGCCTGGTTCCCCTGGACGAGGAGGCCATCCTAAGGAGCCTTGCCAAGACGGGGCGGCTGGTGGTGGTGGACGAGGACTACGAGCGATGCGGCTTCTCGGCCGAGGTGGCCGCCTTGGCCGCTGAGAAGGGCTTCCACAGCTTGGAGGCGCCGGTGGCCAGGGTGGCCAACCCCAACACACCCCTCCCCTTCAACAAAGCCCTGGAGGCCCACGTGCTCCCAGACAAGGACAAGGTGGTCAGGGCCATCAGAGGCCTCTTCAAGGGCTAGGCCCTATATCTTGGAGGCCTTCCCCGCCTCGAAGGGCTTTATTAGTAGGCCCAGGGCCAGGGGCAGGGCCATCAGCAGGGAGGTGACCAGGGCCGTGGTGCCCAGGCCTCGGCCGAGGAGCCACCCTATCATCACGCTGCTGGGGATGTTCCCGATCCAGCTCCAACTCATATACATCTGGTAGACGGTGCTGGACATGGCGAGGGGGGTGCTGTCGGCCATGATGGCGAAGACGGTGCTCGTCCAGAACCGCTCCAGGAAGGCGCTGAGCATGGCCACCAGGGTAAACCACACCACGGCCCCTGGAGCGATGGTGGTCCAGAGGAGGCCTGCGCCGGCGAATGCCAGGGAGGAAACTAGGAAGGCCCTTTTGTGGCCCATCTGGTCGCTGAGCTTGCCCCCCAGCCAGCTACCCGGTATTCCGGCGAGCGTAGCCACCAGGCCCAGGGTGCTCACCTGGGAGACCTCTCCACCCAGGACCTCCCGGATGGTGAAGCTGAACATCCCCCCCAGGGGGGCGGTTATCTTGTTGACGGTGAAGGCCCTGAAGAACATGAGGAGGGATGCCAGCACCACCGCCGGCTCGGTGAAGGTGAAGGCCACGGCCTCGCGGCTTATCCTCCTCTCCCCCGCCACGGGTGGCTCCTTGGCCAACAGGTATAGGAAGCAGGTGAGGCCTGTGGCCGAGGCCAGGGTGAAGACGGCCTTGTAGCCTCCCACCTCTAGGAGCCAGAGGGGTATGATGGTGGCCAGGGCTGAGCCCAGGCTCTGGCTGGAGGTGCTCACAGCGCCTATGACCCGGGCGTGGTACTCTGGGGGGGTTACGTCGATGGCGAAGCTGTCGGCAGCCATGTCGTAGAAGGCTCCGGCGGAGATGACGCTGGTGACGGCGGGGAACAGCCCCGACCATACTGGGAGGTTCCCCATGTCTCTGGTGGCCATCACCGTTAGGCCCGCTAGGTAGAGGAGGCCTGTGACCAGGAACCAGGGCTTCCTCTTGTAGAGCCTGCCCCGCCACTTGAGGGGGAAGAGGTCTGCTATGAGGCCGACGAAGGTCTTCCAGCTCCAGCTCACGTACATTAGGCCCACGAAGAGGCTGGCCTCGGAGACGGAGACCCCTGCCTCGTCCAGGAGGTATATGGGCACCCAGAGGCTGAAGGTGGTTCGTACGAAGCCGTTGGAGAAGTAGGCCAGCCCGTATAGGAGGGATGTGAGCCTGGGCTGCCAGTAGTCGGCCATGAGCTCGTTTATCCGCTCCTCCTTGGGGGCCTGCCAGTATCCACGCCCCTCCTCCTCCAGCCTCCTCCTCCACTTCCTCCCCAGGTAGAAGAGGGTGCTGTAGCTGGCGGCCGTGAAGGCGAAGACCGCTGCCCCCATCTTGTAGCTGAGTCCCAATCCTTGGAACCAGGTTAGGATCGACATACCCGTCGAGGCACGCCCCCGCTTAGTTTTCCGAGCAGCAGTCCAGCTGCCTCAACAGGTCTGGGAGCTGGCAGATGGAGTCCACGGCGTGCCCACTCCAAGCCGGTTGGCCGGGGTTCCTCACCCAGACCCCTAGGAGGCCGGCGGCCTGGGCCCCCTTCATGTCGGCCTCCACGCTGTCCCCCACGTGGACGGCGTTGCTGGGGTCCACCCCTAGCCGCTCCAGGACCGTCCAGAATATCTCGGGGTTGGGCTTCCTGACCCCCAGGTCTCTGCTGCAGACCACTTCCTGGAAGAACCTGTCCCACCCCCTCTCAGCCAGCAGCTCCCGGGGCTGGTCGCTCATGGTGTTGCTCACCAGCGCCAGCTTGTACCTGGTGGAGAGCTCCTCCAACACGGCCTCTACGCAGGGGTAGAAGCTGTTCTTGTAGTGGTTCTTGAAGTTTCTGTGGAGCCACTCCAGGGTTTCCCCGTTGGGGGGGATGCCCAGCTCGGCCAGGAACCAGGAGTAGACCTCCTCGAAGGTGGACTCCAGGCCCTTGCTCCTCCTCCGCTCCAGCTTGGCCAGGGCGCTTGCCAGGGCCTGTTTCACCTGTTTGAGGGCGACGCCGTGGCCCAGGCTGGACAGGTAGGCCTGGATGGAACGGTGGTAGGAGTCCCAGTCAAGCCCCCCCTCCCCAAGGGTGCCCCCGAAGTCCAGCAGCACGGCTTTGATCTCCAAGCACATCACCCAGAGTAGGGGGTTTGGGTTCTTAAAGGCTGGGGGCCTCCCTAGGGCCTTAAGCCCTCCAGCTCCACCTCGACAGGCTGGGGCCCCCCTGAGTAGCTCTTGATGAACCTGGGGACACGCAATCCCTCCGCCTCACCCAAGCCCCCAAGGGAGCCCTGGGGCTCTGGGAGAGGTAGAACCTCCAACTCTCCACGGCGTCTTAGATGGCCAACCCCCTTAAAACAAGGCCCCCCACCCCCACATCATATATAGGTCACCCTCCCTCTAAACCAGGGATACGGCCCCATGGTCGCCTGTGACTACTGCGGCAAAGACGAGTACATGCCCTTCAGGTGCAAGTATTGCGGGGGGTATTTCTGTGCGGAGCACCGACTACCCGAGTTCCACGACTGCCCAGGCCTCTACCAGTCCAAACCCCGCTGGGAGCCCCAACCCCAAAGAACCTACACCGGCTACAGAGCCCCCCCAAGGAGAAGCATTCTAGGCCTTTGGGGCCGCAACGAGCTCCGAGACCTGGCCGTGGGCATGGGGGCCATCATGTTGATCCTCCTAAGCAGCTATTGGAGGCTGATGGTCTTTAGACCCCTGTTCATGCTGGGGGCCCTCCTCATCTACGCCCTGGCCTTCATCCTCCACGAGCTGGCCCACAAATTCGCAGCCCAGAAACTGGGCTACTGGGCCGAGTTCAAACTCAGCCAACAAGGCCTCCTACTCACCCTCCTCAGCCTAGTATCCCCCTTCAAGTTGATAGCCCCAGGCGCCGTCATGGTCTCAGGCCTGACAAACTGGGACGACTACGGGAGGATCAGCATAGCCGGCCCCCTCTCCAACATAGCCATGGGAACCCTCTTCCTAGCCCTACGCCTCACCACAGGCTCCACAACCATCGCCTCCCTCGCCACCATAGGCACCAACATCAACGCCAGCCTATCCCTCTTCAACCTAATCCCCTTCGGCATATTCGACGGCGCCAAGGTGGTCCAATGGGACAAGGGGGTCTGGGTGGCAGCCGTCCTGGCCTCCCTAGCCCTCTACCTCCTCTCCATCTGAAACCGCCAACTATATACCTCCACACCCCACAATACCACAGTATGATAGTCGTCCCTGGGCCCGCATCCACCAGCCTGGGCGAGGAAGTGGCCCGAAGGATGGGTGTGGAGCCCCTCTTCATCAACCATAAAATCTTCCCCGACGGGGAGAACTACATACGGGTGACGGGGGAGGTGGAGGGCGAGACGGTGGCCTTCGTCCAGACCACCGCCCCCGAGCCCGACAGGAAACTCATGCAGGCCTTCCTCCTGGCCCGCACCCTCGGAGACCTGGGGGCCCGACGCGTGGTGGCCGTCATACCCTACTTGGCCTACGCCCGACAGGACAAGAGGTTCCTCAGGGGGGAGGCGTTGAGCCTGGATGTGGTGCTGGGCCTCCTGGAGGCCTCAGGGGTCTCCGACCTGGTGGTGGTGGACGTCCACAACGAGGAGAGCCTCTCCAACCTAGAGAATAACCACCGCCTGAGGGTCACCAACGTATCCGCCGTAAACCTCCTGGCGGGATACATGAGGGACACGGGGTTCCAGGGGGCTCTCAGCCTTTCACCCGACCTGGGCAGGCGGGGCGTGGTGGAGAAGGCCTCCAAGGTGCTGGGGGGCGGGATGGCCTTCTTCGAGAAGACCCGCGACCGGGTGACGGGGGAGACGGCCATCACAGGGGGCTCCGTGGAGGTGGAGGGGCGGGACGTGGTGGTCTTCGACGACATCATCAGCAGCGGGGGCACCATGAGCAAGGCCATCCAAGCCCTCAGGGAGTTGGGGGCCCGCCGAGTGGCAGCCGCCTGCACCCACGTGCTCCCCGTGCCCGGGGCCTTCGAGAGGCTGAGGAACGCTGGCGCCGTCCGGGTGGTGGCCACAGACACGGTGGAGTCCAGCTATGAGACTGTCTCGGTGGCGGGGCTCCTGGCCGAGGCCCTCCAGGGCTTGGACCGATAAGAATATCACGGGGCGCCCCGCTTTTCAAGGGGATGATATCTAGCCGGGTTAAGCTCAAGGTGCAGTCGGTTAAGGCTTTGAGGGATCCTGAGAGCCGGGAGGCCTTCCAGGTGGAGTTCGTTGAGGTGCGCACCAGGCCCCCCATGGTTATGGTGAGCAGCCCCGATGTTCCCGAGGAGATCAACAAGATGGTGGTTCAGGTGACCAAGAGCTTCCAGGGCATCCTCCCAGGCGCCCAGGACAACACCTACGAGCAGAGGAAGCTCACCATCAACTTCACGGCGGAGGAGTTGGAGAGCTTCAACCTCCAGCCCTACCCCAACCAGATGTACGAGATGGTGGTCTCCGACAAGACTCTCACCTTCCGCCCCCTCTAGTCGCTGCGCTGGGGGAGGGTGCCTGGGGGCCCTGAGGTGAGAATAGTATTCCTGGGGACCAGTGGGAGCATGCCCACGGAGGCGAGGAGCAGCCCAGCCTTGGCCGTGAGGCTAGGAAGGCGTATTCTCTTGTTGGACTGTGGGGAGGGGACTCAGAGGCAGATGGTGCGGGCCAGGGTGGGGTTCCGCAAGACGAGGCACGTCTTGGTCTCCCACCTCCACGGCGACCACGTGTTGGGGCTACCCGGCCTGCTTCAGAGCATGTCCCTCCTGGGCAGGGAGGAGCCCCTCCACATCTACGGGCCCAGCGGGCTGGCCAGGTTCATCCAGTGCACCTCCGACACCCTGGGCCCACCCACCTTCCCCGTCTTCGTGGAGGAGCTGGGAGGCGGGGGAGTAGTGGTGGAGGAGGCCGACTACAGGGTGGTGGCCCTAGAGGCCAAACACACAGTGGAGTCCTTCTGCTACCGCGTGGAGGAGGCCCCGAGGCCAGGGAGGTTCCACCCCGAGGAGGCCAGGCGGCTGGGAGTGCCTGAGGGCCCCCTCTGGGGCCGCCTCCAGCGGGGGGAGGCGGTGGAGGTGGAGGGCCGCCTGGTGGAGCCCCACATGGTTTGCGGCCCACCCCGCCCCGGGAGGAGCCTGGTTTACACGGGGGACACCGCTCCCTTCGAGGGGCTGGTGGAGTTTGCCCGGGGGGCCAGCGTGCTGGTCCACGAGGCCACCTTCCTGGAGGACTTGGCTGGGAGGGCCGCGGAGGACGGCCACTCCACCGCCCTCCAGGCGGCCCGGGTGGCGGCGGAGGCGGGGGTGGGCCTCCTGGTTTTGACCCATATAAGCCCCCGCTACCCCGACATGGAGAGGGTCTTGGAGGAGGCCCAGGGGGCCTTCCCCAGGGTGGTGGTGGCCAGGGACCTACAGGTCTTAGAGGTCCCCCTTTTAGAGGAGTGACTCCAAGAACTCTATGCTCTCCCCCACCCCCGTGTAGCTCTCCACCACCAGCCAACCCTGGTATCCCTGGTCGTCGAGGGCGTCCAAAACCCGGGGCCAGTTGACGTCCCCCTCCCCCAGGGGGAGGTGATCGTCGCTCTGGCCGTGGTTGTCGCTCACGTGTACGTGGCGTATGTGGGGGCCCAGGGCCTCGATGAAGTCGAGCTCCTCGCCTAGGAGGTGGGCGTGGGCCACATCCAACACGTAGCCCATGGGGGGGTTCATCTCCTCGTGGAACAATAAGAAGTCGTCCAGGGTCACCAGGAGGTAGGGGGTGGGGTTGGGCACGTTCTCCATCAAACACTCCACGCCGTACTCCCCGGCGTATCTGAGAAGCCAGTGGAGGCTCCTCAGGTTGGTGCTCCAGGCCCGCCCCCGCTGGAACCGCTCGGTGGGTGGGCTCCACCCCGGGTGGACCACCAGGTAACGGGCCCCCAGCTCCGAGGCGAAACGGATGGAGGCCCTCAGTCGCTTGAGGATCCACTCCCGTATGAGGTCGTCGTCGGCCGAGAGGTTGGTGTCGGAGTAGGGGGCGTGGACGCTGAACTCCACCCCGTAGTCGGCCTTGATGGATTGAAGCCTCTCCACCCTCTTGGGGTTGAGGGCGTGGTATCCGCTGTCGGCCACCTCCCACCGGGGGATCCCCAGCTCCAGCAGGGGGGCGAGGGCCTCCTCCAGGGGCCTATCCAGGAGGTGTAGGGTGGAGACGGCGGGCTTCATGTACAAGAAGAACCACTTTTCTTGGATTAAAGAGTTTCAACCCGTGGTGGTGGGGTATCCCTCCTGGATCCAGGCGGTTATCCCCTGGCTCATGTGGTAGACCTGGGTGAATCCCGCGTCCCGTAGGATGTCTAGGGCCCTGCTGCTCCTGTTCCCCGTCCTGCTGTAGACCAGGAGGGGCTGGTCCCTGGGGAGCTCGTCCAGCCTGGCCTCCAACTTGTCCACAGGGATGTTCACCGCCCCCTCCAGGTGGCCCCCGGCGAACTCCTCGGGGGTCCGCACATCCAAGGGCAGGACCCCTCCCTCCTCCATCAACCCATAGGCCTCCCCCACGGAGACCTCCCCGTATCTCCCACCCCTCAACAACCGGGCGGTGTAGACCCCTGCCCCGGCAGCCACTAGGGCCACGGCAGCCAAAACCAGGGCAGCCACCCTCCTGGAAACCATAACGGGCATGGGATTCCCTCTCCCACCCCTCATATTAATGGGTTCTGCAGGTTTTTAAACCACGGCGGGTGGATTCAATCAATGGTTGAGATAGCTGACGGTGTCCACTGGGTGGGCGCCGTCGACTGGGATATCCGTGACTTCCACGGGTACATCACCCACAGGGGCACCACCTATAACTCGTATCTGGTGGTGGGGGATAGGGTGGCCCTGGTGGACGGGGTTAAGTCCAGGTTCTACGAGGAGTGGGTGCGGCACATCGAGGAGTATGTGGGGTTGGGGGAGATCGACTACCTGGTCTCCAACCACGCTGAGCCCGACCACAGCGGCACCATAGCCAGGCTGCACCGGGAGGCCCCCCAGGCGGAGATAGTGGCCTCGCCGCGGGGCAAGGCCACCCTGGAGAAATACTACGGGGCGCTGCCGGTGACCACCATCAAGGAGAGGCCCACCCTGGACCTGGGTGGCAAGACCCTGAGCTTCGTGGAGGTCCCCATGGCCCACTGGCCCGACAGCATGGTCTCCTACATCCCCGAGGACCGGGTCCTGCTGAGCAACGACGCCTTCGGGCAACACCTGGCCTCCTCCCAGAGGTTCGACGACCAGGTGGACCAGGGCGTCCTCTGGCAAGAGGCCACGGCCTACTACGCCAACATATTGATGCCCCTGAGGGCTGCTGTGAGGAGGGCCCTCAAACAGCTGGAGGGGGTGCCGGTGGAGGTCATCGCCCCCAGCCACGGCGTGGTTTGGAGGGGGAGCCCGGGCGCCATAGTGGAGGGATACTCCAAGTGGGTGGATGGCTACTCCCAGCCCAAGGTGGTGGTGGCCTACGACACCATGTGGGGGAGCACCCGGGAACTCGCCTACGCCATAGCCGAGGGCGTGGCCCAAGGCGGGGTGGACTGCCGAGTCTACTGTTTGAGGGAAACCCACCGCAGCGACGTGGTCACCGAGGTCTTGGAGGCCAAGGCCGTCCTGGTGGGAAGCCCCGCCCTCAACAACCACGTATACCCCACCGTGGCCGGCTTCCTGGCCTACCTGCGGGGCTTGAAGCCCTACGGTAAGCTGGGTGCGGCCTTCGGGAGCCTGGGCTGGTCTGGGGGTGCGGTGAGGTTTGTGGAGGAGCAGTTGAAGCTGGGGGGACTGGAGCTCTTGGAGGGCGCCCCCCAGTGCAGCTTCAAGCCCACGGCGGAGGAGTGGCGGGAGGCCTACGAGTTCGGACTGGGAGTGGCCCGCAGGGTCCTGGAGGACTCTGGGACCTAGATGAATATGTGGTTGATGTAGAAGGCCATCTGTATCCAGGTTAGCAGGCTGGACAGGATGGCCCCCAGGGTCAGCTGCCACTTGCTGTGAGCCTTAAGCTCCATGCGGGCCCACATCACGGGAAGCACCAGCAAGAAAAGAGGAGCCAGCCTACTCCCCATGAGGTAGACCAGGGCGGTGACGGGGCTGGTCACGCCGCTGGCGTGGATGCTGATCTTCCACTTCAGGGTGATGGTGGCCAGGACCACGCCGTTGATGATGTAGCAGGCCATGAGCGCTGTGATGGGTGCGGGCGCCTTTAAGTAGATGAGCGCGAGGGTGCCCACCAGGTAGCAGAATATGGTGGAGAGGAAGGGGAGGAACCTTTCCTCGCGTTTATCGGCGTAGAAGTCGCTGATATAGCCGCGTTTGAGGAGTACGTAGACCCCCACCAGGGGTAGGACGGAGCCGAAGAGGGAGGAGACCGTCAAGTAAATGGGCCACCTCTCACCCCCGTAGAGGTATACCAGGGGGAGGAAGGTTGCCAGCGTCAACAGGGGGGCATTCATAACGGCAGATATGCCTGAAGCAATCTTTGCCCTGTTCAAAGCGTTCCCTATCCTAGAGCCTTCTCCAATCGTCTATTTATCCTTATCCGTGGTCTGGGCCTCGTGGAGGTGGGTGCAGCAGGCCTTGACCTCGCGGCCCCCCTCGTCTTGGACCACCACCATGAGCTGGCAGTCCTCGCCCTCCGTCTCCAGGCCACATATCCCGCATTTAGCCTTGCTCTCCTTCTTTTTCTCCAAGTAGTCCTTTATAGCCGCGTGCAAGGCGTCTGCGGCCAGGTTGCTGCAATGCATCTTCACTGGGGGCAGTCCCCCCAGGGCGTCGGCCACATCCTGCCTGGTGATCTTCAGGGCCTCCTCCAGGGTCTTACCCTTGGCCATCTCAGTGGTCATGCTGCTGGTGGCTATGGCGGCGCCGCAGCCAAAGGTCTTGAACTTGATGTCCTCGATCCTGTTGTCCTTCACCTTGATATATATGGTCATCATGTCCCCGCATACTGGGTTGCCCACCGTGCCCACGCCGTCGGCGTCGGGTATCTCCCCCACGTTTCGGGGGTTTTTGAAGTGATCCAAGACTTTCTCGCTATACATCTTGCCGCAACTCCTCCGGGGTTAGGGGGGACATCGCTCTGAGCCTGGCCACGATCCCCGGGAGTTCCTCGACCACATACTCCACCTGTTGGAGGTTATTATCTTTTCCCAGTGTGAAGACCAGGCTGCCGTGGGCCTCCTCGTGTTTCAAGCCGCAGGCCAGGAGGGTGTGGCTTGGCTCCAGGGTTTTGGCGGCGCAGGCCGAACCCGTGCTCACCTGGACCCCTACGGCGTCCAGGCTCATGACCAGGGCCTCTCCCTCGATGTAGCTGAAGCGTATGTTGGCGTTGCCTGGGAGGCGGAGGGTGGGGTGGCCGTTGAGGTGGCTCTCGGGTATGGATTCTAGGATGCCTTGGATGAGGGCGTCCCTCAAGCCCCGCAGCCTCTCCGCCTCTGCTTCCATCTCCTCCCCGGCGATCTCCGCGGCTAGGCCCATCCCCGCGATTCCTGGGATGTTCTCGGTGCCAGACCTCAGCCCCCTCTCCTGTCCTCCCCCGATCATGTGGGGGGCCACGCTGACCCCTTTTCGTATGTAGAGGGCGCCGACGCCCCGGGGGCCGTAGATGTCGTTGCTGCTCATGGTGAGGAGGTCCACGTTGAGTTCCCCCACGTTGAGGGGTATCTGTCCGAGGGCTGCGGTGGCGTCGCTGTGGAAGAGGGCCCCGGTGTCGTGGGCTATCTCCGCGGCCTCCTTTATGGGTTCGATGGTGCCTATCTCGCCGTTGGCCGCCATGACGCTCACCAGCGCCGTCTCCTCGTCCACCAGGTCCTCCAAGGCCCCCAGGTCCAGGACGCCCAGCCTGTCCACGGGGCAGTGCTCCACCGTGAACCCCTCCCGGGAAAGAGCCTTACCAATGTTCAGGACGCTGATGTGCTCCACGGCGGAGAGGACCAGCTTTCGCCTCCCCTTGGCCCTCTTGGCCGCTCCCAGGAGGGCCAGGTTGTTGGACTCCGTCGCCCCCGAGGTGAACACGATCTCCCCCTCATCCGCCCCCACCAGGTGGGCCACCCTCCGCCTCGCCTCCCCCAAGACCTCCAGGGCCTGGAACCCCTTGCTGTGGAAGCTGGAGGGGTTCCCGTAGACCTCACGGTGGCACCTGGAGACCAGCTCTAGGACCCTGGGGTCCACGGGCCTCCCAGCCCCGTAGTCGAGATAAACCTGCATGGACAATAAGACCCCTCTACAACCACGAGATTAAAACATTGGCCAAAGCCCTCGACCCGCGGCCCGCCGGCTTACTTTCTGATGTAAACCGTGACCTGGTCGCCGTCGCGGGTGACCTCCAAGACCTCGTAGCGCAGCCTGTATGCCAGCCTCCGCAGGTCCTCCTCCGCCGCCGGGTCGTCGGACACCACCTTCAAAACCTGGCCCTCCCCCATCTCATCCAAAGCCGTGCGGGCTCTGAAGATGGGCTCGGGGCAGAAAAGCCCCACGCAGTCGATCTCCTTGTCGGCCTTCATACCGCTCAAAGAAGCCCAGCCGCCTAATTTAAAACCTCTCCCAACACGGTGGTGGGACCGGTGAGATTTGAACTCACGGTCACGTGCACCCCAAGCACGGATCA
>CAYWWV010000013.1:29116-33007 GCA_964462185.1 uncultured Candidatus Bathyarchaeia archaeon | reverse complement strand
TTTGGTGGTTATAGATACGCTGTTCCTTTATGGGTCGCAGTACCTGTTACTTTCTGTACTGGGCTTGCTGCTGGGCTCGCAGGAGTTTCAGGGGGGTCTTTTAAGATTCCTTTGATGGTGCTTGCATGTGGTGTTCCTATGCGAATAGCGGTTGGTACCTCTTCGGCGATGGTTGCTGCTACGGCTACATCTGGTTTCATTGGTCATGCCCTGCGTGGTGACTTTAACCCAGAGTGGGCGATTCCGATCGCCGCTGCTGCTGTGGTTGGTGGATTACTGGGTGGAAGATTATCTGTTAAGACAGACCCGGACAAACTTAAACTTGTTTTTGCCGGGACCACGATGCTTGCTGCAGTGTTTATGTTTGCAAACGCATTAATGACATAGACTATACTTGAACTATTGGTAAAATTACATGCACTTATTATCCGGGCCTCATTCTAAAGGGATGATTTAACTTTTTTCTCCTTTTTATCTTGTGATTATTGAATACAAATCTAATATGTAAGCCTCATTTATACAGATCCTTTGAGAGAGCTACAATTTCAAATATTTTAGAAAAATGGCCGTAACTGTAACCTATTTTAACAAAAGGAGCTTGGTAGCGGGGGGTAGATTTGAACTACCGACCTTGGGGTTATGAGCCCCACGGGCTAACCTGGCTGCCCTACCCCGCTATCTCACATCCATACTAATGTGGTCTTATAAACTAATCGAAAACCCGCTTATAGGGGTTATCCGAGGAGTTCGTCGGGGTCATAGCCAACATGGTCCCGCGGAGCTGCCGGGGCGGTTTTTACTTCTTCCTTGGCTCCTTGACGACGATCTGGAAGGCGACGGTGGCTACAAGGAGGACGGCGGAGATGGTCCCGAAGGCTGGGAGGTAGCCGAGGCGGGAGAGGAGGAAGCCCGTGGCGATGGGACCCGCGGCGTGGCCTATGTCCCAGAGGCTGCCGAAGACACCCATGGAGGTGCCGTGCCCCCTCGCCTTGCTCATCTCCGCCACCATGGCCGCCGTGGAGGAGGTCACCATGGCCTCCCCCAGGCCGAAGACCAGGGTGAGGCCGCAGAGGGCTATGAAGGATTTGGTCGCCGGGTAGAGGATGAAGGAGACGACGCAGAGCAGCATCCCCGCCGTGATGAGGGGCTTCCGGCCGTGGACGTCGGAGACCCTGCCCATGATGGGGCGGATGAGGACTAGGACGACGAGCTGGATGCCCCAGAGGACGCCGGCGTGGAACGAAGTCAGCCCGGCCGTGGCGGTGATGTAGACGGGGAGGAAGGCCTCCAGCGCCCCCACCGTCAGGTTCTGCACCCCCTCCATGGCGCTCGTCAGGAGCACCTGCACGTCGGTCACCACCGCCACCACGTCCTCCCGGAACTTGTCCATCACCTCCCTGAGGGTTGGCGGCTCTGGCGAGGGGCGGCTTGGAAGCCGGCGCCACAGGGCCAGGACCAGCAGGAGGGAGACGCTGCCTATGCAGCCCACCACGAGGTAGACCAAGCGAAAGACGTGGGGTGAGGGGTCGTCGCCGCCCAGAAGCTGGAGGAGGCCTCCGCCCAGGGGCGCCGCTATCAGGCTTCCGAGGATGGAGATGGAGGAGTAGGTGGCCATGAGCTGCCCCTTCCGGTCTCCGGCGATGTCGATGATGACCGCCATGGCGACGGGCCCATAGATGGCCGTGGCGAAGCCGTGGAAGAATCGGATGACGATGAGGAGGCGGTAGTCGTGGACGAGGAGGTAGGAGAAGGGCATGAGGCCGAACACCAGCACCGAGGCCAGGAGCGCCGCCCTCCGCCCGTAGACGTCAGAGAGGGTGCCCGCCGGCGCCTTGAAGAAGATGCCGGTCACCGTCGACATCCCCACCACCAGCCCGATGGCAGTGGAGGAAGCCCCCAGGGCTCTCGCGAAGAGCGCCAGAACCGGCGTTCGCGCCATGCTGTAGCTCAAACGGGCGAAGAACCCGATGAGTACCAAGGCCAGGAAGGTCCCGTTAAGGCTGGACCGATCGCGTGAGTCCCCCATCGACTCAATCACCCCCCACCCTCTCGGGCACCGAGACCAGCTGCATGGAGCACAGCTCCCGGTAAAGATCGTTCCGTTTCACGAGCTCCTCGTGGGGGCCTATGTCCTTTATACGCCCCCCGTCGAGGACGATGATCCGATCCGCGTCGCGGACGGTGGAGACGCGGTGGGTGACGACGATCACGGTGCGGTCCTCCATCTCCCTCCTCAGCGCGTTCTGGATGAGCGACTCCGTGTAGGGGTCGACGCTCGAGGTCGCCTCGTCGATGACCAGGACCTTGGGGTCGGCTATGAGGGCCCTGGCGAGGCAGATGAGCTGCCTCTGCCCGTATGAGAGGTTGGTGCCCCGCTCCTCCATCTCCGTGTCGTACCCCCTCTCCAGCCTCGTGATGGCGTCGTGAACCCCGACCAGCTTGGAGATGCGTGCCATCTCCTCGTCGGAGGCCTCGGGGCGCCCGAACTTGAGGTTGTACCTGATGGTCCCGGAGAAGAGGTATGGCTCCTGTAGGACGATGGCCACGTGCCGCCTTATCGACGCCAGCCTGATCCTTCTCAGGTCGACCCCGTCTATCGTGACCACTCCCTCGTCGGGGTCGTAGAAGCGGCCGATGAGGTTGATCACCGAGGACTTGCCGGCGCCTGTGGGGCCGAAGATGGCGAGGTACTCCCCTGGATGCGCCTTGAAGGAGATCCCCTTCAACACGGGCTGCCCCTTCACGTAGCTGAAGCTCACGTCTCTGAACTCGACGAGGCCCTTCACCTCGTCCAGGTCGACTGCGTCGGGGGCCTCCGTCACCTCGGGCTCGACGTCCAGCACGTTGAATATGCGCTCGGCGCCGGCCAGGGCGCTCTGGATCTCGCCGTAGAAGAGGGATATGTTCTGGATGGGGGTGAAGAAGGTCGTGGCGTACTGGGAGAACGCGACGAGGTCGCCCAGCGTGTGGCGGGCGGCGAGGACCTGCTGGCCCCCGATGAACCAGATGAGGGCCGTTGTGAGGGCGCTCAGCACGGTGACGGTGACGTTGAAGGCCACGGAGACCGTCTCGGCGTGGATCTGGGCCCGCATGTTCTGCTCGTTGACGGCGTCGAACTCCTGGAGCGACCGCCTCTCCTGGGTCAGGGCCTTCGTCACCTTCGCCCCGTACATCAGGTCCTGCACCTTCGCGGTTAGGGAGGCCACCCTCAGCCTGGCGACCCGCCACGCCCTCCTGATCACCCTCTGGAAGACCCTGCTGACGACCATCAGCAGCGGCGCGATCATCAGGGCTATCAGCGTGAGCTGCAGGTCCAGGAGGAGCATGGTGGCGACGATGGCGACGGCGAGGACGCAGTCCGCCGCGAGGCCGATGATCCCTGTCGACATCAGCTTCTTCAGGGCCTCGGCGTCGTTGGTCACCCGTGAGACCAGCCGCCCCGTGTTGCCGTGCTCGAAGAACCGCTGGGAGAGGTCCTCCAGGTGGCGGAAGAAGTCAGACCTGATGTCCGCGATGATGGTCTGCCCCAGCTTGTCGATGTAGTACGTCTGAAGGGACGTGACCGCCCAGAGCGTCAGCGCCACCAGGACGTACATGGACGCCGCGACGGCGAGGACCGCCCCGACGCCGGGCTGGGGGGAGCGGCTCAGGGCCGCGGCCAGCGACTCCATGAGGTCGGCGAGCCACCGCCCGCCTGCGCTGGGGTTCTCCCTTATGAAGAAGTCGATGGCCACCTTGTAGATGTAGGGGCCCGCCAGGGTCGCGGCCATCTTGGCGACGATAAGCACCGCCACCACGAGTACGAGGGGCTTGTGGCGCATCATGTAGACCCTGATGAGCCTCCTGACGAGGTCGAGGTCGCTGAGCCTGCGCTCCGTCGACTCCAGCGAG
>CAYWWV010000013.1:7022-29016 GCA_964462185.1 uncultured Candidatus Bathyarchaeia archaeon | reverse complement strand
AGCAGGGCGTCGATGGCCTTCCTGATGAGCACCTCCGTCTCCGCGTCCACGTTCGACGTCGAGTCGTCCAGGATGAGTATGGCCGGGTCCGTGAGGAGGGTGCGGGCGATGGTGATCCGCTGCCTCTGGCCGCCCGACAGCGTCAGCCCCCTCTCGCCGACGACGGTATCGTAGCCCATGGGCAGCGACTCGATGAAGTCGTGGATCTGGGCCGCCTTCGCCACCCGTATGATCTCCTCGTCCGTCGCGTCCGGCTTGCCGAAGGCGATGTTCTCCCTGACGGTCATCGAGAAGACGAAGACGTCCTGAAGCACGATGCCGATCTGGCTCCTCAGCGAGCTGAGGGAGACGTCGCGGACATCGTACCCGTCGACCAGGACCCGGCCCTTGGAGACGTCGTAGAAGCGGGGCACCAGCTCGGCGAGGGTGGTCTTACCCGAGCCCACGAACCCCATGAGGGCGACCTTCTCCCCCGGCCGGATGCTCAGGGAGACGTCCCTCAGCGTCTCCTCGGTGCCCTCGTAGGCGAAGGAGACGTTCTCGAACTCGATGGCCCCCCTGAGCCGGGGCAGCTCGAGGGGGTTCTCCGCCTCGGGGACATCCGCGCCCAGGTCCATGATCTCGAAGACGCGCCTGGCGCTGGCGATGGCGTCCTGATAGAACTCGATGAGCCGGGCGAACATCCGCATGGGGCCGACCAGCTGGGTGAAGTAGGTGGCGAAGAGGATCATCTCGCCTATGGTGAGGCTCCCCCTCAGCACCCTCAGCCCGCCCTAGACGATGATCAGCGCGACGCCGACGGCGACCATCGCCGAGGACGAGGGCCTGTAGAGGGCCTGTATGGACGAGGCCTTCAGGGTCGCGCCGAGGTACTCGCGGTTCTCGACGTTGAACCGCTCTAGGAAGACCTCCTCCTGTCCGAAGGCCTTGATCAGCTTGTGGGCGACGATCCCCTCGACCAGCACCGAGTTGAGGGCGCCGAACCGGTTTTTGCTCCGCTGCAGGTGGGGCTTCACCTTGCTGGAGTAGAGCCTTGTGGTGAGGAAGATGAAGGGGAGGGGGATGCAGCAGATGGCGGTGAGGGAGACGTCGAACTGGAGGAGGATGTAGATGGTGAGCAGGAACTGCATCCCGTGCCGGAAGATCTCGCGCACGGTCTCGGCGTAGAACAGGTCGATGGCCCCCATGTCGCTCGTGATGCGGCTGATGATCTGACCCGTCAGAACCTTGTCCAGGTAGCTGAAGGACTTGTTGATGAGGCTGCGGTAGAAGTCCCGCCGCATGACCCGCAGGATGCGCTGCGACAGGGTCGCCCGCATGGTGATGTGAACGACGGCGAAGGCCCCCCTCACGACGGCGAGGACCACGATGAGGGAGCAGAGGACGACGAGCAGGCCGATGCCTTCGCTGACGCCTGTCCAGTCTTTCAGCAGCTCCAGGAACCAGTTGGTCTGGCCGGGGGAGACGGGGACGAGGACGTAGTCGATGATCAGCATCACGAGCAGCGGCGAGACCAGCGAGAACAGGGCCTGCCGTCCGAGCGCCGTCGCGAGGATGGCGGCGAATATGTGGAGGAACGGCCGCATGTAGCCCAGTAGACGCTTGGTGAGCTCCCAGCTCGAAGGATCATAGTCCGCCTCCACACACCCCCGCCCCACCGGATCAACGGACAATATGGTGTGAATCATCTATATAGAGTTACATGTGGCAGGCGTACACAGCTTTTCCCGGGGGGAGGGTATGAGCCCCCTTCTTCCGCTGGGCCACCACCCTGAGGCCGAGTATTCCTGGAGGCAAACCCCCAACAGGCCTCAGCCCCACTAAGGGGTCAGCCTTAACCTCCTTGACCCTTAAACCGGGGATTCGCCTCAGGTGGAAGGAGTGGGCTCTACTAAACTCTTTGCTGTGCCTCACCTGTCTCGGGGACCCAGAGATGGAGTATGGGTATGCGTATCAACATGTCTATGGCCAGGGGGAAGGCGAAGACCAGCCATGGAAAGGCGCTGTCGTAGAGGAGGCCTCCCACCAGGGGGGCGGCGACACGGGCCATGGCGCTGAAGGTGTTGCTCAGGCCCAGCCAGCGGCCCCTCTGCTCGGGGGGCACCATCTCCAAGAGCAGGGTCTGGTAGGCGCTGGTGCTGAGGGCCACGCCCCTCAGGAACCAGGAGGCTATGAGCCAGCGGGGGTCGGGGGCGAGTATGGCTATGGCGAAGCCCAGCCAGAGGAGGGGGCGGACCAGTATGAAGGCGTGTTTGCGTCCACGGGTGTCGGCCAACCGGTTTAGCGGGGTGGAGAAGACCAGTGTGGCTATGGTCTCGAAGGTGGGCATCAGCCCCAGCTGGACGCTGGTGGCCCCCTTCACCTCCGCGGCGTAGAGGAAGGCGAAGTTCTCCAGGGTGCTCCAGACGAAGGCGCCTAGAACCCCCACCAGGATCATCACCCACAGCTTCCTCCCCCCACCCTCCAACACCTCCCGGAAGTCGGAGACGAAGCCTCCGCTGGCCTCCTCCCTGGGGGCGGGGGCCTCGTCCTGGGTGCGGAGATACACGTAGGCGTATAGGATGATGAGGCCCACCAGGCGGGCCTTGAAGAGGGGGCGGATCCCCTCCAGGGTCAGCCCCCCGAATCGGTTTACGGCCATGGCGGCGAATAGGGGGGCTACTAGCCCTGCGGCCATGGCTGCCTGCATCCTGAGCCCCATCCCCGTGGCGCGGTCTTTCACTTTTAAGCCGTTGATGACCATGACTTGCTGGCTTCGGAACATGAGGGCCATGGTGAGGGGGTTTATGGCCATGGCCACCACCACCCACCTCCAGTCCTCGGCGAAGGCGTACAAAGCGATCATCACGATATTCAACAACATACCGGCCCCCAGAACCTTCCTCAGGTTGTATCTGTCGGTGATGTAGCCCACGGGGAGGCTGATCAACATGCTTATGAAGGCGCTTAGGCTGCTCATGGCGCCCAGCATGATGTTGTCTGCGCCCAGCGCCTTCACGTATATGCTGGTGTACTGGCCTGTAAGGTTGTAGAGGAAGTTGGCGCCAGCTGACCTCACCAGCATCATCCTATAGTTGTGGCTCTGGCGGGAGAGGAACCCCTTGATCCTGCCCACCACGCTGGTCTCAGACGTCTCACCCACTCCCCTTTGTGGCGGCAGAATACTCAAGGGGGATAGATAAATGTTTAACCGGCGGGAAGGCTTTTCTCCCAGAGGAGAGAGGGCTATCCCATGGTCAAGGTTAGGGTCAAGGTAGTCAGCCAGAGGGGGCACTGCCAGGCGGGCCACAGGCCCGGCGATGAGGCGGTTTTCGACTGGGAGGATCACACCATTGAGGGCAGGCTGTGCCTGCACGCTCTCTACAGCGTCCTCCCCAAGGTGTACGCCATGGCGATGGGGGGAGAGGTGGCCTTCGCCCGGGACGAGGAGGGGAGGAGGGTGGCCCGCCACGCGTGCCCTGATGCAGCTAACCCCGTGGTCTTGGAGCTGAGTCTGGTGGAGCCTTGAGCCGCTAGAAGAGGTTAAACGGTTTAACGGTTCTTTATGTCCATGGTTGAAAGGTCTGAGGTAGCTGAGTTCGCCGACCTCTGGGCTCTGCTTTACTGTGTTATGGCTCGGGAGATGGTGGACAGCTTCGGGGAGGAGGGCCGGGAGGCCTTGATCCGGGCGATTAAGAGGTATGGGGAGGTGAGGGGGGAGCGCCTCAGGCGGAGGCACCAGGAGATGGGGTTGCCCCTCAACCTTAGGAGCCTATTCGAGCACTACGACCTGCCCAGCCACCCCGACACCAGGAAGACTAGGAAGGTCTTCACCGACGACTACTTGGAGAGCTACGTATACCTCTGCACCCATGAGCGCATCTGGCGGGAGAGGGGGTGCAACGATGTGGGCCTGCTCTACTGCCAGTATTTCCACCACGCCTTCTGGCAGGCCTACCGCACTGACCTGGATGTCCAGATACCTGAGATACTCACGAAGGACGACCCCCACTGCCTATTCCAGGTCAGACAGAAGGGGGGGTGAGCCCCCTCTGGGGGGGGTTAGTCCTCCCAGAGGCCTAGTGCTAGGGCGATGAGGGCCATGCGGGTGTAGATGCCGTGTTTCACCTGGCGGAAGTACCAGGCGTTGGGCAGGTCGTCTACATCGGTGGCGATCTCGTTCACCCTGGGGAGGGGGTGCATTATCACCACGTCCTTCTTGCCGTGGTTCTCCACCATCTTTCTGTCAAGTATGTAGCTGTCTTTCACCTTCTCGTACTCGGCGGGGTCGGTGAACCTCTCCCTCTGGACCCTGGTCATGTATATGATGTCTAGCTTGGGCATGGTGGCTGCCAAGTCCTCCGCCTCGAAGACCTCCACCTTTCCCTCCACCTCCTTGAGGACCTCGGGCTTCATCTTGAGGGCCTTGGGGGCTATGCAGTATACGGTTACCTCGTAGTTCCTCAGGGCTTTGAGGAGGCTGTGGACGGTGCGGCCGTTCTTCAAGTCGCCCACCAGGCCTATGGTGAGGCCGTCTATCCCTCCCTTGGCGTATCGGATGCAGTGGAGGTCCAGGAGGGTCTGGGTAGGGTGCTCCCAGGTGCCGCTGCCGCCGTTGATGAAGGGGACGGTTGCCACCTTGGCCGCTCGTATGGCGGCGTCGTTGTCGGGGTGCCTCATGGCGATGATGTCCACGTAGTTGCTGAGGACCTTGACGGTGTCCTCCAGGGTCTCGCCTTTTTTGACGCTGCTGGTCATGGGGTCGGCCACGGTGGTGACGGAGCCCCCCAGCCTCATCATGGCTGTCTCGAAGCTGAGCCTGGTGCGGGTGCTGGGCTCGAAGAACATACTCCCAAGCACCTTGCCCTGGGCTAGGCTGCAGCCCCGCCTCTCTATCTCCACCATGCGGTCGGCCACGCCTAGGATGTAGTCCAGCTCCTCCCTGCCATAGTCGGACATGCTGATGAAGTGCTTCCCCTTGAAATCGGATGCGTCTACCATCTAAACACCGGTTGAAAGACCATGCTTTCGCCTATTTCTGTTTTCCCTCTGTGAAGCTGGATCCCGGTTCAATAACAGTAAAAAACCTGGCTGGTTAGTCGGAGCGATTTGAGGCTTTTGAAGACCCTGGACGGTGCTGGGTGGAGGAAGGTGGGGGAGATGTCCACCCCGCTTGGGAAGAGGTTTCTCCTATACGAGAGCTTGGACGGCTCCAGGGTGGCCCAGGTGGACGAGGAGGGGGTTGTCCAGCTCATCGTGGAGGGGGGGAGGGCGATCTACATCGATTCTAGGGTGGTGGATGTGATGGTGAGGGTGGCGGAGCTCAAGGCCTACTTGGAGGGCAGTGTTTCAAGGCCTGATTTGTGACTCCAGGGGGTTTAGCACCTGCCTGAGCTTGGGGTTGGCCTCCTCCAGCTGTTGGAGGGTTACCCACCTGGCCTGGCTCTCCCTCGGCGGAGACAGGGGCCTCACCTGGTAGTAGACGGTTATGATGTGGGTGGAGGTCTCACCCCTGGTGTTTTTCTGGATGTGCTCCTCCACGGTTACCCTCTTAACGGGGCGGGACTGTAGACCCGCCTGCTCCCGGGCTAGCCGTGTGGCGGCCTCTGGGATTCTCTCCCCCAGGGCCAGGGGGCCCCTGGGCACCCCCCAAACCCCCTCCTGCTTAACTAGCAGGAGCTTTCCCTCGTGCACCGCCACCGAGCCCACATCCACCCGTGGCCAAGCCACGGCTTCACCCTTCGAGGACATCTCCACATGGATCAGGTGGCTGGGGAGTATAAAGGGTTAGTCGCCGAGGCCGTTGGCCTCCAGCTCCATGTAGGCGAATCGGCTGAGGGGGGTGCTCTCGCTTGAGGAGGGGTATAGCTCTGCCTCCACCTTCACCCAGAGGGGGAACCTGCATTTGAGGGCCGAGCCCTTGACGATGGCCTCGCCTGGGGGGAGCTCGCTTATCAGCTCGGAGAACTCGCTGCCCATGATCTCCACCAGTCTGGCCTTGTCCACGTCCTCCAGGCTGTGGCAGATGATGTTGTTGGCGCACTGGGTCACCACCGTCTTCTCCACGGTGCTCAGCCTCTGGGTCACGATCCAAAGCCCCACCCCGTTGCGCCCCCCGTTGGTGGCGATCTCCTTGATGGTGTTGAGGAGCCTTCCCCGTGTCTCCTTCTCCCCTAGCTCGAAGACGCCGCGTTGGGGGGCGTAGTACATGGCCTCTTCCAGGACCACGATGCAACCGAACCTCCGGTTCTCCAGGGCCTCGGAGAAGATTCTGCGGAGGACCTGGCCCACCACCATGTGTTTCTGGCTCCAAGAGTCCCTCCCCTGGTTGAGGTCCATTACTACCACGGCCCTCTCCCGTAGCAGCTCCACCGGGTCCAGGGGCTTGCTCTCCCCCTCGGGTATGAGCTTGCTCCCGGCCACGGCGTTGAGTACTTGTTGGCGGTAGCCCTCAAACTCCTCCTCCTTCTTGTTGAAGCCCAGTTTGCCGGGTTTCACCCAGGACAGGGCTTGGGCCACCCCCTCCTTGGTTACGGGCTCGCCCCGGGCGTAGAGTATCTTCAAGGCGTGGACCAGTATCTTGGAGTTCCACCAGTTCTTCTGCCACCCAAACTCCGCCAAGTAGTCCTCCCAGGAGACGCTGCCGGGCCTGTAGAAACGGGCCCAGGGGACTCTTAACACCTTGTCCCTCCCCAGATGCTCTATGAGGCTGGAGTACTCTCCATCCTTGTCCACTATGAAGAACCTCACCGGGGGGTTGGCCCTGGCGGCCCTGCTCACCATGGTGACCGCCGTGGTGGTCTTGCCGGTTCCCACGGCGCCGCAGATGAGGCAGCTTTGTCTTATGAGGCTGTATAGGCCCAGCTCCACCTCCAAGCCTGAGCCCGGGTCTTTTCCCAGGTAAATCTTCCAGTCGCTGCTGGGCTTGGTGAACTGGGCCACGATGTCCCGCCCAGCCTTGTATACCGGCACGTTGGGGGGGAGGGGGTATCGGAGGGGGCGGAGGCTCCCATGCTGGTCCAGCCAGCCCCACTGGACAGCCCGGGCGTGGAGGCTGCTCTCCTCGAAGTATTCCAGCCCCCGCCCCGACCTCAGCAAAGCCTCCTCATACTCTCTAACCCTCTTACGGGGGGAGATGTCCACCACCTGGTAGAGGACGGGCTTCCCATTCCTGGGGTGGGAGACGTATAGGAGGTCGCCCCTCCCCACCTCCCACCCCTCCAAGAGGAGGACGTTGATCTCTCTAACCCCGTATTCCCCGCTGCAGCTATACGTGTAGCCTATCTTCAAGTCAACCAGCTTCGTTCACCCCAGAAAGGCGTTAAGAGGGAGACCCTGCCGCTCTCGCTGGCCACCCTGGAGAGGGCCTCCCCGTATACCTGGGCCATGAATCCGTCGGATATCTTGGTGGCCTCATCGGCCTTCACTATGGGCAGGGGCAGGCCGCTGTCCAGGGCGTAGTAGTAGCAGTAGTCGGACAGCCCACCCATCTGGTCCAGGCACCACTGGGGCACATCCAGCCTTACGGGGGGTGCGTCCCACCTCCTGCTTAGCCGGAGGTAAGCGCTGTAAACGGCGAAGCCCAGCCCGGAGCCTCCGCCCAGTGGGAAGGGTTCCGTGGCCTCACCAGCCGACATGGCCAACGACAACAGGTAGGCGTCGCTGTAGGAGCCTTCAAGCCCCAAGGCCCGCTGCAGTTGTCTACCCGAAGGCCTCTTCACAACCCCCGCCAAGGGTATGCCCAGCTCCTCGCAGAGGTCTACCAGCTGCCCCAGCCGAGACCTCAACCGGAGGAAACCCTCTACGTCCAGGGAGCGCCGGGGCCACTGGTCCAGGGTGAGGGGCCCATCCAAGAGGAGAGCCTCCACCTCTCCCCCCCCACCCAGGAACTCCAGCGCCGTCTCCAGGAGCAGGCACTCCCGCCTCAAATCCACCAACGCCTTGAAGCCCCTCCCCAAACCACTGGGCTCAAAGAGGGAGACCGGCTCCAAGAAGAACCTATCCCCCAGGGGAAACACGTAGACCGAGGCGCAGGCCACCCCATACCTGCCTGAGGCCAAGGGCAGCACCTGGCTCCCGGCGTCGACGCTGGCCACGGTGCCATACGTCTTCCTCTCTCGGAGGGTGGTGAAGGAAAGCCTCTCTCTTAGCTGGGCGACCTGTCCCAGGAGGAGGGGTTCCTCGCCCAAGACCTTGCTTGTGATGTCGAGGAGGATTTTGTTTCTTAGGGCTAGCTCGAGGTTGGCTTCTCCCCGTGGGGGGCTGAGGCGCGTCTCCTGGGTGATCATTTAGCCTCTCCAATCAAACCTGTGCACTTCAACACTTTTTTTCTGAGGTATATAAGCCCTTCGGATACTTAGAGCAAAATTTCCGGTAAACGCCGTTTTATTTATATATCTAGAAATTAAATGGCTCGGAAAAATCCATGGAAACCGTTAACCCGACTTCATGGGAAAAGAAAAGTTAATAACCCCAAGGGAACAGTAACACCAAAATGCAAACAAACAGGAGCGTAAAGGAAACCATTTTAATCGAATTCCTCAAAAACCCCGCCCTGGGGCCACGAGAGATGTCGGCACACCTAAACGAGAAATACAACACCGTTAAGGCGGCGTACGCCAAGCTGGCTGAGGAGGGCTACCTGGAGCGACGGGGGAGGGGCAACTACCAGCCCAACATCCCCTTCACCCTCATAACCCTGATGAACAAGGTCTCAGACCTGGAGAAACGGGTGGCGGCTTTGGAGAGAGGGGTCTAACCATGAGTTGGGAGTCGGCTGTAAAACAACTGGACCCCGGCACCAACATCTTCAAGGTCCTGGTCTACCTGAGCTTCAAAGGCCACAAGCTGCCCAGCGAGATCGCCGGGGAGACGGGGATCAAGCCAGGCTCGGTGAGGCCGGCCTTGAGGGCCCTGCTGGACATGGGCTTGGTGGCCCAGGAGCCCGGGGGGAGGTACTCCAGCCACATCCCCTTCACCGAGGTAGTCTCTTATTTATACTCTTTAGTCTTGAAGTAGGGTTAGGGGCGTTTCCTTGGGCTCGGATGAACTGGAGAGTCTCAGGCGGGCTGAGAGCCAGCGGCAAGTCCTTCTCTGTCTCCTGGAGAACGAGTCCCCCATGGCCAGCCAGGAGGTGGCTGAAAGGCTGGGCGTAACGGTGAACGCGGCCAACATAGCCCTCCACCAGCTCCACAAGAAGGGCCTGGTGGAGCGGGTTAGCCGGGGGGTCTACCGGTTCAAGCTGGGGCCCATATTGTCCACCCTGTTGAAGAGGTTTTTCGAGGAAGGCAGATGAGCAACCCCCTGGACGGCTTGGACCCGGAGACCTCGGCATTCAAGATCCTGGTGTACCTCACTTTCAAAGACCGGGCCCTGAGGCCCATGGAGATTTCCCGGGGCACGGGGGAGAAGGGGAGCAGCGTTAGGGCCCGTTTGGCCGAGTTGAGGCGGGCGGGGCTGGTGGAGAACACTGGCGAGGGGTATGTCTCCAAGGTCACCCCCTACGATGTCTTGATGCGGCTCTACCGGGGTTAAGCCCGGGGGGCCAAGACTTATAGAGCGATTCCCAGTATTATTTCCGATAGCTTTGACGGATAAGCGGGTTGGGGACCTGAGGGAGAGGACGGCGGCTCTTTTCACGCTTCGACGGGCTCCCAGCCAGGCCTCGATTTTCCAGCATCTCCTCGAGACGGGTAGGAGCCTCACCGTTAAGGAGCTGGCCTCGGAGCTGGGGTTGACGGAGAAGGCTGCCGAGAGGGCTGTGGCCAAGCTGCTGGAGAAGGGGCTGGTGCAGAGGTCTACCTTCAGGGAGGGGAGCTACATATGCGACGTCCGCCTGGTGGTCTCCAGTATGCTCAGGGTTTTGACGGACCTCTACGAGGACTACGAGTCTAGGCGTTGAGGGTTTCACTCGGTGTTCAGTGAGTATAGGTAGCCCCGTTTGGGGTCTTTCAACCTGCGTAGGTCGCCTCTCTTGGTGAGCCAGACCAGGACTCCGCTCATGGTGGTCTTGGGGAAGAAGATGGCGTTGGCCTCCATGGCCTCCCGTAGCTCCCTGATGCTTCTCGGGGTATTGCCCCATGGGGTCTCCAGGAGGGCTAGGACGGCCTCGCTGCATTTGTCGGTGTATTTTATCTTGGGGTAGTGGGTGGCTTCCTTGGGGGGTTCTGGCTCCCCCTTCTCCGCGGTGTCCAGGGCCTCCCTCACCCGCTCCACCAGGTGGTCCACGTTGTCGAAGGTCTCCAAGACCTCCTCCCGGGTGCCCCTGATCTCCACCTCCTTGTCGCCCAGCCTTATCCTAACTTGGAAGTCGCCCAAACCCCCACACCTACGCCAGAGTATTAGAGTAAGACCCGTATAATTATTAGGTTGGGGGCTGGCGTTCCCGGAGTATTTTCTTCAGCAGCCTCTGCACCATCTGGGGCTGGGCACGGCCCCGGAGCCGCGCCATGGCCCGGCCCATCAACGGGCCCAGGGCCCCCTGCCCCCGGCTGGAAACCAGCTCGGCGTTCTCCTCCACCACCCCCACCAGAATCTCCCAGACCTGGTCCTCGCTGAGGGCTCTGACCCCCAGCCGGTCCACCGCGGAGGCGGCGTCTAGTTCAGGCTTCTCGGCCAATAGCTTCAACAGGTCTGGGAGGGCCTCCTTGGTGGTAACCCCCTCTCTAACCAGGTTGAAGGCCTCCTCCACGGCCTCATCGGAGAGGTTTTCCACGGGGACGCCGTCGCGGCGGAGCTTGGTGAGGTCTTCGGTGAGGGTGACGGCCAGTAGGGTTGTGGGGTGTCCCTGGGCTGCCAGCTTCTCGAAGAGGGCTAGGTGGGGGGAGTCGAGGAGCTGGGTGGCCAGCTTCTCATTCAACCCGTACTCCTCCTGGTACCTCCTCAGCTTCTCCTCGGGCATCTCGGGGAGGTGTGCCTTGAGGGCCTCCAGGGTTTCGGGGGTTATCTTGACGGGTCTGATGTCGGTCTCGGGGTACATCCTGGCTGCCCCCGGCCTGGGCCTGGTGAACCTGGTGGTCCCGTCGGCGTTGGCCGCCCGGGTCTCGGCTGGGACCCCGTCGAAGGCCTGGGCCGCCCGGTCCACCACTGCCTTGAGGGCCTCCCGGCACTTGGCCTCCTCATCGGCCACCAAGACCACGGCGTCGTCTGGGCCAGCCCCCGCCGCCTCCCTCAGGGCCTCCACCTCCTCCTCCGTTATCCTGTAGCCGGGGAGCTCGTCGGTGTGGAATATGCCCTTCACCCCCCCTTTGAAGCTGGCGTGTTCGCTGAACTCGGTGCCCAGCCTCCTGTTGGGGCAGAGTTCTCGACCTGTCAACCCGTGGAACCCTGGGAGCTTGACGGCCAACACCACCCCGCCCCTCTTCAAAGCCGAGGCTATGATGCGGGACTCGGTCCCCTTGAAGACATGGGAGACATCTGTGAACTCGTAGGCCAGGTCTTCCCTCCTGGCTCCTCTCTTCTTCAGCTCCTCGGCTATCTCCAGGAGGGCGGCTTGGCGTTGGGCCTCGTATGCCACCAGGGTCTCCAGCTTCCCCAGCTCTTGGGCGCCCTTCACCTCGATGATGCCCCCGCCCCTGATGCTGATGTTCACGTCTTGCCTGATGGTGCCTATGCCCCTGCGGACCCGTCCCATGGCTCTGAGGATTGAGCCTATGCGCTTGGCCACCTGGTAGACCTCGCGGGGGGTCTCCATCTCTGGGGCGGTGGTTATCTCGATGAGGGGTATGCCCAGCCTGTCCAGTCGGTAGGTGATGGTGTCCTCGGTCTCCCCCATCTTCCTGGCGGCGTCCTCCTCCAGGGCCACCTGCTCCAGGGCCACCGTCTTCCCCCCTGCCTTCACACTGCCCCCCAGCCCCACCACGCAGGTCCTCTGGAAGCCCCCCGTGTTGCTGCCGTCCACCACAGTCTTCCTCATGACCTGGACCTCGTCCACCGGCGTGCCCCCAGTCATGAGTATGAATTGGAGGGCTATCTCCAGGGCCTCGGGGTTCAGCGGCCCAGGGGGCTCCTCATCCATCTCCACCAGGCAGCAGGACTCGTGGCGGGCCTCGTACTCGATGGTCTTCCCCTTTAGGAACTCGAAGAGGGCTGCTGGGTCTACCTCGCCCAGCTCGCTCTGGGCTGGTCTCAGGATGCGCCTGAAGGTGTAGTCGGGGGGCTCGGTGTTGAGTATGAGGGGGCACTTGCAGAAGAGCTTGTGGCTTGTGTCCAGCTCTTGGTGAATCTCTATGCCCACCTTCAGCCCCAGTTCCCGGTAGTCCATCATCCCAGCCTCCCCAAGTAGGGCGTCCTGGGGTTATACTCCCCCACCAGGTTGGACCGCATCAGCCTCTCCACCTCCTCGTTGTCGTCGCTCTGCCCCAGACACCATTTGAGCTTCACGTAGGCCGTCTCGCTGTGCATATCCTCCAGGGGGATCACACCCCTCCTCAGGAGCTCCCTCCCATGGCTGTAGACGTTTAGGTTCACCCGGCCCCAGATGCATTGGCTGGCTATGCAGACTACCACGCCCTCCCTCACAGCCCTCTCCACCACGGGCCACAGGTTTTGGTTGACCTGGCCCAGCCCCGTGGCCTCCACCACCAAGCCCCGATACCCCTCCTCTACGAAGAACTCCAGTATGCGTGGGGACATATCTGGGTGGAACTTCACCAGGGCCACCCTGTCGCTGAACTTGTTTAGGAGGCGGGGCTCAGAGTCGCTTCGGGGCCTATACCTCTGGTTCAACATCTCCAGCTTCCCATCCCTGTATCGAGCCAGGGGGAAGTCGTTGACGGGTTGGAAGGCGTAGCGGGCGCTGGTGTGGCACTTCCTCACCTTGGTGCCCCGGATGTAGGATATGGAGTCGTCGCTGGTGGTCTCATGGAGGCCCACGCAGACCTCGGCGAAGGGGGCGTGGGCCGCGGTGTAGGCGCCCCCCATGAGGTTGGTGGCGTTGTCGCTGCTGGGCCTGTCGCTGCTCCTCTGGCTCCCCACGAAGATGATGGGCACGGGGATGTCCTGGAGGGCGAAGCTCAACGCTGCGCTGCTGTAACCCATGGTGTCGGTGCCGTGGGTGAATATGACGCCGTCCACCCCCTCCTTCATCTTCTCGTAGGCCTTCTCAGCCATGCCCTCCCAGTGTTTGTGGCCTATGTCCTCGCTGAAGACGCTGTAGAGGATGTCGGCCTCCAGATGGGCCACCTCGGAGAGCTCGGGGACTATGCCCAGAAGGTCTCGGCTGGACATGGCGGATATGACCCCCCCAGTCACATAGTCCACCCTGCTGGCTATGGTGCCCCCCGTGCTTATGATGCTCACCCTGGGCAGCCCCTCCTTGGGCTCAGGGAGGGGTGGGGGCTTGAAACTGGGTTTAGGGGCGCCCCCCAGCTTCTCCACCCTCAACCCCTCAGCGTAGGCCACGCCTATGTTGTAGCCGGAGGAGAGCTTCAACACCAGGTGGTGCTCGTCGAAGGCCTCGGGCCTAGGCATCAGGCTCCCCCTATACTCCCTACCTGAAACCGTGACCCGAATCAAGTCTCCTATATCCGCCCCCGAGGCCTCCAAGGCCTCCCGGAGCCTTCCACGGTAACCAGCCAGCCTCCCAGACATTTGAATCCGTGAAAAGAAACTTGGACCAAGTATTAAAGCGTGGCTAGGGCTTATCCCAACGCCTTCGAGGCCTTGAGGAGCCTCTCCACCGTTAGGAGGGTCAGGTAGAAGGCCTGCTCTGAGTCGAAGACCTGGGTGATGGAGGAGTCGAAGTAGATGTGGGTCTCGGCTGGGAACTCCCCTGCCGGGTTGTAGACGATGGTGACGGGGGTCTGAGGTAGGGCCGGTATGGAGTAGGCCTGGTCTCCAACGGGGACCTCCACGGGGGAGCCTCCCAGGCGCCGGGCCGCTGGGCCCAGGAGGGAGGGGTTGGCTGCGAACCCCCGGGTAACCTGGCTTGCCAGGCCCTGGTAGCTCCTGGAGGTGAGGCTCACCCCGGGGAATTGGCGGGGGGAGAACCATTCCCCCCTCAGCTGGACCTCAGGAGCCCTGCCGTAGGAGTTTAGAAGGAAGTAGACCACGGTGTAGGTTTCAGCGTATCCGGCTCCCTTCTCCACCGGCCTCCCATCGAGTTCGTCGTGGAGCTCCCCCGTGGAGAGGTCTAGGCTGTAGGCTAGGAACTCCAGTCTGTCTGCCAGGGGGAAGCCCTTCCTCCCCCTAAGGGACCTGATTGTGTCCCTGCACCGTTCCCAGCTCCAAAACTCCCTGGGGTGAGACACGTGAACCATGAGCCTCCCAGCCTTTTAATCTAGTGGCTTGGAGACGTAGACGCCGTCCCTCTGGTAGCCCAATCCGCGGTAGTATTCCTTGGTGCCCAGGGCGCTCATCACCACCATCTTCCTCAAATCAAACTCCTCCCGGGCCACCCTCTCGGCCTCGGCCATCAACCTCTTCCCCCAGCCCTGGTGTTGCCAGTCCAGGGGCTTCTCCCCCACAGGCGTCATCTCCCCATACACGTGGAGCTCCCTGATGATGCCCGTGTGGGCCGTGATCTCCCGTCGGTGGGGCTCCCCGGGAACCCTGAGACGCGTGAAGCCCACCAGGGTCCCACGCCTGTCCTCCACACTGAGGAACACCTCCACTCCCCCCGAGGCCTCATACACAATCCTGTTAAGCCCCAGGCTCTCCCCGTCCACCTCCACACCCCGCATCGCCCTGTGGCCCACCTCCCGGCACCTAATACACTTGCACTCCAAGCCCCTCCTCCCCATCTCCTCCTGGACCAGCTGCCTGAGGTTTCCCTTCTTGATGCCGGCGGTGATCTGGTGGGCGGGTATGTCCCTCTGAACCCTCATAACCCTCACCCAGGGGGGCAGCCGAGACTTGACTCTGGCGAGAAGATCCACCGCCTCCTCAACGGAGAGGGGCTGGTACTCCCCCCGCTTCCACCAATCGTAGAGCTCCGTCCCCTTCACCACCAGGGTGGGGTAGATCTTCAACATGTCCGGCCTAAAGCGGGGGTCCTCAAAAACCTTGGAGAAGGCCTGGTAGTCCTCATCCAGGCTGCTGCCCGGCAACCCGGGCATCATGTGGTAGCATATCTTCAACCCCGAGTCCCGCGCCACCCTGGTCCCCCTGACCACGTCCTCAACGGTGTGGCCCCTCTTCACCAGCCTGTATATCTCGTCGCTGGGGTTCTGGACCCCTATCTCCACCCTGGTGGCCCCCAACTCCAGAAGCCGGTCCACCCCCCCAGGGCTCAACGTCTCAGGCCTGGTCTCAAAGGTGATCCCCACCACCCTCACCCTGGAAGACTCGGCCAGCCTCTTAGCCTCCTCCAGGCTGGAAGAGGGGACCAACGTAACCGCATCCAAACACTCCTTCACAAAGCCCCGCTGCTCCTCCCAAGGCGCCGAGGGGAAGGTCCCCCCCATAACAATCAAATCCACCTTGTCCACCCGGTGGCCGATAGCCTCCAGCTGCCCCACCCGGCTACGGACCTGGGCGTAGCCATCATACCCGCTTTGGAAGCCCCTCAGCGCCGCAGGCTCATGGCCGGTGTAGCTCTGAGGAGTCCCCTCCTCAGGCCCCCCAGGGCAGTAAACACAGCGCCCATGGGGACACGGCCGAGGCGCCGTCATCACCGCCACCACCGTGACCCCGCTGGCAGCCCTCACCCGCTTCCTCCTCAGAAGGGGGCCCAGCCTAGCCCTCTCCTCCGGGCTGAGACACCTCAAAACATCGGCGTTGGAGGGCAGCCCGGGCAGCCCCCGGCTACGCGCCACCCTAAACTTGGCCCGCTCCAAATCCCTGCGGGTGGGGGCCTCCTTGGCCAATAACTCCTCCGCGATCTCCCTAGCAGGCGACTTCAAACCCGGTCAACGAAAACCCAGAACCCAGCCTACCTGTTGAAACGGCTCCCGGCACCCAGTACCCGGAGCTTGTAGTTAATCCTGTTCCTCCGCCTAGGGATGGGGCTCTTCCTGGGCGTGCCCTCAATCTTCGGGGTCTGAGCCCTAACCTTCCCAGCCTTAGTCAGCGAACCGTGTGTCGGCAAACCTACTCACCAGAACCATAACCCAGTGGGGCCGTTAAAAAGCTTGTGGAAACCCGCCCACAGAGGGGGGGAGGGGGGGTCACCCATCCCAGGCGATCCCAGCGGCCTCCAAGGGAAAAACCCCGAAAAACGGCTTGGATGATGCGCGGTTCCAGTGAAAAACCCGGGGGTTTCAGCCTCCTCCAGGGGGGCCCAACCGCCAAACCCCGGGCTCAACAAACCCCCTCCCCAGCTTGGCCCTATTCCTCTCCACCAAACCCCAGGGAACCTCCGAGACCATCCTCCACCCCTCCCCCTCGTCGAACCCCAGGAGGCCTAGAAGCGCCACCAAACCATAGGGGTCCCTGAGCCCCCACCTGTCCTGGGCACAACTACTGGCCACAACGGGTACCCCCCCATCCAAGGCCTCCCAGGCATTCCTCGAGAGAAACCTCACCATCTTGGCCAACCTCCACCCCTCCCCCACCAGCAACAAACCCAAGTCCAACAGGTAGGCCGCCCCCGTCTCAACCATAAGATTGGCCTGCTGCCCATCCATATACCTGAAACGGCCTCCAGGGGAGAAGGAAACCAGGTCCACCCGCCTGTCCCGCCCAGCCTGGCGGGCCACCTCCTTGGACCCACACCTCACATGGATCAACTCGGCCCTCCGCCTCACCGCCCTCAACTCCCTCAATAGCTGGGAGGCGCTTTTGGGCTCCAGGTCCACCCTCCTAACCACATCCAAGCCCTCAACACCCACCCTATGGGGAACCCCCACCCCACGCCAACCCAAACCCAAGGCCTCGCGGCAAACCCCCTCCACATCCAAAGGCCTAAGCCCCACATCAATAGCCTTCCTCAGACCTCAAACCCTCCAAAACCGACCTAACATACTCCACGGGATCCACCCCACGTGGAGGACTACAATAAATCTTCACCCTCACCGCGTCGCGGGCCCCCAACCTCAGCCTACCTAGAACAGCCTTCTGCTTGTCCAGCCTGAAATAGAGGTTCTTGGAGCCGTCCATCCTATTCTCCAAGGTGTCGAGGACCTCCAAAAACTCCCCGCTAGGTAAACCCCTCACAATCGCCTCCAAGACCCGCAAAGCCTGGGCGCCGTCCAGGGGGATGGTCAACCTAACGAGGGGCTCACCAAAGTACCCCTCCAAGGCCTCCTCCCGCACCCCCCCAGGCGCCTCCCCCAGCAGCCTCGATACCGCCCCCAACACCCTACCCCTATCCTCGGTGGCATGGACCAAAACCCAGACCTCTCCCCCCCTGAAAGGCCTACCCGAGCCAGCCAAACCAAACCCCCAAAACCACTCTACACCGGGCTATATAGCTCCACCCCCTAGGCAAGTTTTTATCCCTCTCCCAAGGGGAAGATATTGGGCGGTCGTAGCTCAGTGGATAGAGCACGGGTCTTCGGAACCCGGGGTCGTGGGTTCGAATCCTGCCGACCGCGCCAAACCCGTTAAAGCCACATACCACCCATCAATATTACTACCATGATTCCAGAGGAACTCGGGATACGCCCAGTCTGGGCCCAAATCAACCTAGACAACCTTGCCCACAACATAGGCCAAGTCAAGAAACTCATAAACCCACACACCAAGATAATGGCATGCGTCAAAGCCGAGGCCTACGGCCACGGCGCCGAGGAATGCTCCAAGGCTTTCCTGGAGGCAGGGGCAGAACAGTTGGCAGTCGCAACGCCCGGGGAGGGCTTCCGCCTCCGTAAAGCCGGCATCCAAGCCCCCATACTCTGCCTGGGCTACACACCCCCACACCTCTACCCCCAAGCAGTAAAACACAGGGTAGCCGTAGCCATCTACAGCCGCGAAGCCGGGCGAGCACTGGCCGAGGAGGCCAGGAAGCAGGGTTCTCAGGCCCTGTTCCACGCCAAGATCGATACCGGCATGAACAGGCTAGGGTTCCCACCCACCCTGGAGACGGTGGAAACCATCAAGGAGCTGGCCAACACCCAGGGCCTCAAGATGGCAGGCGTCTTCACCCACTTCGCCGACTCAGAGTCCAAGGACAAGACCTACACCCACCAACAGTTCCAGAAATACATGTATGTGGTTGACAAACTCGAGGAAAAGGGAGTGGACATCCCCCTGCGCCACGTCTCCAACAGCGCTGCCGTAATCGACCTCCCCCAATACAACCTGGACATGGTTCGACCAGGCATCATGCTCTACGGATACTTCCCCTCCCCCGAGGTAGACCACTCGAAGGCAGACCTACGCAAAGCCATGACCCTACACGCCCAGGTGAGCCACGTGAAGACCATCCCCCAGGGAAGCAAGGTGGGCTACGGCCTAACATACACCGCGAAACGCGAAACCAGGCTGGCAACCATCCCCCTGGGATACGGAGACGGATACCCCAGAGCCCTCTCCAACAAGGGGCAAATAGAGGTGAGGGGCAAACGTGCCCCCATCGCTGGAAGAGTCTGCATGGACCAACTCATGGTGGACGTCACCGACATCCCCGGAGTAGAGGTGGGCGACCACGTAGTCCTCATGGGGGACGGCGAAGGGACGGCCCCCACAGGCGACGAGATAGCGGCCCAGGTGGGCACCATCCCCCATGAGTTGATAGCCACCATAACCCAGAGGGTCCCAAGGGTCTACATCAAAAACAATAAGCCCATAAAAGCAGTACGGCTCTAGCCCCGCCTCCGCCGCCTGGCCTTCCTCCTCTTTTTCCCCTCAACCCCAGAAGCGTAGAAAGGCCTATCCCCCACCTTACCCAGCTCCACACCCTCCAGCAGCTTGACCGCCGCGAAAGGCTTCTCAACCGGGCCAAAAATGTCTGAAACACGGCCTACAACCCTCCCCCGCTCATCCACCACCTCCTCCCCCAGCCTAGCCTCCCCCTCCAACACTAAAACCAGGTTTCCACTCCTAGAAACATGGAGCCCCCACCCCAACACCTCCCTCTTACTCACCCTTAAGCCTCCCCGCAATCATCCTCAAAACCTTGGACTTGGGCCTTCCCTCCACCAGGACCACCCCCGTCCGCCTCCAAGGCTGACGGCTATACGCGGCACCAGCCACCAAAACCGGCTCCAACCCCAGCTCCAAAGCCGCCCTCTCAATATCCACAGCCTGAGGATCACGAACAGCCAGCCCCCTCGGAACCCGCCGCCCTTCACCCCTGCTCAAACGGGCGTCAAAATAGGCCGGCCAGACCCTGAGCTTCCGGCCCCCCCTCAAACAACCTCACCCTATTAGGGCTCCTCGACGAAAACAGCGTTCAAAGAGCCGCACTGCCCAGGCCTAGAAACAATACGAGCCAACCCCTTCTCAGTCCTCACAATGGTGCCCTTAGTGATGACCCCCCGCCTATTATAATCGGCGTTGGCTGGGTTGCTCACAACCTCCTGGATCTCCAGCCTCTCCACCGCCCCACTTCCAGGCCTGGAAACATTGACAAACCGAGCACTAACCAGCTTAACCTTCACGATGCCGCTGCGACCCTTAACCTTCTTCCGCTTAGTCTCCCCCAATACCGTTTCAACGGGATGCCGCCCCTGCTCGTATATCCGCTTGGTGCGGTAAGCCCTCTTCTTCCCCCCCGTCTTCTTCCTCTTGGTTAAATTGTCATGCCAGACCAAAGGTATCCCCGCTCTTATTCCTGCAATAAGAAAAACAGGCAATATAAAAAGGACTCGTTGACCCCCCAACAGATAACTATAAGTCGACTCAAACAGATGAGAATGATATGCTGGGGGAATTCATCACCCTAAACCATGGGGCAGGTGGAGAGGAAGAGGAGAAGCTGATCAAAGAACTCTTCATCGGCGGCTTCGAGGCCAGGAGAGTCGGCAATGGAGTGGGGATAGACGCCATGGACGATAGCGCCATAATACCCCCCACCCACAAAGAACTGGTTATAACCACAGACGGCCACACCGTAGACCCCATATTCTTCCCCGGAGGCGACCTAGGCAGACTAGCCATCTGCGGCGCCGTAAACGACGTAGCAGTCATGGGGGCAGAACCCATAGCCATACTAGACAGCATCATATGCGAAGAGGGGTTCCCAATAGCAGACCTCAAACGACTGGTGCAATCCATGAATCAAGCCGCCAAGGAAGCCGGCGTATCCATCATCGCCGGTGACTTCAAGGTTATGCCCCGGGGGAGCCTGGACAATGTGATCATAGCCACCACGGGGGTGGGGTTCCTCAAAGGAGAAAGAGTCCTAGACAGCCAAGCCCAGCCGGGAGACAAAGTCATCCTAACAAGCTCTGTGGGAGACCACGGAGTAGCCCTACTATCCAAGAGGGAGGGCCTCAGCTTCGAGACCGAGCTGGTCTCAGACGTCTCCCCACTAAACCACACCATTGGAGCAGCAATGGAGGCCGGAACCATCAGAGCAATGAAGGACTGTACCCGGGGAGGACTGAGTATGGCACTCAACAACATCGCGGAGAGTTCGGGCGTAAGCATCTGGGTTGAGCAGGAGGCTATCCCAGTGAAGCAGACTGTGGAGGCCGCATCCAGTATGCTGGGACTAGACCCCTTAGAGATCACCTGCGAGGGCGCAGCCGTAATGGTGGTGGACCCCCAGGACGCTGAAAACATCCTGGCAGCCGTTAAGGCCACCAAATATGGCAGAAATGCAGCCTTAATCGGGGAAGTAAAAGAGGAGAGGCCGGGGATGGTGCTACTTGCTACCCGGGTTGGGGGGACGAGGATCCTCCGCAAGCCTCTGGGCGAGCCCATCCCCAGGGTCTGCTAGAATCCCCTCATCCACCGCATCCAACTCCTCCAAGCCCTCAACCACCCCCCCCAGCGACTCATCCAACTCCCCGTTCTCCAACTTGGTAATCTTCAACTCCTTGAACACCTGCCGCAACTGGATGCGGCTCCTCTCGGGGTTATGGCTAAACCCGAAATAGTCTCCATAGAAGGGGGTGGTGGTGATGATAAAGCTCCTGTCGGGGGTCCTCCTCCTCTCAATCAACCCCATGTTCTCCATGAGTTTGATATGGGCGTATGCATGGGTCCCCCTATCCGCGATAACCTGTCTCTGATCCACAGGCTGATGGAACGCTATATAGCTGAGGGTTTTAAGAGGCCCTGGATTAAGCAGCGGCCTATTGTTGAACTGCTTGACAAACTCCTCGAACTCGGGCTTCAACTGCATGACCACCCTATCCCCCTCCAGCTCAACGACCTCCAACGCCCTTCCCCGCGCCTTATACCTCTCAGAGAGAAGCCTAACCACCTTCCTGGCCACCTTCTCCGACTTAGAGCCGATAACCGTTTGAACCTCATGGATGCCCAAGGGCCTGCCTGCTCCATAAAGTACCGCCTCCAAGTTCCTAAGCCTCCTCTCCAAAAGCTCCCCCCTGTTCACCTTCCTAGCCTCCCAGCACCAAGATCTCTATCTCTCCTCCATCCTCCTCTTGGACCAAGTCGATGTCGCCGGCCTGGGCCAGGAATAGCAACATCATAAAAACCCTCACAGTCTCCAGGAGGTCCATGGCAACGGTTATCCTTGAAAACAAAATCCTTCTCCCCAGGGCCGCCAGTCCCTTAAGCTCCTCGAGAAGCTGCCTGGAGCGGTCCTGTATCTCTAAGAGGTAGTCCTCTGCCTCCAAGAAATCTGGAATAGGTAGAGGCAGGGTTGGAGGTTTTTTCTTCGACCCCGCCCGTCTCTCGGTGAGGGCCTTCTCCAAAGCCTCGATTAGATCATCCACCGTGGTAGTGGTGTGCTCGAATCTAAAAGGGAGTTGGATAGGTGGTGGAAGGTATGGCTTCCGCTCCTCCCTGGGGCGGCGGAGCTCCTCCGACTTCAATAAAAGCTCTGCCTTCTTCGCAAATATGAGCACGCTGCTGTAGACGGCTGTCCCAGCCAGGTGGAAATCGATGCCTTGGGCCTCCATCTCCTTCAACAGGCTGGAGAGGAGTTCTGTTAGATCCACCTCCCACGGGCTCGTCCTCTCAAGCTTGGACTCCTGAAAAAGAATACTCCAGGGCTCCCTCA
>CAYWWV010000013.1:3080-6922 GCA_964462185.1 uncultured Candidatus Bathyarchaeia archaeon | reverse complement strand
GGGCTCGTCCTCTCAAGCTTGGACTCCTGAAAAAGAATACTCCAGGGCTCCCTCAAGTAATAGGGCCTAGAGGGCGTCAAACCCTGAGCTCAGCCTCCCGCCTAATAGGCAGCTTTAGAACCCTGCTCCTCCCATTCTGGCTGAACACACCGTATATCTGGTCGGCGCTGTGAACCATGACGTCTTTCAAACTAACCATGAGGAACTGACTTTCAGCGGCATTCTCCCGGAGCACCTCCGCCAGCCTCGTCGTGTTCAAGTCGTCCAGGTGGGCGTCGATCTCATCAAAGAGGTAGAATGGCGCCTTCAAGAATTGTTGTATAGCCAGCAAGTATGCTATTGCGGCCACACTTCTCTCCCCGCCTGAGGCGCCGGAGGCCTGTCTTATGGGTTTCCCTGGGAACTGGATGTAGAGCTCCACTCCTCCGCTGAAAGGGTCCTCGGGTTTCTGGAGCTCAAGCCTCCCATCTCCCCCCCCAGTCAGCTTGTTGAAGACTTCGCTGAAGTTTTCACATATCACATTGTAGGCCTTCATGAAGTGGTCTAGCTTTTCTTGCTCGACTTCCTCGATGAACTCTAGGATGCTGTGTTTTTCCTTCTCCAAATCGTTTATCCTGAGACCCTTCTCCTTATAGTCCCTCATGGCTATGTCGTAGTTCTCGATTGCCAGCTGGTTGATCCTTCCCAAACTCCTCTTCTCACGAACCACCTCCGAGAGCCGTCTCTCCAGCTGCTCGATCAAGTATCCCTCACATGGAACTACGTCACCGAACCCAAGGGAGGCCAACTCCTCGATCTTTTTCTCAACCTGAAGCCTCAGCCTCTCCTTCTCAACGTTGATCTGCCCCTGCTTTCTCTCCGCCTCCCTGAGCAGTCTAACATTTCTTTCAATGCTTCTCTCAAACTGGTTGAGGCTTTTCTGAAGCTGGTCATAGAAGCTGGTGTTGGACTGAACCTCTGAGAGGGCGTCGTTGAACAGCTTCTCCAGCTCCTCGATCTCGCTCTTCACCTCCACCAGCTGGGCCTCAACTTCTCCCAGCTCCCCCACGGTTCGCCCCAGGTCCTCCTCGAGACCCACCAAAACTCGGGCCAGCTCCGACTCCTTGTTAGAGAGAACCCTCTCCAATAGGTTGGACAGGATACCGCTCTCCCCCTCTACCCTGTTCAACTCCGCCTGTATCGCCGAGGCCTCAGCCTCAACCCTGTCTCTCTCCCTCTCCAGCCTGGGTATGTCGGACAGCTTAACCTCCCTCAAAGCAGATATCTCTTCTTTGGCCGCCTCAAGCTGCCCCAGGATGTTTTGCTTCCGCTCTTCGAGAGTTTGAATTAAGTTTAACTCCTTTTCCTTCTCGCCCTCCAGCTTCTTCAGGCCTTCCTCCAATTCCCTCAGATTACGATCAAGTCTACCGATACTTTCATTGGTAGCCTTGATGTCCTCCTCGATCTTCTCCACCCGCTGCCTATTGTCATCAATAAACTCGGTGAACTTTCGAAGGTCTACCCCGCTGCTCCTTAACTCTTTCATGCGCTCGCTGAGCCTTTTTCTAAGGCCCTTAATGGTCTTGGACAGGTTTTTAATGGAGTCCTCGCTGGGAATCAGCTTCTTATAGTCGGGGGGCCTGCGAAAGTATCCCCCTAGCACACCACCATGGGGCTCGAAGACATCCCCCCCAAGGGTGACCGCCCTAAACCCTTGTTTGACCACAAGCTCAGCGGCCTCTGGGTCTCTCACCAGGTATGTATCCCCCCAAACCATGTAGACTGCTGGGGCGTATCTCTCCTCGAACCTGATGACCTCTGGAATAGGCCCTATTATCCCCTTACCACTCAGGCTGGGAAGCGGCGTCGGGGCTTTCAAGTTGTTCAGGGGGATAAAACGGATCACACCCAGCCTCCTCTTCTTCAACCTCTCAATTAGCTCCTTGGCCGTCTCAAAATCCTCTATGACGACAGCCTTAACCCAGCCATTGCTACTGCTCTCCACGGCCCTCTGATGGGGGAGATCTACCTTTATGAGGCTCCTAAGGGGTCCATGATAGCCCTCCATGGCCCCGGCCTCCCCGATCTCCTTAACCCTCTCCAAAGCCGCCTCCTCATAGCCAATCCTACTCCAGAGCTCCCGTTTAGCGCTCAACTCTGTAATGGTCGTCTCGGCTTCCTTCGCCAACTTGTTGGCGTTTTCAATGGTGGTCCTGATTGCCTTCTGTTTCCTCACCTGGTTTTCGAGGGCTTGGATCATCTCCTCCAGCTTCTCGGCCTCAGCCTGCTTCAATGCTTGATACTCAACGATCTTTTCCTCTAACCCCCTACGCCTTTCCAGATACTGCTTCCGCCTTTCCACAGAGGAAACCATTTTCTCCTCGAGGTTTTCAACCGCTAACCGATGCAGATTTATCTCGGTCTCGATACCAGTGAGACTCTCCTGCATGGGAAGCAGGGACTCTGAAAGCTCCTCTATTCTGGCCTGGTTACGCTCTGCTGTCTTCCTTATCCCCTCAATCTGCTCCACAAGCCTCTCAGATTCTTCCTTCTTAGCTTCAAGCTTCTCTTCTAACTTGGCCTTGCTCTCCCTCAACTCGGCAAGCTTTTGTCTTTTCGACTCAATCTCCGCCCTGGTTTGGGCTAGCTCCCTCCTCCTTTCCTCCAAGCTTCTCTGGAGGCTTCCTTTTCTCTCATTCAACTCCCGCAAGCGGTTTTCCAGTGAAGCTCGGAGCGATTGCTTGGCGGCTAGATCGGATCTCAACAGTGGAAGCTTGGTCCCACGCTCCTCAATGGTCTCCCTGTTGAACTTGTCCAGCCTTCTCTCGACTTCCTTCTTCTCCTCTGAGAGACGCCTACCCTCCTCCTCAAGGCCCTTGATCTCGTTTCTGACTGCCTCAAGCTTTCTCTCGCAGTCCCCAAGTTTTTCCTCCAGACCTTTGATCTCCCAACTGGTGATCAGCGCCCTTAGCCTTCTCTCCTCCTCCTCCAACATCCCAGCAAGTATGGCATTATTCCTCTGCTCCTCCAGCTCATCCACCTGTTTCTTTTTCTCCTGGATCTGAGCCATCGCCACCTCGATCTTGCGCTCCGCCTCGGAGAGCTTCACCTTTGCCTCGGCTTTCTTCTGGTCAAACTCCTTGATCCCCACCAGGTCCTCCAACGCGTTCATCCGCTCAACCGGCGTTAAATCGCTCAGACGGGTGGCTGTTCCTTGGAGGACGATGTTGTACCCGCCCGCAGTTATCCCCGCCATCTCAAGCATGTCCACTACTCGTTTTCTACTGGTTCGCTGGCCGTTGAGAAGGTACACGCTTTTGCCCTCCCGGTCCATCTTCCTCCCTATGATCACCGTTTTTCTCTCACTGGGTAGACCCTTGTCGGAGTTGTCTAAGTAGAGCTTCACCTCGGTAACCTGCGCTCTTCCAGCGTGGTCCTCCCCAGCCCCATCATAGATAAGCTCCGAGAGCTCCCCCGCCCGCATCCTCCTGCTCCCAAGCTCCCCCAAGACGAACTGGACCGCGTCTATGATGTTGCTCTTCCCAGAACCGTTAGGCCCGGTTATCACATTAAACCCTTTTTGGAAACTGAGCTTGATGGGTTCCCCACCGAACGATTTGAAGTTCCTGATAACCATCTTGCTTATGTAAACCACTCAGTCTCCCCCTGCTCACCCCATTTTTCCTTTTTGGTTAAAGCCGATGAAATTACCGACTCTACTTATCATAGTTTTGATAACAATATCAAGTTGCTTGAAGCAGCGCACAAAGACTCATTGGTATTAGACCGTATTACATTGGGATTACTAGCATACATGCTTCTCAACCAGTTGCTCTAACCAAATGAGAGTAATATAACGCCCA
>CAYWWV010000013.1:0-2980 GCA_964462185.1 uncultured Candidatus Bathyarchaeia archaeon | reverse complement strand
CTCAGAGCGCCCTCTTCAACCTTCTCTGCTATCTTCCTCACGGCATCCACGATCTCCGCCCTCCCCCCATATGCGAGGGCTATGTTTAGGTAGTATTGGTCGTAATCCCTGGTGGCCTCCTCGATCTTTCTAACCAACTCCTGTATCCTCTCCGGGAGGTATTCAACCCTACCCAGGACCTTGATGTGTACACGGTTGTCATGAATCCGGTTGGAGTGCAGCACCCTCTCAAGCATGGTTTCAAACAACCTGAAAAGCTCCTGGACCTCCTTGCTATCCCTGTTGAAGTTCTCGGTGCTGAAACTGTAGAGGGTGATTGTTTTTATCCCAAGATCGAGGCACCAGTCTAGAAACTCCTCCGTCTTGTCAGCGCCCTCCCAGTGCCCCTGCCAGGGAAACATCTCCCTCTCCCTAGCCCAACGGCGATTCCCATCCATGATCACCCCAATGTGTTGGGGTTTCTCGCTTCTTTTAATGGTCTCCCTAAGCCACTTCTCGTAGACCTTGTAGACACCTATGGCGCGTAGTAGCTCCTCTATCATTACAGATTGGCTATTGGTTTACCGTGAAAGCTTAAAAGAGTGTAGCTAGTTGGACCTGGAGAAGAACTCTCTTCCTTCTCTCTTGTAGATGAAGGCAACCAGCACAATTATGTTGAGGGCCCCCAGTACAGTGTAAACAATTAGTGGAGAGGTGAAGGTCACCTTTATCTCGGGGTTTCTCAAAATCTTGGCGGCTTCTATGACGATGGGCCTCATCCAGAAGAGAAAGACGAGTCCTATTATGTTTCCCCATATCTTGGAGTAGTCTCTCTCCTGGACAAGACTGGAAACAGCGTCACCCATGATGGATATGGCTATCCCCAAAGAGATCATGTTGGCGGCTTGGATGGTGAAGGCGCCCAGCAGGTCTGCCGCGTTGGAAGCCCAGTATGAGAGCTCCCAGAACGGCATAATGGGTAGGGGAATGATGCTCCAAGCATAGTTAACCCCCTGAATAACCCCCACCAGAAAGACGATCCCCCCTATCCCGGTGGAGGTTATGTTTATCCAACGTTCTGGGGGAGGCAGCCTGGGCCTGAGCTCGGCGAGCTTCTCGTCTAAGCTGAACCCCTTTAAAATAAGGAGGATGCCCATGACGAATGTGACTGCCGTGCCCGCGCGCTCAACTTGGTTGCTGGCTATGAGGAACCCAAATAATAGGAGAAGTATTCCCGGAACGCCCAGCGTCACCCTGCTGTAATATGGGTCCTCAACCAGCATTCTCAAGTATCTGAAAACCACGGCGTATGTTTCCTCTATCCTTTCACTGTGTTTCACCACTACGTGGTGAATGCTGAGGATGGGTATGCGGCTTTGAAGGATGGGTATGAGTTCTTCGTCGGCATAACCGTCGGTAACCAGTATGACTTCGGAAGGATCCTCGAGTTCCAAGACCCTCCCCAGCTCCCTGATTAGCTTTCTATCTGAATCAACGCCCCCCATTTTGGAGCCTGTGATGGTTGCCACCTGGAATCTTTCATCGGGGTGTTTCTCTTGTAATTCTTTGCAGAGTTTGATGGCGCCGAACATCGCGTTCGCATCTGCTTCCTCGGGGTCGGCAAGGGCAAGCCTAGTGGCTGCGTCTAGATTGGGATCTACTCCTATAAGAGGCGTCTCAACCCCCGTCTTGCTGCCCAAGTCGTCGTCTTTGTCGATGCAGAGTATCAACGTCTTCCTCGACATGGGGGTACGCCTATACTATTGTGGTGTACTATTTAGAAGTTGATAAAGAAAAAATTGTCTAGATCTCTAGGTTTAGCGCCTCTTTAAGGCCCTTATACCTATTTCGAATAGTGACCTCTGTTACACCTGCTGCGTCTGCAATCATTTTTTGGGTTCTTTTCTCGTTGCATAGGACACAGGCTATGTAAAGCGCGGCTGCTGCAAGCCCCATGGGATCCTTCCCCGCCGTGGTCCTGTGCTTGGTAGCCTCCCGTAGGATGGTGACTGCTTGCTGTTGGGTTTTCTCCCCCACCCCCACCTTGGCTGCTATCTTGGGTATTCTCAGCTTGGCGTCGGGCTTGGGCATCTGAATATCCATCTCCCTCAACATAAGCCGGTAACACCTGGCTATGTCCTTCTTGTCCACCGGGCTTTGGGCACTTATTTCCCTAAGCGTCCTAGGGGTCTGAGTCAGCCTGCAAGCCGCGTAGAGACTCGCGGCTATTATGGCGCTTATGCTCCTCCCCCTAACCAGGCCTTTCTCCAGAGCCTTCCTATAGATGACGGCGGACCTCTCCTTTATCCCAGGGGGGATGTGAAGCTTATCGGAAAGCCTATCTAGCTCCGCCATGGCTTGGGCCAGGTTGCGGTCGACGCTGCTATGAACCCTGCTCCTTATCTGCCATTTTCTCAGCCGAAGCATTTGGAGCTTGGTGTCTAAGGGTATGTCCCTCCCAAAAGCATCCTTCCCCACCCTTCCAATCATAGTGGTTAAACCCTTATCATGGACGGCGTAGCTTAGGGGAACACCTACTCTGCTCCTATCGTTTTTCTCAGCTGGGGTGAAGGCCCGCCACTCTGGGCCCTCATTTAGCGTAACCTCCTTCATCACGAGACCACAGGTGCTGCAAATGGTTTCCCCTGAGTCTGGGTCGTTCACCAGGTAGATGCTGCCACACTCTGGGCACAAGTCTTCGTTTTGGAGGTTTCTGCCTTTTCTCCCCATTTCTTTCACTTTTACAGGGTTTCCCCAATCCCACCTTCTAGCGAGGGACTAGAAATATGATCACCTGGGCAATTGAAGCCGGATTGAAAGAATATTTAAATGTTTCGTTTATTGGCTTCCCGGGGGTCTGTGAAAAGGCCAGGGCTTGCCCCAGAGTTCGGTTATGTTTATATTTTGTATCACAGGGTATCTTTCAGCGTAGCCCGGTCGTCTAGTGGTCAAGGATCGGGGCCTCTGGAGCCTCTGACGAGAGTTCGAATCTCTCCCGGGC
>CAYWWV010000012.1:26783-38205 GCA_964462185.1 uncultured Candidatus Bathyarchaeia archaeon | reverse complement strand
TACACTGTTTCAAATATCCAGAAATCCCCCTTCTTCTTGCTCTGTTGAACCGCTTAGAGGCTGATGTATACCACAGTCAAGGCCTCACCCCGCTGACGGCGCTGGCGAAACTGGTTAGGGCCGGGGGGAAACACGTGGTTACCTTTCAGAATCCCCGGACCAGGGAGGATTGGAGGCTTCAAGAATCCTTCTATCCTCCCAGGCGTCTGCTCTACAATAGGTTTGTTGAGCCCGCGTTGGTGCCCTGTGTCTCCAGGTTGGACGGGGTTTACTGCCATGCCCGATACCTGGTGCCTAAGGTCAAAGATATGTACGGGTTGGGTAAGCCCCCAGGCTTTCTGCCTAACCCTGTAAGGGTGCCTTCGAGCCCGCCGAGGAAGAGCGGGGCCCCCGTGGTGGTGTTTTTGGGGCGTTTGGACCCCGTGAAGAATCCAGGTGCCTTCTGCAGGCTTGCCTTATCCTTCCCAGAAGCCCAGTTCTACGTCGCAGGTAAGGGCCACTCAAAGGCCTTTGAGCGCCATATTAGGGGAAAATTTGCCGGGGTTAGGAATTTGAGCTTCTTGGGTTTTGTGGATGGGGTGGAGAAGGAAAAGCTATTGGATCGGGCTTGGGTGTTGGTGAACACCAGCTTCTTCGAGGCCCTCCCAGTCTCGTTTTTGGAGGCGGCAGCCCATGGCTGTGCCATCCTCAGCCCCTTCGACCCAGATGGGTTTGCCTCCAGGTTTGGGGTTCACTGCCCGCTTGAGAGGCTGCGTGAGGGTTTGGAGTTTCTCTTGGAGGGGGACGCCTGGTATGAGAAGGGGCTGCGGGGCTTCAAGTATGTGAGGGAGGTCCACGAGCATAATAGTGTTGTTGAGAGGCATTTGTCTATTTATGAGAGATTGCTGGGGGCTTAGAGCGGGGATTTAGGGTGGGTCTAGTGTTATTGGGTGTCTTTGGTTGGGGTTGATTTGTCTTCCGGCGGGGGTTGGGGGGCCAATAAAACAAATCCAAGTTATATATATTCTATAGCTTATATTCCTGAATATATTTTACATAATCAATATTTATATTCTAGTTAGAGGAGACATCTTAAACACACCTACAAACCGGGGCCAAACATGGGAGAAACCAATAATTCTAAACAAGCCCAAATAGAAAACCTAACAATCGAGAAAATCAAGGTAGTGTTAACCCTCCTATTCAGCGTGTATTGCTTCGTCGCCAGCTTGGAGGGCATTAAAAGCGGCTTTAAACTCATCTTCGCCCAGTGGCAGTCAAACATCCTCAACATGGTCACGGGGGAGACAGCCCCCATCACAGGCCTTGCCCTGGGTATGCTGAGCACCGCCTTGGTGCAAAGCAGCAGCGCCGTTGTGGCGGCCACTATGATGAGTATGTCGGGGATGGTGGCCGGGGGGCTTTCCCTAGAGAAGGCCGTTCAGTTTGGTGTACCCATGATTCTTGGCGCCAATGTGGGGACGTCGATAACCAACACCATCGTGGCCTTCGGGGTTGAACGAGGCATGACGGAGGAGGAGTTCCGGGACACCATACCCGGGGTGATTGTGGACGATGTCTACGAGATACTCACCATCTCCCTGCTTTTCACACTGGAGCTAGCGTTCGGCTTCCTATCGAAGCTGGTCTTAAAGATGGGGGACATCTACCAGAGAGTGTTAAACGTTGAGGATTTGTTGGCGAGGTTCGAAACCTCCATAATCGACATAATAGTGGAGCGCCCCATCATAGACCCCTTAAAAGAAGCCCTGGTGGGCTTGGTTGGCATTAAAGTAACTGGTATTCTCTTCTTCATAATCTGGTTCTTAGTGATCATATACTCCCTAAACATGATCTCAAAGGCTTTAGAGAGGATCATAGACCTACAATGGGAGGACCAGGTTAAAGCAGCCTTCAAAAACCCCGTGAGGGGCTTTTTCACCGGGTTCACCATCACCTTCCTAGTTGGGAGCAGCAGCATCGGCACCAGCCTAATCATACCCTTCATAGCCACCAAGGTGGTCGACCTCAAAGGGGCCTACCCCTACTTGGTGGGATGCAACATAGCCACAACCATGGACCTCTCCCAGATCTATGGATACATTGCAGGCGGACTCACAGGATTTATCCTGGGCACAGCCCACATACTCTTGAACATTATGGCTGTTATACTCTGGTTCGTGTCCCCCCTCAGGTTTATTCCCATAAAGATTGCTGAAGCCATAGGCTCAAGGATCGCTGGAAACAAGAACGCGGGGCTATCCTTGGTCCTCTGGATAATAGGAATATTCTTTGTCGTGCCTATCCTCGTAATCGTTTTCATGGGGTGATTGGATGAGTGAGCGAATACTCAGATGGTTTGGAGACAGGAGAAACGAGAAGGTTCTCAGCATGACCTATGAACACTTGGAATTGACGGCCGAGGCGGTGAGAAACCTCCACGAGATGGTGAAGGAGGACTCCGAAGAAGGGAAGAAGAAGTTGATGGGTGAGATCGATAAGGCGGAGATGAGGGCAGACCAGATTCGAAGGTCTCTGATAACCGAGCTCAGCATCAGGGAGCTCTATCCCAACGAGAGGGATGACTTGATGGGGCTGGTGAGGGCCGTAGACTGGATAGCCGACTGGGCCAGGGAGGCGGGCAGGCTTCTCTTGGTGATCCCCTTCAGCGGCTTCCCAGACGAGTTGAGGGAAACCGTGGAGGATATGTGCAGGGAAAACTATGCCTGTGTAAAGCTGCTGAGGGACTGCATCTACGAGTTGAGGAAAGACCCTAGGAAGGCCTTGGAGATCGCGGATAAGGTGGAAATGCTGGAGGAGGATGTGGATGAGATATACTCCAGAGCCCGCGAGCTGTTCATCCAAGTAGAGTCCCCGGAGCTGAAAAGGGGCACAGTGATCCTGGTGAATGAATTCTTGGACGCCGTGGAGTCCGTCGCAGACTGGTGTGAGAACACGGCTGACGTTGCCAGGGCCATAGCAGTGAGAGTGATCCAGAGATAGAGCAGGCACTGGAGTGCAGAAACTATTTACATTGGGGATGTGCTAAAAGGGTGGTATTGAATGTCTAAAAGGTTCTTGGGGTGGTTACAACCCGATGAACGGAAAAAAGTCTTGGACATGGTTCAAGACCACCTCGAGCTAACGCTACAAACAGTAATCCATCTGGGAGAGATGGTTGAAGCATCCTCAGACAACAACGCCGACCAGAAAGACGCCCATTACAAGGAACTAAGCGGCCTGGAGATGAGGGCCGACGAGCTCCGGAGGAAGATCATAGAGGAGCTGACCACCACCAAGCTCTCCCCCGAGGAGAGGGACGACCTGATGGAGCTGGTTAGGTCGGTAGACTGGATAGCAGACTGGAGCAAAGAAGCCGGCCGCATCCTCAAAATACTCCCCTACCAATCACTGAACGACGAGTTGAAAGCCGACTCCACCCACATGGTTAACGCCACCATCAACTGCGTTAAAATCCTGGTCTCCGCAATCGAAGCCCTAATACACGAACCCAGCAAAGCCCTCAGCCTCGCAGACGAGGTGGAGATGCTGGAGGAGACCGTGGACGACCTATTCGCAGAGGTCAGAACCCACTTCGCCAAGGATGACTTTCCAGGGTTTTCATTCAACGCGTTGGTGCTCTTAAACGAGTTCTACACCGCGGTGGAAACCGTCGCAGACTGGTGTGAGAACACGGCCGATGTGGTTCGCGCTGTAGGCGTAAGAAGACATTAAAAAAGGTTGGAGTGTTTTACTCCACCGTAATTGCCTGGTTGGGACAGGCGTTAACGCACGCCATGCACAAAATGCAGTCGTCGGCCCTCTCGGGCACAGCTCTGTTGTCCACCAAGTCGTAGACGTTCATCGGGCAGATGTCGACGCAGACCCCGTCTCCATTACAGGCATCGGAAATGGTGATTTTAGCCAAGCTGCTCACCTTTCCACTTGAAGCGGTTGTTAACTGTTTTAAAGTTTTCCCGTGTTTCGCTTACTTAGAATCCAATATAAAGGGTGTAATCCAATATAGTAGCCAATGACTAAGAGTTGTAGAGGGCTAATAGACGATACAATCACTATAGGAATTGGGGGGGAGGCCGGCCAAGGGGTTACCCGAAGCGGCTCCCTACTTGGGCGTGCATTCACACGCTCTGGGCTTTACGCCTTCGGAAACATAGACTACCCAAGCCTAATCAGGGGAGGCCACAACTATTATACCCTTAGGGTAGCGGCCAGGAAGGTCAGGGGCTTCAACGATAGGTATGATCTCTTGCTGGCACTTAACAAGGAGACTATTGGGCTTCACATGGCGGAGATGGCGCCCAAGGGTGGGCTGGTCTACGACTCGTCTCTGGAGGTAGATGAAGATTCTATGGTGGGGCTCCAGTTATTCCCCATACCCATGGGGGAGATAATCAAAACCATAGGGGGACCCTCGATCATGCAAAACATTGTTGGCCTGGGGGCCATTACCTGTTTATTAGGGGGAGACTTGGCGGTTCTGGAGTCCACCATAGCCGATGAGTTTAGAGGAAGACAACGGGTGGTGGAGATGAACATCGAGGCTGCCCGCCAGGGTTGGGAAGCAGTCAGGGAACACGAAAATAGTTTTGAATGCCATGCGGACATGGGCGAGAGGGCTAAACGACTGTGGTTGACGGGTAATGAGGCGGTGGCCCTCGGCTGTCTTGCCGCGGGATGCAACTTTTTCGCGGCCTACCCCATGACCCCCGCCAGCCCAGTTTTACACTGGCTCGCCAGCCATGACGAGGCCTCGGGTATGGTGGTGGTTCAGCCTGAGAGTGAGATAGCTGCCGTTGGCATGGCTCTGGGGGCCAGTTACGCTGGTGCGAAGGCTATGACCGCCACCTCTGGTGGGGGGTTCTCCCTTATGGTGGAGTCCCTGAGTCTTGCGGCTATGACTGAGACCCCCATCGTCATCATGTTGGCCCAGCGACCCGGGCCCAGCACGGGGATGGCCACCTACTCAGCCCAGGGAGACGCCCTATTCGCTATTGCTGCGGGCCACGGCGAGTTCCCCCGCGTGGTGCTCGCGCCTGGGGATGTGGAGGAGTGTTATAGTTTCACTGTGGAGGCCTTTAACCTGGCTGAGAGGTTCCAGATACCCGTGATCCTACTAACAGACAAAACTGTCGTGGAGAGCCATGAGACCGCGGAAAGCCTTGACCCCCACCCAGATTCCATCTATGAGAGATTGGATGAGTGGGAGGGCGGTGAATACCAGAGATACCAGTTGACGGAGAGCGGGGTCAGCCCCATGGTTGTCCCAGGTACCAAGAACGCATTGGTTTTAGCTAACAGCAACGAGCACACAGAGAGAGGGTTCACAACCACAGACCCCAAGCTCGTCACCAGCATGGCGGACAAGAGATTCAGAAAAACTCCCTACATAGAGGAAGCTGTTGAAAAAATGCAGCCAGTTAAAGTCTACGGCTCTGCTAAGGCAGAGGTCACCCTCGTTGGGTGGGGCTCCACCAAGGGCCCTGCACTCGAGTCCATGCATCAATTGGAGGAGAAGGGCCACTCCGCGAGGTTCATCCAGGTGAGAGCCCTTGAGCCCTTCCCCAGCCAGATAGGGGACTTGTTGGAGGGGGCGTGGGTACTGGTCGAGACCAACCGGACAGGGCTGCTTGGCAGGCTTATCAAGCTCCACGCAGGTAAAACCCCAGCGAAAACCGTGTTGAAATACGATGGGAGGCCGCTGACCCCGCTGGAGATTGAGGCGGGGGCGTTGGAGGTGGCACCATGACTACTCTAGCAGAGCTTGGCACACCGGCGACCAACACATGGTGCCCAGGCTGCGGAAACTTCGGCATCCTCCTATGTGTGAAGCAGGCAATAGTCGAGGCAGGGCTGGCCCAAGAGGAGGTGGTGGCCGTTACAGGGATAGGCTGCCACGGGAAACTCACCAACTACTTGAATGTGAATGGATTCCACGTGATACATGGACGGGTGCTGCCCGTTGCTACGGGGATAAAACTGGCTAACCACGACTTAACTGTCATCGGGTTCGCTGGGGATGGGGATGCCTTCAACATCGGCATGGGGCATTTCCCACACGCAGCTAGGAGGAATGTGGACTTGGTGTATGTGGTGCACAACAATATGATTTACGGGTTGACAACGGGGCAGGTTAGCCCCACCAGCGCCCAAGGGATGGTCACCAAGACCAGCCCCAGGGGAGAGTGGAGCAGAAGCATCAACCCACTGGCCCAGGCACTGGTCAGCGGAGCAACATTCGTCGCCAGGGGTTTCGCAGGCGAGCCCAGACACCTTAGAAGCCTACTCGTGCAAGCCATCAAACACAGGGGTTTCGCCCTAGTGGACGTACTCCAACCCTGTGTCAGCTTCAACAGGGTTAACACCTACGACTATTTCCGTGAGAGGTGCTACAAGTTGGGGGAGGAGGGCCATGACCCAGGTGACTGGAACAAGGCGTTGGCCAAGGCGATGGAGTGGGGCCAGAGGATTCCCCTAGGAGTATTCTTCAAGGAGGAAAAACCCCTTTTCAGGGAGGGAATCCCACACCTGAAACGGGGCCCCCTGGTTAAACAGAAGGTTGAGAGAGCCATGGAAGATGTCTTCCAGGAGTTCACTTAAAGAAGCTAAACCGTTTTATCAGGTCCTGGAAGAGAGTATCCAAGATGTCCTACCTAGACTCCACACGAGACAACCTTGCTAAGAGGATTGCCGGAGAGATAGTGTTCAGCACCCAGCCAGGCCAAACCATGAGAAAGTGGAGAACACTGTTAAACGTGAGCCAGGCCGAGGTCTCGGCAGCCCTACAGCTCTCTCCCTCGGTGGTAAGCGACTATGAGACTGGGAGGCGGAAAAGCCCGGGGAGTCTCTTCATTAAGAAATACGTGGAGGCACTGCTAGAAATCGACGAGTCTAGGGGGGGTGGATATGTGAAACAGCTGAGCAGAATAACCTTCGACCCCAGCGAGGTATTTACAGACCTCAAGGAGTTCATGACCCCCTTAAGCATCATGGATATAGTGGAGAGCATAGAGGGTAGGGTTTACACAGGGGAAGACCAGCTACACCAAGATGTGTATGGCTACACCGTCGTGGACAGCGTCAAAGCGATAACCGTGCTCAGCGGGCTGGACTTTTACAGGATCTTCGGCGCCTCCAGCGAGAGAGCCCTGGTCTTCACAAAGGTAAGCAGGGGCCGTTCCCCCATGATAGCAATCAAAATAAGCCCCTTCAAGCCAAGGGTGGTGGTCCTCCACGGCCTGAAGGGAAAACTAGACCAACTGGCAATCCAACTCGCAGCACAGGAAAACATACCCCTAGTAGTCTCGCAACTCCCCAACGAGGAAATACTGATAGAGGCCTTGAAGGAACTCTACCTCTCTACTTTGTAGCGAGGGTTTTGAGGGGGAAGGCTTGGAGAAGTACCTTGCTTTGCTGGCTGTTCAATAGAAGCAGGTGGATCAGCTCCAAGAGTTCCCTATCCTCAGTGAACACGGCGCAGAGGAATGGGTTCTCCGAGCCCCTCTCAGCAATCTTGGCCAGTAGGAATCGCTTGTTATCACTGTTTATGAACAGTATGGGGGTCTTGACGTTCACCTTTTCGACTTGGAAGATGTAGCTCAGCTCCCTTGCTAGTGGATTCGTCTTAGGGTCGAGGGGGCTGTGGAGCTTTATCTCCACACCATTCTCCTGTGCCTCGTCCAGTAGCCTGTGGTAGTTGTTGAAGAGGGTTTCAAGGCCGTCTTCAGTGGTTATTATGTTCAGCTCTCTCTCGCTTTGCCTGATGATCTCGCTGCATTTGTCTCGTATGTCCTCCTCTGGTCCGAGGTACCAAATCAGCTTCTTGGTTGGGCCTCCCTGTGTGCACTTGGACTCGTGGATCTTGTCTAGCTTCTCAATGATCTTTTCGAAGTCTTCGGCCTTTTCCTTGGTTAGGTTTAGCAGATTATAGAAGCAGTCTCTGGGTCTATTGGCTGCGAACTGTTTGGGTGCGCCGGGGATCTCGACTACGAGTCCGTAGTCGATGAGCTTTTTCAGTGTTCCATAAACCTTGGTTCTGGGGACATCACAGTTTACGCTTACTTTTCTGGCTCCCGAGGGCCCCATGTTTATTAGGCTTAGGTAGACCTTGGATTCGTACTCGCTTAGCCCGACGTATTCCACGATTTTTGGCCACAGGGAGATTATTTCTTGGGTGGTGGTTTTGCGTCTGAAGCGGATTTTTTTATTGTTATTTTTCAATATCAAGTTCCCTCGTGTTGGATTTTTTGTGTAGTTATTTTGTTTTGATGTCACCGCTGGTTTCTTCTTTCTGGTTACCCCTTTGGGCCTTGGTCTTTTTTCTCCGAACCCCATCATAACCCTCGGGAATTGAGAGAGCAGTAATAGGGCTTCAATCTGTCTGAATCAGGAATCCGATTCCTGGTTTCTATTTAAAAATAACAGAAAGCATTGGAAAAAATCGGGGTTACAATAAAAAATTCAAAAAAGAGGGGGAATTATAGACGGGAAAAAACCTTCATCATAGCCCCAACGGCTTTCCCAAGGTCGTCGTGCAACCCCATCTCAGCCAGAGAGCACTCCATAGAAGCCAGGGTGGCCACTAGGTCGTTGATGGTGTCATTGCCCATGTGCCCAATCCTCACTGTTTTCCCGGCCAGCTTGCCCAATCCACCTGCGATTATGACGCCGTACTTGTTCCTCATTATGCTCCTCATCTTGGCGTCGTCCCAACCCTCTGGAATCCTGGGAACGGTCAGGGTGTGGGCCTCGTGTCCTTTCGCGGGGAAGTTTTCTAGGCCCAGCGCGGATATGCCAGCCGTGAATGCCTTGGAGTATGCCTCGTGGCGCTTCCAGCGGTTCTCCAGGCCCTCCTCGTCTATGATTCGTAGAGCCTCAAGCATCCCCAACACCAGGCCTGTTGCGGGGGTGGCAAAGTAGCCCTTGGGGTTTTCCATGATGGGCCTCCACCGTTTGAGGTTTACGTAGTAGTCGCCGGGCTCAGTCGTGCGCTTATCGACGGCCTTCCAGGCTTTTTCGTTTAAGCAGAACAGGCTTATCCCAGGGGGGGCGCCTAGGGCCTTTTGGCTGCCGGTGAGGGCGAAGTCTATGTGCCACTCATCCATCTTTAGTGGCATACCTCCTAGGCCACAGACGCTGTCCACCACGTAGAGGGTGTCGGTGTTCTTGGCGATCTCTCCTATCTCCTTGATGGGGTTGGCTATGCCGGTGGAGGTGTCCACGTGCTCCACTGTGAAGAGCTTGTACTCCTTTTCTTGGAGTTTCTCCTCCACCTGTTTCACATCGACGGGCTCTCCCCAGTTGAACCTGAGTCTGTCAACCACCCCTCCGTGGGCCTCCACGATCTCCTCCCACTTCTCCCCGAAGAAGCCGTTCTCCACACACAGGGCTCTTTCGCCCTTCTCCAAGAGGTTGGCTATGGCGGCCTCCATCCCCAGGGTTCCGCTTCCAGCGAGCATGAAGGGGGTTCCCTCTGTGCCAAAGATCTTTTTCTGTAGCTGGAGGGCTTCCTTGTATCCCTCTACGAACTCGTCGCTTACGTGGCTCAGGACTGGTTTGGAGAGGACTCTCAGCACCCTTGGTGAGACGATGGTGGGGCCTGGGATCATTAATAACTCTCTTTCGTTAGATATTGCCTTCATCGGTTAGAGTGTTTTACCCGTGGTTTTAATATTATCGGGCGTAAAAGGGGGTGATTCCAATATGTTTTTATTCGCTTGGCCCTCCCAATAGTTGGTGCCCTTGGTGTCCGGTGACTATAAAATTAACGTCTAGCCGTGTTAAGACGCGCCGAGGGGTATGTTGGTTTTTGGAGGCTTGTTATGAGCTATAAACCGTTGGATAGCAGTGTTGATCTTCCAAAGCTGGAACACGAGGTCCTGCGCTTCTGGAAGGAGACCAATGCTTACTGGAAACGGGTGGAGATCCAGGAAAAGGAGGATAGGCCCAGGTGGAGCTTCATTGATGGCCCTATAACTGCGAACAACCCCATGGGGGTCCACCACGCCTGGGGTCGGACCTACAAGGACCTGTTCGCCAGGTATCGCTTCATGAGGGGCTATGAGGTTAGGAACCAGAATGGGTTCGACTGCCAGGGACTGTGGGTTGAGGTGGAGGTGGAGAAGGAACTCGGCTTCGAATCTAAGCGGGACATAGAGAAATACGGTGTGGCAGAGTTCGTTAAAAAGTGTAAGCAGAGGGTTTTGAGGTATTCGGCCATCCAGACTGAGCAGTCGATTCGCCTGGGGATGTGGACGGATTGGAACGATCCAGATGAGTTGAGGGCTCTAGCCGACGCCTTGGAGAACCCAATGTCGACCCATGTCTACCACGGTTCCAGGGGCCCAGTGAAGGGGACGGCGGAAGAGCTTGTGGGAAAGCTGGGATCACCCGAGATGGGGGGTAGCTACTACACCCTCAGCGACGAGAACAACTACATGATTTGGAGTATGCTGAAGAAGTGCCATGAAAATGGGTGGATATACCTGGGCGTGGACGCTATGCCCTGGTGCCCTCGTTGCAGCACGGGCATTAGCCAGCACGAGATAGTCACCGAGGGGTATAGGGAGATAACCCACACCAGCGTTTACGTGGTCTTTAGGCTTCGCGACGCAGATGAAGGCCTCCTCATCTGGACAACCACCCCCTGGACTCTCACCTGCAACGTAGCGGTGGCCGTTCACCCTGAGCTGGACTACCTTAGAATCAGATACCGGGGGGAGGTCTTGTATGTGGCGGAGGCAGCCCTAAAGTCGGCCATACCAGACCATGAAAACGTGGAGGTGCTGGGGAAACTGAAGGGAGCTGAGATGGTGGGTTGGAGGTACCACGGCCCCTTCGACGAGCTGGAGGCCAATAGGGAGATGGGGGTGCCGGAGGCCCACAGAGTCATCCCCTGGGACGAGGTAGGGGCGGAGGAGGGGACGGGTTTGGTTCACATCGCACCGGGGGCCGGGAAGGAAGACCTGGAGCTGGGAAGGAAGTATGGCCTCCCCTCGCCAGCACCCTTGGATGAGTTCGGAGTCTTCATTGAGGGCTTCGGCTGGCTCACGGGCACCCATGTATATGATTCAGCAGAGCCCATATTCCAAAACCTGCGGGAGAAGGGGTTACTGTATAGGACCCAGAAGATCACCCACCGCTACCCCGTCTGCTGGAGATGCGGCTCCGAGCTAGTGTTCCGCCACGTATCCGAGTGGTTCATAGACATGGGGGAGAAGCTGCCCAAAGACCTGGATGAGGTGACGGAGGAGGAGAAGAAGCAGAATCTGAGGTACCAGATCATCGACTCGGCTCGGGAGGTCCGCTGGATTCCCGAGTTTGGTTTGAAGCGGGAGCTGGACTGGCTTCTCAACATGGATGACTGGATGATCAGTAAGAAGCGCTACTATGGCTTGGCGCTTCCAATCTGGCACTGCGAGTGCGG
>CAYWWV010000012.1:17605-26683 GCA_964462185.1 uncultured Candidatus Bathyarchaeia archaeon | reverse complement strand
AAGCCCCTACCTCACCTGCCTGGGCCACGGACAGGTCTTGGCCGAGGATGGACGGGAGATGCATAAGAGCTGGGGGAACGCCATCTGGTTCGACGACGCAGCCGAGACCATGGGAGCCGACGTAATAAGGTGGATCGCCGCCTCAAACAAACCTGAAAACAACCTGCTATTCGGCTACAATAGGGCGGAGGAGGTGAAGCGCCTCTTCTTCATGACACTCCTCAACGTCTACAACTTCTTCTACCAGTATGCCACCCTAGACGGGTGGACCCCAGACCAGCAGCCATCCTCCCTATCCAACCTAGATCGATGGATACTGGGGAGGCTGGCGGAGACGCTGGAGAGGGTGACGAAGAGCCTGGACAACTACCAGGCACACCTGGCATGCACCGAGATAGACAGGTTTGTGGACGTCCTAAGCAAGTGGTATGTGAGGCGCAGCCGTCGGAGGTTCTGGAAAACAGAGAAGGATGAGGAGAAGAAAGCAGCCTATAGCACACTCTACACCTGTTTGAAAAACCTAGCCCTAATGCTGGCCCCCATCACCCCCTTCCTCAGTGAAGCCATTTACCAGCGATTGGTCAGACCCGTGGAGCCCGACGCCCCCCTAAGTGTACACCACTGCAGATGGCCTGAACCCGACAGGGGGGTGGCCAGCAGGGAGTTGATGGAGGAGATGAACCTTGCACTGGAGCTCAGCGGTGCAGGAAGATCCGCCAGGAGCCAGGCAGGCATCAAGCTTAGGCAGCCCCTATCCAAGGTGGTGGTGGTATCGCCCCCCGAGCAAGCTGAGAGGGTTCGAAGGGTGGCGGAGATAATCCAGGAGGAGCTTAACGTGAAGGCCTTGGAGGTGGTTGAAGACAGATCCAAGCTCCTTAGTCTTAGGATTAAGCCTATTCCCAGAAGCTTGGGGCGTAAGTATGGGCGTAGCTACCCGAAGCTGGCAGAGGCTCTTGGAAATCTAGGTGAAAATGAGGTGGCTAAGCTGGCGAGGGGAGAGCCAGTAATGGTGCAGGTCGACGGGGAGGCGTTTAAAGTGGAGCCCGAGGATGTGGAGGTGGTGGAGGAGGCCTTGGAGGGCTACTCTGTTGCCGAAGCTGGGGAGTTCCTGGTGGGGGTGTGTGTGGTGATCGATGAGGATTTGAGGGATGAGGGACTGGCCAGGGACCTGGTTAGGAGAATCCAGGCACTGCGGAAGGAGGCGGGCTTCGAGATCGACAACAGGATTCGGGTCTACTATGAGGGGGACTCACAGATAGCCAGGGTATTTGAAAAACACAGGGAGTACATAATGACGGAGACCCTCAGCGAGGAAGTTGTCCCACGAGCACCGAGAGACGAACTCACAGGGAAACCCTACAACGTTGATGGCTTGAAGGTTACCCTATGGGTGGAGAAGGTGGACCACCCTGAACCTCCCGAGTAAGGCCTCCTACATTGTCGCCCCCTATCCCCTAGCTTTCCCATAGAAGAAGCAGAAGTTACTTTCATACCCCTCCATCAGATTGCAATATCCTGGTCCAAATCTGAACACCGAAAACACACTACAAGAAGAACCCCATCCCATCTGGGCATGGAATGGATAAAAGTAAAAAGGAGGGGCGATATCTCAACTCCAATAGGTGTTGAACGAATGGTCAAGAGAGTTTACGACTTTAGCGAAGGCTCGAAAGATATGAGGGACCTGTTAGGGGGGAAGGGGGCCAACCTGGCTGAGATGACAGGTATGGGCCTCAACATCCCCCCTGGGTTCACCATCACCACCACTGCTTGCCTGGAGTTCCTGGACGCCGGGGGCAAGTTCCCCGAAGGGCTTTGGGAGGAGGTTTTGGAGCACGTTAAAAGGTTGGAGGAATCCACGGGGAAGAGGTTCGACGACCCCGAGAATCCTCTACTGGTGTCGGTGAGGAGTGGGGCGCCTGTTAGCATGCCTGGGATGATGGACACGGTTCTGAACCTAGGGTTAAACGACAAGGTGGCCCAGGGCCTAATCAAACTCACCAACAACGAGAGGTTCGTCTGGGACGCCTACCGGAGATTCATAACCATGTTCGCCGATGTGGTCAAGGGATTGGACCGACGCAAGTTCGAGGAGGTCTTCGAGGAGGTCAAGAAGGAGGAGGGGGTGAAGGGAGACACCGAGGTTAGCGTTGAAGGGCTGAAGGAGACGGTGGAGAGGATGAAGAAGCTCTACAAGGAGGAGATGGGCGAAGACTTCCCCCAAGACCCTTACCCCCAGCTCAGGGACGCCATAGCAGCGGTATTCAACAGCTGGAACACCCCCAGGGCCAAGACCTACCGAAAGTTTGAGGGCATCGACGACCACATGGGCACGGCCTGCAACGTGCAGATGATGGTGTTTGGAAACATGGGTTGGGACAGCGGCAGCGGGGTTATGTTCACCCGGAGCCCCTCTGATGGCTCTAAGGGGCTTTTCGGGGAGCTGCTGTTTAACGCCCAGGGGGAGGATGTGGTCGCAGGGATTAGGACCCCCATCAAGTTGGAGGAGCTCAAGGACCAGTATCCCAAGCTCTACGCAGAGCTGGAGGAGATCGCCCACAAGGTCGAGGAACACTACAAGGATATGCAGGACATGGAGTTCACTATAGAGAGGGGGAAGCTGTGGATACTCCAAACCAGGACTGGGAAGAGAACCGCCCGTGCTTCCATAAAGATTGCCGTAGATATGGTTGAGGAGGGTCTCATCGATAAGGAGACGGCTCTTCTAAGGATTCAGCCCAGCCACATCGACCAGATTCTCCACCCCCAGTTCGACCCCCAAGCCAAGAAGGAGGCCGTGTTGCTGGCTAAGGGTTTGAACGCCAGCCCTGGGGCAGCGGTGGGCATGGCTATCTTCGACGCGGATAAGGCGGAGGAGAGGGGGAAGGCTGGTGACTCCGTCATCCTGGTGAGGCCAGAGACAACCCCCGAGGACGTTAACGGGATGGTGGTCTCCCGGGGCTTCCTAACCCAGCATGGGGGTGGAACCAGCCACGCCGCGGTGGTTGCCAGGGGCTGGGGAAAGCCCTGTGTCGCCGGGTGTGAGGACATAAAGATCGATTTGGCCAGGCGGCTCTTCACCGTGGGGGAGTACACCGTGCGGGAAGGGGATTGGATCAGTATTGATGGCTCCACTGGGGAGGTATTCCTGGGGAAGATACCCTTGGTTGAGGCGGTCTACGAGAAGGAGACGGAGTTGATCAAAGCCCTCGAGTGGGCTGATGAGGTGCGAAGCCTGGGGGTCCTGGCCAACGCTGACAACCCCGAGGACGCTTCAAGGGCCCGGCGCTTCGGCGCCCAAGGCATAGGGCTTTGCAGGACGGAACACATGTTCTTCGACCAGGAGGGGGAGGAAGTTAGCCGAAGAGCCAACATAGTCAACATGATCCTGAGGTCCGAGGTGGCTGCGCCCCTGTTGAGGCAGCTTGAAGCCTTGGAGAAAGCCCTGAAGGCCAACCCGGACGACGAGGAGCTGAAAAAAGAGTACGAGGAATTGAAGAAGGAGGTGGACTCCCACCCAGATGTGAAGCAGTACAGGGAGTCGCTGGAAAACCTGTTGCCCCTCCAGCGGAAGGACTTTTTAGGCATCTTCAAAGCCATGGACGGCTACCCCGTAATCATACGCCTAATAGACCCCCCAATGCACGAGTTCCTACCCCCCAGGGAGGAGTTACTGGTGGAGGTGACCGAGCTTAGGGCTAAGGGAGCCTCAGGCCGAGAGCTGGAGGAGAAGGAGCAGTTGCTGCGGGTGGTGGAGAGCCTTTGGGAGACCAACCCCATGCTGGGGCTGAGGGGTTGCAGGGCCGGGTTGATGTACCCTGGCCTTACTGAGATGCAGGTGCAGGCCATTATGGAGGCGGCTGTGGAGGCCTGGAAGCAAGGCGTAGAGGTCCACCCCGAGATCATGATCCCCCTAACCAGCCACATCAACGAGTTGGAGGAGGAGAAGCGCAAGCTGCAGCAGGTGGCGGAGAGGGTGCTTGAGGAGAAGGGGGCGAAGGACTTGAAGTACAAGATTGGCACCATGATCGAGGTCCCCAGGGCGGCCTTGACGGCCGATGAGATCGCAAGGGCTGCAGAGTTCTTCAGCTTCGGAACCAACGACCTAACCCAGATGACCTATGGCATAAGCAGGGACGACGCGGAGGGCAAGTTCCTCCTCAACTTCGTGGACCGGAAGCTTCTCCCCGTCAACCCCTTCCAGGTGTTGGACAGGGATGGGGTGGGGAAGCTGATGCGTATGTGCGTGGAGGCTGGAAGGAAGACCAACCCCGACTTGGAGATTGGCATCTGCGGGGAACACGGAGGCGACCCCAGCAGCATAGAGTTCTGCCACGAGATAGGGTTGGACTATGTAAGCTGCAGCCCCTTCAGGGTTCCCATAGCTAGGCTGGCCGCCGCCCACGCCCAGATCAAGAACCCCCGCTAACCCCCACCAATCAACTCTAATACCTCACCCTAGACTCTATCAACCATGGCAGTCTTGGACCACGTGGGGATTTATGTCTCTGATTTGGAGAGAAGTCTGGGTTTCTACCAGGAGGTGCTGGGCTTGAAACTTGTTGAGAGAATGGAGATGGGGGATGTGAGGATAGCCACCTTGGAGATGGGTGGGGGGCTTTTGGAGTTGATTCAGCGCGAGGGCTCCCCAGGGAAGCCGCCCCAGGGCAACTGGAGCCACGTAGCCCTCTACGAGCCCAAGTTCGAGGAGGCACTGGCAAGGCTGGAGTCCCGGGGAGTCGAGGCATCCACGCGCCAACTCGACTCAGGGGTGAGGCTCTGCTTTTTCCGCGACCCCGACGGCCACACCATAGAGTTGATGGAGAAAGGGTTCAAGGGCTAAGCCCCTAAAACAAGATCTCGTATTCCAGGCTCCGCTCCTCGAAAACCCTCATCGCCCTTATCTTAAGCCTTGAATAATACGTGGATGCTGTCTGTACAGCCTCTCTGAATTCCGGGGCTTTGGCGGGGAAGAAACGCCGCACAGCCCTCTTCACAGGCTCGGCTACGTCTGGTCTCATGTTTAACCGGTCTAGGAGTACCCGGTTCACCACACCTGCCACAGAATCCACCAGCTCCTCGAAGGCTTCGAGGGTTGTAAGGGGTAGGATGGGGCCCAAGAAGGCATAGGTGGGTATGCCCACCTCAGAGAACTCCTCCAAAGCTTGGATCCTTCTCTCTGAGGGGGGTGCCCCAGGTTCAAACACTCTCCTAACCTTGTCGTCCAAAGTGGTAATGGTCTCACCCACCTCCACCTGGCTAAACCTCCCCAGGAGGCTAACATCCCGCTTCACCAAGTCGGATTTCGACAAAACCATGAGGGGAGGGTCATAATCGGCTAGGGCCTCCAGTATGCGAGCCGTGACCCTCCGCTCTCTCTCGATGGGTTGGTAGGGGTCTGTGACACTGGAAATTAGGATGACACCCCGCCTTCGGGGGGCTTCCCGTTTAACGCATTCCACGGCGTTGGTCTTAACATCCACAAAGCTCCCCCACCTCTCCCCCCCGTGACTCCACCTCCCTGTGAACCTGGCGTAGCAGTAGAGGCAGCCGTGGCCACACCCCACGTAGGGGTTGATGGCGTAGTCAACCCCAGAGATTCTGCTGCGGTTTATGAGTGATTTGCACTTGGTCTCCCCTATCCTCACGGTGTATCCCTCCGATTGGCAACGTATATATGGACCGGGGAAGGTGTTTCAAATATCACCTTTAGGGGTGGGGTCTAGAGTGAAGATTGTAGTTATCTATGATAGCCAGACGGGTAACACAGAGAAGCTGGCCCAGGCCATTGCCGAGGGGGCAAAAGAGGTCTGCGAGGTTGAGGTGAAGAAGATTGGGGAGCCCTTCCCCTTGACGCTGTTAGCGGAGGTGGATGGGGTGGCCTTTGGGTCGCCAGTATACTACGCCGATATCTCCAGCAACATGAAGGAGTTCTTGGAGCACATAGAGACCTATTCCAAGGCCAACCGGAAGAAGGTCACTGGGATACCCGCTGCTATATTCGGCACATATGGATACGATGGGGCTTGGTTGATGGAGGAGAAGCTTAAGAAGATGGTGGCCGGGCTGGGTTTCAAGGTTTTCGAGGAGGTCTTGGTGACGGTGGACACCGAGGTGAGATACAACTTGGAGGCGGTGAAGAAGAAGGCGTCCGAATTCAGTAGGAGATTCGCCTCCTCCATCTAACGGTGTGGACACCCGTTTTTGGTGAGGCTTTCTCTATGCGGACCCCCCTGTACATCTGGGAACCTGACTCCCATAGGGGGTATATGTGGGGGTGGAGCCTTGGAGCCTTGGCGGAGAAAGGACTGCCTGGGGATGGTCCCCCCAGGGATTGGGAGGAGTTTCTATCCCAGACGCTGTCCCTAGCCAAGGCCTCCAGAGAAGAATGGCTGGGTTCATCGTTCAACAGGTTCGATGTTCACCTCTCCAGGCTTATAGGGGGAGAGACAGAGGGTGAGGGCCTAAGGGGTCGCCTGGAGGAGTTTCTAAGGGGATTAGCGGAGGTGGGCCGGGTCTCTCTCAGCTTGGATGTTGCTCGCCCTGGCGTGGGGGAGGGGGTTGAGAAGCTGAATCTGGTGTTGGCCGATGTGGCAAGGGGTTTGATGGAGGAGGGGTGCTTCCAGCCAGCATTGGTGGCGAATATCTACCCCGACACCCGGTGGAGCAGTCCTTCGCTTGAAAGATGGATGGGCCTCTCCTACAGGTTTGGGCAGCCTATATTCCAGAACATGGCCACAGGCACCATAAGAACCGAGAGCCTGGATAGGCTGGCATCCGAGGAGCCCCACATGGAGTTCCTCCACCTACGGTTGGGTGGACCCACTGGCTGCGCCGACGGCCAGGGGGTCTATGGTTGGGGGTGCATCAACCTCCACCAGTTGGCGATGAGTGTGGAGGGTGAGGAGGCCTTCATGGAGGCCCTAAGCCGATGCTTCTGGGAGGTTGTTGATGCACTAAGCCGGCGGAGCAGGGGAATCAGATCAAGGTGGGCCAGGGGGGGTATGCCCTTCACACTAGGCCTCTCCAACGGGTTGAACTGGTGCTTCAACGTGGTCACCTTGACGGGGGCCAACGAGGCGTTTAAACACCTGGTTGGGGCTCCCTTGGGGCACCCCGTAGGCAAGGCTCTGGCCTACCAGGTGTTGGAGCTGCTCCGAGACCTAGCGTTGGAGGCCCAGAGCACCCATGGAGAACTCATAAGCATAGAGACATATCCCTCTGAGAGCCCCGGCTTAGAGCGCCCAGGCCTTTGGGGGGCCGTGACCCCGGGGACGGAGCTGGCAGCCGACCATGGAGACGATTTGTGGGACGCCTTGGAACACCAGAAGAAGCTCCACTCCCTCTACACGGGGGGAACCCTATTCGAGGTACACTTGGACAGGGGGCGGAGGTTAACACCGGGTTTGAAACTCCTAATCACCAGGATAATAGAGGTCTATGGCTTCAACTACCTAGCCATCTCCCCCCGATTCGCCCTGTGTCCCTCGGACGGCTACTCCCAAACCTTGGACAGGTGTTTCAGATGTGGAGGGGAGGTTGAGGAGTATACCCGGGTGGATGGCTGGTTGAAACCCATGAGCCAGCTACCAGAGCAGATACAACGCCACCGGAGGAGACGGGTTTGGTTCGACGTAAAGAGCGATTAACATTGGACCTCCCCCTGGTGGGTTTGAGGAGGCTTAGCACCGTAGACTTTCCGGGAAGGCTCTGTTTCGACACCCTGGTATGGGGGTGCAACTATCGCTGCCCAGGTTGCCCATCGCCCGAGCTGGTTCAAGACCCCCAATCCCACCCCCGAATAGACCCAGCAGAGGTAATAGACCTCTACCTGCCCCGGAGGAGGTTCCTCGACGGGGTCTCGGTCTCGGGGGGGGAGCCCCTGCTCCACCGGGGACTGGCCTCATTCCTGGGGGAGTTGAGGAGGGCGGGGGCCCAGATCAGGTTGAAGACCAATGCCTCACGGTTGAAGGCTGTAAAGATTATGGTTGACAGGAGGCTGGTAGACTGGTATACCATATTCCTGCCCGCCCCCCTAGATAGGTTAGAAACAGTAGCCAGGAGGAGAGTCAACCAGGGCGAGCTTAGCCGCGCCATCCAGCTGATAAGGAGAAGCGGAGCCTTCCACGAGTTTAGGGTGAGGCCTTACAAGGGCTTGCTTGGGCTGGAGGAGTTGAAGGAGGTCTCCAAGAGCCTGGCAGGGGCACCGCTGCTGGTCATAGAGGCAGACAGTGAGGTGCGGAAGGGTGGATTCAGTGATTCAGAGCTGGAGGAGATGAGGAGGGCCGCTGAGCCCTACTTCCACCGGGTAGCATTAACAACCACCCCAGCCTGCGGGCTCTAGAGCATCAAATAAATGACAGCCGTCTCTATGCCTGCTGCCAACACAAGTAAGGGTATGATCCTAAACAAGAAAACCCTGATGCTTTCAAGGAAATATCCTTGGAGGTCCACCGATTTGAACAGCCTCTGCAGCAATGTGTAGCCAAGCCCCACCCCCATGGCCGAGCATAAAACGATCGCAGGGATCTCTATAACGCCGTGGGGGAGGAGGGAAGCCAGGACGAAGCCTATGCCTTTCTGATGGGCGGCGTTGAAGGCCACGTATCCCACGTAGAAGCCGTTTAACGCCATGAAGAGGAGGGGGGGTATACCCAGAACCAGTCCTGAGGCGAGGAAGATGATGCAGGCAACGATGTTGTTGGAGAGGATGCCCAGGAAAACGTCCAGCCCTGAGGCTCTCCGAGGGTCTGGGAGGTGGCTAAGCACATCCTCGAAGACCCAGGGCTGGACATCTCTGCCTAGACTATAACCCATGGCGGTGCTGCTTAGGAATATGAGGAGTGATAGGGTGAAGAGGGGTGCTATGTGGGTGATATAGTCGGTGTGGCCTTGGAAGAATAGGTCTACTATCTTGTTTTTTTTCAACTTTCAGCCTTCCTCCTGGATGAGTCTAAGTGCTTCAACTATGTCCCTTTCCAACACGGTGTTCCGGGATTCCCGTCTGGCATTCTCCACCGCCAGCTTCGCCAGCCTCAGCCCGTATTCCCCCAAGGCGTTTCGGAGGGCGTTTGCAGC
>CAYWWV010000012.1:13059-17505 GCA_964462185.1 uncultured Candidatus Bathyarchaeia archaeon | reverse complement strand
CTTAACTTTACAGTGAGGATCGTGGTGAGGCTGAGGGGTAGCTACCACTTCGGGGAATCGGTGACGGGGTATAGCATGGTTTTGCGGGAGGAGGGTTTTTGGGTGGAGGCTGTGGGTGGGGCCCATGAGGCCTGCTTTAACTGGTCGTTGGATAAGGACTACTTTGAGCTGGGAGCCATGCCCTACGAGGATGTTCAAGTGGAGTTCAATTTGAGGGTTCTCTCAGAGGGGAGTGTCTTGGCTGTTGGCCAGGAGGTCTTCCACCTGGTGGACTCCTCCAAGGAGGAGTATGTGTTGGGTAAGATATCAGAGATGGCTGGCGAGGTAGGCCTCATCCAGGAGTTGGATTTAGACAGGGATATCTCGAACTATGTGGAGGCCCTAGGGGAAGCCCAGGCCTCGATGGCTGTGGGAGATGTGGTGGGGGCGTTGAAGGTGGTGGAGGTCTATGAGGATCGGATGAGGCCCAGGTTAATAGTGCTTTTATCCAGGGCTTTGGAGGAGTCTTTGGGGGTGAGACAGGAGTTGGAGGCGGAGGTGGAGGGCTTGGTGGGTGAGTTGGAGGAGTGTGCAGGGCTGGAGGCCCAGTTGGAGTCGTTGGAGTCCACCCTGGAAACCCTGAGCCTGGCCTACACCGAGGCGAACAAAGCCTTGGGCGAAGCCCGTAGAAGCCTCACATGGGCGCTCACAGGGGTTTTCGCCGCGGGCTTCCTGGGTTTCTTCGCGGGGAGGTGGAGCCTTGGCCGGTGGGTGTAGGGGTGGGCGTTTGAACCTGGTCTTCACGGAGGCATCCCTGGAACTGGTGCCCAGGGAGATTCTTCGCCACCCCTCCGTCAGGCGCAACGCTAAGCGCAGGGGGAAGCCCCCCGCGGAGACCCTTCTCAACAGGAGCCTCCACCACTTCGCCATGAAGGGGTTGCCGGGGGCTGAGAAACGGGGGAGGCCTGACATACTCCAGATATGCCTCCTCCTGGCCCTGGGCTCCCCCCTCAACAAGTTGCAGGGGCTCAGGGTTTTCGCCCACACCCTGGGGGGTTTGTCCCTCTTCTTCGACCCCTCGGCCAGGCTGCCCAGGGACTGCAATAGGTTCAACAGCCTTATGGAGCAGCTTTTGGCTCGGGGAGCCGTGCCCCCAAAGGGCCCCCCAATAGTCAGGGCTAGAAGACAAGCCCTGGAGGAACTGCTCCGGGAGGCGGACACCACCCACGTGGTCCTCCTCTCCAGCCGGGGACGCCCCTCTTCGTTGGAGGAGGTGGCCCAGGAACTGTTGGGGGTGGAGGGGGCCACCGTGTTGATCGGGGCCTATGCCCAGGGAGCCCCCTCGGAGGAGGTGGTAGGTGTTGCTGACGAGGTCTACTCCATCTATCCAGAGGTCTTGGAGGCTTGGACTGTGACGGCTAGGATGGTCTACGAGTATGAGAAGGCCTGGCTAGCCCTCCACGTTGAAGACTAGGAGGAGGGCGGGCTCCCCCCAGGGGTTGGCGAAGCTGTGGGGCCTGTAAGGCTCTATGAAGCATCCCTCCAACGGGTTTAGTGTAAGGCTGCCTTGTTCTTCTTTTACAGATACTTTGCCTCTGAGGGCTATGGCGAGGTGAGCGCGTTTGTGGGCGTGGCTGCCTGTTCGGCCGCCTGGTTCTAGTTTTATGATTCTTAGGCTAGGAGTCTGCCCTTCTTCCCCCAGAAGCAGCTTTGTGTAGGCCTTTTGGCTTCCCGCGGTCGTGAAGGGGTCCAGCGACAACCCCTCGAGTTGGAAATGATTCATGGTTCCCCAAATAAAAAAGGGGTGAGCTTGCTTACTTGGCTTTTGGGACCGTGTGGCTCAGCTTTCCTTCAGCGTAGTATGCGCTGAAGCTCTTCCCACAGGCGGGGCACTTGTATCCTTTGGCGTCGAACTTTCCAAACTTCCACTCCTTCCCCGTGGCGTTGGACTCCGCGCCGCAAATGGGGCAATTCATTCCGGCTCCAATAAATATTAGTATATATTGTTTATAAGATTTGGGGGATAGTTACAATTATTGGGGACAGTCCCAATGTATTCGGATTGTTGTAAACCCTCCCCATTTAAACCTTGGGAGACAAATGGGGTTTTGTGAGCCTCCTCATAGGTACCAGTGGTTGGAGCTACAAGGACTGGGTGGGCCCCTTCTACCCCTCCAAGAAAAACATGTTCACCCACTACTCCAAGTATTTCCATACTGCTGAGATCAACAGCACTTTCTACAGCTACCCTTCACCGGGACTGGTGAGAGGCTTGGCCAGGGTGGCCCCCCCGGGTTTTGTCTTCTCTGCGAAGGTCCCTAAGGTGGTCACCCATGAGAAGTGGTTGAGGGTGGGTGAGGGGGTCTTGGATGATTTGGAGCGCTTTGTGGGTTTGATGAGGCCTCTTGCAGAGCATTTGGGGCCGTTCCTAATCCAGCTTAGGCCTTTGTTCAGGTTCGAGGAGCACGTGGGGGTGTTGGAGGAGTTCCTGGAGGCCCTGCCCGGGGAGTATGAGTGGGCGGTGGAGTTCCGGGACCCCTCTTGGCACCGGGAGGAGGTTTTTAGGCTCCTGGAGCGGTGTGGGGTGGCCTACGTGGTGGTGGACGAGCCCCTGCTGGGGGTGGAGACCAGGGTGACGGCGGACTTCTCCTATGTCAGGTGGCATGGCCGTGGGTCGAGGCTTTGGTACGACTACGAGTATACCAAGGAGGAGTTGGAGGCATGGGTTCCCAGGCTGGGTGAACTCAGGTCCAGTTCCAAGAGGGTTTACGGCTACTTCAACAACCACTTCAACGCCAACGCCGTGAAGAACGCCGTGGAGATGCTGGAGCTGGTGGGGGAGGCCTCGGAGCCACAGTTGGAGGCCCTTGGGAAGATCGAGGCCTTCCGAGAGGGGGCGGCCTCGGGTCCTGGGGTGCGGCCTATCTGGGACTTCCAGGGTTCTGGGGGTGTGGGTGTGGGGGAGGCTTTGGCCCGGCTGACGGATTTGGGGAGGATGAGGAGGGGAGAGTTGATTGGAGAGGAAGGCGTCAGGGTCCAGCGGGTGGGTGATGGGGTTTGGAGGGGGGAGGTGGGGGGATACGACATCCTTGTGGATGGGGCTGGGAGGGTGCTGCGCCACAGGTGTGGGGACTGGGAGAAGGGGTGGAGAGCCCGCAGGCTCTGCAAGCACTTGGTGAGGTTCTTCCTCTCCATGCCCGAGGACGACGCCGTGGAGCTGCTCCTCGACCTCTATGAGAGGGGGGAGGAGTGGACCCTCAATCCCTGACGATCTCCAGGCCGCATTTCTCCGCCAGGCTTTCCACCCTCCTTCTCTGGCGCCCCTTCAATCCGTCGAGGAGGGCGAGCTCGGGGTTTCCGCTTTTCTCCCTCATCTGGCGCACCAAGTCCTCAGACAGCAGGTCCACGGCGTATCGCGCCGCCATGTGGCCCATAGCGTATTGATGGGCCTTCTCCGAGAAGAGGGGGCAGTAGTGGCCTCCCCCGAAGCCGAGGGCGACGGGGGCAGGGGGGGCGGGGTCTTGGATGCCTTCCAGGATGGCGTCCACCAGGTATGCACAGCTCTCGGGGTCCCGCCACTTGTCCTCGCTGCTGCCGATCTCGGCGAAGAACATGGGGGTCTGGAAGTGGGTGGGGCTGTGGTGGGTGGCCTCCAGGCTCACCTTGAAGCCTTCGGGGGGGTTCTCTCTGAGGCGGAGGTATATGCTTCTCATGGGTTGGGGGGCTGTCCTCTGGAGCTCCCTGGCGTTGCCCCCGTAGATGGGTTTGCCGAAGTTTCCTGTGGGGTGGACGGTTAGGCTGGGCTGGCCGCTTTTGGCCCAGTGCCTGCTGGCCACCACGATGTATTCTAGCTCTAGCCTTTGGGCGAAGGCGTCGTAGTCGGCGGGGTAGGGGTTGGGGGTGGTGGGTTGGCGGTATCGCTCCTCTGGGACTATGAGGGGTTGTACGGGTAGGAGAACCATGTCGCTCAGGGTGTAGATCTGGGGCTCTGCCTCCTTGAAGCCCCTCTCCAGGAATATCTCCAACATGGTTTGGCCCGCGGGGTCTGAGAGGCTCAGGGTTATGCCTTTCCTCAACCTGGTTCGACCTCTTCATGGGTGGCGGTGGGATTTAAGTGGGGTGATGGCCTGGCGCTGGGAATGTCTTAAAAGAGTTGAGGAGGGTGGTGAGGAAGGGTGGGTTTATTGCGATGCACCGATGTGGGGAGCCTCCCCTTCTCGGGGGACTGGGAGTTGCTTCAAAGGGGGGCCTCAGCCTCGGGAGGCTTGCTGCCTCTCCTAGGGGTTGGTGTGGGGGAGTGGGAGGCCTTCACCGAGGTGGTTGTGGGTTTGATGGAGTCCAAGCTCGCGGCTGGGTTGGATGTCCCCTGCTTCCCCCAGCTCCGGGACATGAATGAGATGTTCTTGGAGTTGTTGACGGGTTTCAGGCGTGGGGAGGGGGGCTTGGTGGCCGAGGGGTCTGTGAGGG
>CAYWWV010000012.1:0-12959 GCA_964462185.1 uncultured Candidatus Bathyarchaeia archaeon | reverse complement strand
GGGCGGGGGCTAGCCCACGAACTTGGGGCGTTTGGAGAGGAGTAGGGGTAGGGGGAGGGGCCTGTAGGGCTTGCCCTTGGTTTTCCCCGTGATCTCACTCTCCAGCTCCTCCAGGGTCATGGAGGCGGGTTCCTTCTTTCCCCTGATCCTCACCTGGAGCTTGCGGGAACCCCGCTCCCGCTCCCCCACCACCACTATGTAGGGGACCCACTCCTTCTCGGCCTCCCGCACCTTCTTGCCCACGGTCTCGTCTCGGTCGTCGATGTCGGCCCTCACCCTGCTTAGGGCTGCAGCCATCTCCTTGCAAAGGTCCACCATGTCCTGGTTTACGGGTATGAAGCGCACCTGGGTGGGTGACAGCCAGAGGGGTAGGCTGGGTTTAAGTCCTCTGCTGGCGTCCCTGGCGGCCTTCTCCAGCAATCCGTAGATGTCCCGCTCGATGGCCCCCGAGGGGCTGCAGTGGAGGATGAGGGGGTGTTTCTGGGTGCCGTCCTCGTCCATGTATCGGATGTCGTAGCGCTCCCCGTTCTCCACGTCTATCTGGTCGGTGGCTAGGGCTGAGGCCTTGTCTTGGTTGTCCACGAAGTTGATGTCCCACTTGACTTGGAAGTAGAAGAACCGTTTTTCCCACATCTCCACCAAAGCAGGCTTCCCGTGTTGCCTAACCAGCTCCTTGACCAACTCGCCGTTCTCCTCCCAGAAGTCTCGGACCATGCGTATGGCCAGCTCGTAGTCGTCCTTGGTGAACCCTATGCCGGCTAGGACCTCTTGGCTGAGCTTGAAGCGTCGGCGGTACTCCTCCTTGGCTTGCTCCATGTCTCGGCAGAAGGCGTGGACGTCGGGCATGGTGAAGGCTCTGAGTCTTCGCAGCCCGGTGAGTTCCCCCCTTTGCTCTCTGCGGAAGCTGTATCGGGTCATCTCGTATATTCGCATGGGGAGGTGTTTGTAGCTGATGGTGGCGTCGTGTCCTATGAGGAATTGGCCGAAGCAGGCGGCGAACCTCAAGAAGTAGGTGGTGTCGTCGGACTCCACAGTGTATTGGCGGGCTGGGAACCTGTTGAGGTAGCTCTTGAGGGTGGGGTGTTCCATGTTGTACATGATGGGGGTTTCCACCTCCATCCCGCCGTACTCGTGGACCATGCGGGTGACGTATTCCTCTAGGAGGGCCTTCACCAGCCTGCCTTTGGGGTAGTACCTCAGGTTTCCCGGGTCGCTGGCAGGCTCATAGTCCACCAGCTCCAGGCTCCTCATTAGCTCCACGTGGGGGGGCGGCTGAGCCGAGGTCCTGTCCTTGGAGTACTCGTACCCGCTGAACTTTTTCAGGTTCTCGTGGCCGGTGAAGTCGAACTCGTCCAGGTCCCACAGCTTGCCCTGGGTGTCCAGGATGTACCATCGGCTTCTCAGCACCTCCTCGGCTTTGAGGGCCTCAGAGATGGCTTCCTCTTTCTTCTCAGTCTTCATATAAATCATCCCTGGTTGGAACGTTCGTGGTGTCCCCTAGTGGTTTTTTTTATGCGTGGTTTGGGGTTGCGAGAAGGGTTGACCTTTGGGTCTAGGCTGTTTGGCGGGACATCACCGCGTTCTCCCAGCCCCTATCTGGGGTTGGTGTTTATAGTCTTTGTGGTCCTACTTGGGGGCTAGGTGGGCTGAGGTTATGTGGTAAACTCCGCTGTTTCCATCCCAGTGTTTTTGGGCTTTCTCCACCTGGATTCTCTGGCTGAACCAAGGGGCATCCAGGACCAGCGTCTCGTATTCCCCGCCCTCTCCGCAGAGGTGGACGCCGTATTGGGCGTTAAGGGCTTTGAGCCTTTCAATGGCTGCGTTGTCTAGTGGTCTGCCTAGCCAGGTCTGGTCTAGGCCGTGGGCGGCCACCGCGGTGAAGATGGTGTGGACCTGGTGTTCTGTCAGCCATTCCAGGTGGGTTTGGGGGTCTATCCCCCAGAGGGGGTGTAGGGCTTGGAGGCCTAGTTTTCCGCAGACGGCGTTGACCCTGGTGGCCTGGTAGTTGCTGGCGATGGCCCCGGTGACCACGCCCTCGATGGGTAGGGGGTCTAGGACTCTCTCCAGGTCTTGGAGTTCCTCCTCCTTTCTGCCTGGGGTGGTGGCTTGTATGTGGGTTATCCCCCAGGCCTGGGCTTGGAGGGCTGTCAGCTGGGTGTTGGAGGAGTGGAACATGTAGCTGTGGGGGTTTTGGGGGTGGAGGGTGACCAGGTGGGTGAGGTGGTGGCCCATGAGCTGGGCCCTCCTGGCGGCTGCTACGCTGTCCTTTCCCCCGCTCAGCAGTGCGGCCACCCTCATGGGGGGGTTGGGGGTCTGGGTGTTGATAAGGGTTTCAAACCCCGGTTTTGGGGCTGAAACGTGTGTCGATCCGGGGTGTTTCCAGTCTTCTCCGGTCTGGGGGGGCCGCGGATCGCCTGGGGTGTCGGACCCCCCCTCCCCTATACCACCCTGTTCTCGGGTTCCCCGCCTCTGATGGTCTCTAGCACTCCCTCGGCGACTTGGAGGGCCATGTTTCGCATGGCCTCCTGGGTGCTGGCCGCCAGGTGGGGGGTTAGTATGACGTTGTCCATCTCCGTGAGGGGGCTGGAGGGGGGGAGGGGCTCCACCTCGAATACGTCTAGGGCGGCTCCCCCGAGTTTCCCCGTTTTGAGGGCTTCAACTAGGGCTTGCTGGTCCACCACCTTGCCCCGGGCGGTGTTCACCAGGTATGCTCCGTCCCTCATGGATTGGATCTCGCTTCGCCCTATGAGGTGGTGGGTTTGGGGGGTGTAGGGGATGTGGAGGGTTATGAGTTGGCTCTGGGAGAGGATTTGGGGGAGCTCTGCCCAGCGGAGGCCGTGTCTCTCCTCCAACTCGGGTTTCCTGGTGCGGCTCCAGTAGGAGACTCGGGCCCCCAGGGCTTGGAGCCTCAGCGCCGTGGCTGCTCCTATGCGGCCCATTCCCACCACCCCCACCTCCATGCCTGAGAGCTCTCTGCCTATGAGGTCGCCGTACTTCCGGCTCCACTGGCCCGCTCTAACTGCTTTGTCGGCTGTGGGGATGTTTCGGATGAGGGCCATGGCTAGGGCTACGGCCATTTCGGCCACGGTGGTGGTTAGGGCGTCGGGGGTGTTGAGGACTGTTTTTCCCAGCTCCCTGGCTGCCTCCAGGTCCACGTGGTCGCAGCCTATGCCGTGGACCCCTATGGCTTTGAGTCTGGGGCTGGCCTCCATGTGTTGGCGGGTGATCTTGACGCTTCCCCGTGTGATGAGTCCATCCACACCTGGTACCAGTTCTAGGAGGCCCTCCTCTCCAGCGCCCTGGGGGAGGTGGGTTACCCTGACCCCTTTGGACTCTAAGTAGTCGACGCCCGCCTGGTGTATGGGCTCGGTGACCACTACGTGTATCTCGGCCATGGGGATTAGTGGGGGCGCAGCTGGTTAAGCTTAACCCGCTGGCTCAGCTCCTTGGGGGGCGCCTTCTTCTGCGGCCCCTCCGACCCCCCTTCTGGGGCTCCTTCTTCTCCCTCCTCATCTTCTCGTCGAGGGCTTCCAGCAGGCCGTCGAAGGCATCCATGAGGCCCCAGTCCTGGTTGTCCACCCTGTAGCTGTTTCCCGGGCCTCTTAGTAGGGCTGAGACGTGGTATAGGGTTTGGGCTCCGCTGGTGCGTTGGGACTCGATGGTTACCCGGGCCTCGTCCAGGCGGTGCATCCGTAGAACCCTGATGAGCATCCTCCTCACCTTGGCTTCCACCACCTCCCTCTCGAAGAAGTCTCCCTCCTCCTCCAGGCCGACGATGTAGATGGGTAGCTCGGGTTTGGGCAGCAGATCTAGGAAGGGCTGCAACATCTCCCAGTGGGTTATGAGGCCCAGCAGCCCCCCGTCTTCCCCCAGGACTAGGACGTACCTCACGCCCCGCTCCGTCATCCCCCGAGCCACCGCCAGGGCGGTCTCCTCTGGGCCCACCGAGTAGACGTCGCGGTCCATGAAGCCCTCCACCCTCCCCGAGAACCTGGCCACCTTCTCCCCCACCCGCTCCCCAAAGGTTGTGCGGCCCACGTCGGGGAGGAAGGTGGAGACCAGCTCCCGGCCCTTGACCATTCCCACCACCCTCCCCTCCTCGACCACGGGGAGGTGGCTGAACCCCCCGTCCAACATGATTCTTCTGGCTTGGGCTATGGTTGTGTCGGGCTCCACGGTGGCTACTCGGGTGACCATCAGCTCCTTGGCGGGGACCTCCAACAGCTCGTGGACGTTGACCAGCCGGGCGACCACCCCCATCTGGCTCACCATGGCGGGTCCTTCATCCAGCTTCGCGGGGAGGGCTGTGAAGCTCAACTGGTACATCTGGTCCACGGCTTTGAGCACGGTGTCGTTCTTCTGGAGGACGGGGACGGGCCTCCAAACCCTGTTGAGCTTGGTGGACCAGGGCTTGTCCACATCCAGGAGGTCTCTAAGGGTGACCACGCCCAGGTTCTCCTCCTCCCCCACCAAGACCTCCTCCAGACCCGTCTCCTTCAAAACCCCTAGCACACGGCTCACCGCGTCCCCGGGCCGGAAGACGCTTATATTCCTCTCAGCCACCTCGGAGACCCTGGTAGCAGCTATCTCACTAAGCGAGTTGCTCTCACCCATAAACCAAAACCAATAGGGATTACCCGTGGGGAGTTAAATAGTTTCCACAACCCTTTCGGACACCTTTAAACAGTGGAGCCCCTCTATTCGAGGAGTATGTGTACCGTGGCTTTGATCCACAGAGCCGTGGAGGGGTATCCGGTGGTGGTTCTCCACAGCAGATACTTGGGCGAGGGGGGTGGGGAGGAGCCCCCCCAACCGCTGGGGGGTGTTTTTGGGCCGAGGGACGTGGTTGGCGGCGGCACCTGGGTGGGGGCCAACGAGTGGGGCCTGGTGGTGGCCGTAACCAACCAGGAGACCTACAGGGTTGAGGAGCCGGGGAGGAGCAGGGGCCTCCTGGCGCTGGACTTGCTCAGGGGTTGTAAAGAGGCCTTGGAGGCCAAGAACCTCCTCCTGAGACACCCCGACAGGGGGCTGTACCGCCCAGCCAACTTCTTGGTGGCGGACCCCAAGGAGGCCTGGCACGTGGTCTGGGACCGGTTGGAGTTCGCCCTGCCAGTCTTGGGCCCCGTCTATGCTGTGGGGAGCCTTACCCGATACCCCGGGGTCAGCCTGGATGAGAGGGCTAGGAAGGTGTACAGGGACTCTCGGAGTCGAAGGGAGAGGGTGTACCAGGCCTTGGAGGGGTGGGAGCCCTGCCCCCTGGGGGAGGCCGTGGGGAGGCTCATGGAGCTGTCCCGGGACCACCACCCCCAGCCCTCCACCTCCTCCATCTGCTGGCACAGCGACCACGGCCGCCAGACCAGCGCCACCATCATGTGCATACCCCAAAGCGGGGCACCGGCCCTAGCCTACTATTGCCCGGGGAACCCCTGCCAAGGGACCTTCCAAGAGTACAAGGCCTCAAACCTGGGCTGATAAAAAAATTAGGACCCCGCCCTCTGCCTCAACACATAGGCAGCGGCCACCACGGCCACAGCCAGCATGGCTGAGTACAGGAGGAGGAGGCTTGGCTCCTGGTCTGCCCGGGCCTCTAACTCGGCCATCCTCTGCTAAGCATCCTGGAGCTGAGTGGAGGCCCCTGGGGCTCTCTCAGCAGACACATTATTGACTTCCATAAGTTCCTTGGCGGGCTCGGAGGGATTTGAACCCTCGATCTCAGGTTCCGCAGACCCGAATCATATCCTGGCTAGACTACGAGCCCACCCCATTATCCCCAAACCCCTTAAATAAACCCTATCCACCCCACCTGGAGGCCCAACTATGGAAACCAAAACCAGGGATTCGAATAGCGTAAAAACCAACGGGGCCCCATCTTTGAAACCACAGCCGGATTTCGAAGTTGATAGATTTAAATACTCGGGCACCCCTACACCCTAGTCCAAGATGGCTAACCCCATTCTAGCCCTGGTGGGGGGAACCCTGATAGATGGCACGGGGGCGCCCCCCCTCCACAACAGCGTTGTATTGGTGGAGGGAGGCCGAATCTCCAAAGTTGGAAGAGTGGAGGATGTGAAGGTGCCCAGAGACGCCGAGGTTTTAGACCTCACGGGGAAGACGGTCTTACCCGGCTTCATCGACAGCCACACCCACTTCCTGAAGATGGGCGTGGCCTTAAGATCCATGTTGGACCTCAGCGGGGCTAGAAGCCTTAGCCAGGCCCTGGAACTGGTGGAGGAGAGGGTGGGCCTACTTGAGCCGGGGAGGTGGCTGGTGGGATATGGGTGGGATGAGTCCAAGTGGCCCGAGGGGAGATACCTGGACAAAAACGACTTGGACCCCCTCACCCCCCGCAACCCCGTCATGCTGGTGAGGGTATGCGGACACCTGGCCACGGTGAACACCCCCGCCCTGGAGGCCGCGGGAATAACCGGGGAGACAGAGCCGCCGGAGGGAGGCCAGGTGGACAGGGATGAGGGGGGTGAGCCCACGGGTATCCTCCGCGACTGCCGGCAGCTAGTGGAGGCCCACATCCCCCCGCCCACACCCGAGGAACTGGTGGCCGGCATAGGGGAGGCCTCCCGGCTGGCCCTAAGCCTGGGCTGCACAGCCATCCACGACGCCGGCCTCGGCCTCCAAGAGGCCCAAGCATACCTGACCGCAGAGGAGCAGGGCCTTCTAAGAGTCAGAGCCCACCTCATGTGGCGCGTTGAGAGGCCCCAGGAGGCCCTGGAGCTCGCCCGCCTGGTGGCCTCCAGCAAGGGCCTCATCACCTCGGGACCGGTGAAGCTGTTGATGGATGGCAGCCTGGGCGCCCACACGGCCGCCCTCTTCGAGCCCTACGAGGACGACCCAGACAACAGAGGCCTAATGTTGATGGAGCCTCTGGAGCTGGCGCGGAGGATCAAGGAGGCCCACCAGGCGGGGCTCCAGACCGCAACCCATGCCATCGGAGACCTGGCGGTGGAGAGAGTCCTAGACTCCATACAGGAGGCCCTCAAGGCCCAGCCCCGCAGGGGCCACCGCCACAGGATCGAGCACTGCGAGCTCACCAGCGCCCAGCAGATCGAGAGGATCAACAGGCTGGGAGTGGTCCCAGCCATGCAGCCAAACTTCATCGGGGAGTGGAGCGGCCCAGGGAGCATGTACCGCCAGAGGCTCGGGCCCCGCCGGGAGAGGATGAGCAACCAATACAGGGCCATGCTGGACGAGGGCATAAGGGTGGCCTTCGGCAGCGACTGCATGCCCTTCAACCCATTGTATGGCGTCTGGAGCGCCGTCAACCACCCCATCAAGCCCAGCAGGGTCTCGCTGGAGGAGGCCGTAATGTGCTACACCCTCAACTCGGCCTACGCCGCCTTCACCGAGGACAGGCTGGGGAGCGTGGAGCCTGGAAAGCTGGCGGACATAGCCGTGGTGGACCGAGACCTAACCCAGGTCCCCGCGGCAGAGATCAGGGAGGCGAAAGTGGTCTACACCATATTGGGCGGGGAGATCGCCTACTCCGCATAGCTACCCCCATCGAAACAGTTTTCTCCCCCCAACCTGTTTAAGGGTCCAACAGGTGTACCCCATGGCCAAACAGGTGACCGTAGAGATCATCGTGAGGGGAGACATAATCGACAACAATGTTTTGAAGAAGTTCGCTTGGAAGCTCAAGTCCCAACCATTCTCCGCCGATTTCACCACCAGCGTGGCCGTGCCCCCATTCCTGGTGGCCAGCGAGAAACGCTACCCCAGCCTAGCCGTGATGTACGCTATGGTGGACTTGGAGAACCTCTTCGCCTTGAAGACCCTCCTAGACCAATTGGTGGAGGAGGAGAAGCTGGACCTCATCTCCTTCAAACAGCTGTGATGACCATGTCCAGACGCAAACTAGTGACCCTGGTAGCCATTGTTGTTGCAGCCCTGGCAGCCGAGGTATACACCTCTGGGGTCCTCACCCCAGCCCAAAGCCACGCCTTGGCCATACTCGTGGTGGCCTCGGGCCTATGGGTCTCGGAGGTGGTGCCCCTGGCAGCCACGGCGGTCCTCATACCCCTTCTACAAGCCTTGACGGGTGTCCAGGGGTTCAAGGCCGCGTTGACCCCCTTCTTCGACACCACTGTGATGCTGCTGCTGGGGGGGTTCATGTTGGCGGTGGCCGTGGAGAAATACGACTTGGATGAGATCTTCGCCTACTATATCGTCTCCAAGGTGCGGCAGGGGGCGAAAAGATTGGCCCTGGCGGTGATGGTGGCCACGGCCTTCCTCAGCATGTGGATCAGCAACAGCGCCTCCACGGCCCTCCTCATCACCATGGCCTTGAAGATAACTGAGAGCGTCGTCGATAAGAGGGGAAACTTTAGCAAGGTCATGGTTCTCGGCATCGCGTATAGCGCCACGGCGGGGGGGCTCGGCACCTTGGTGGGGACCACCACATGTGCCATGGCGGCGGCCAGCCTCAAGGACTTGGTGGGCTATGAGATGAGTTTCATAGGTTGGATGATGCTGGGCCTCCCCATAGCCCTCATCCAGGTGGGCCTCATATGGCTGGTTCTGTTCTCCGTCTTCCCCGTGGAGGTGGAGGAGATCACCTTCAACGGCACCCCGCCCAGGGAGCTCACCTCCAAGCAGCGGCAAACCCTCGCCATATTCGTCGTCTCGGTCTTGGCGTGGCTCACGGGGAGGCTCCCCGACCCCCTGGCCCAGGCCTTGGGGTGGGGGGGGCATGGTTTGAGCAGCAGCATGGTCTCCGCCGCCATCCTGGTGGTGCTCTACTTCGCAGCTCTCATCGACGACCAGGACCTCTCCAGGGGGCATTGGCCGACCCTGCTGCTCATCGGGGGTGGTTTGAGCCTGGGGAAGGCTTTGGAGGTGACGGGGTTGGTGGGGCTCATCAGCGACCTCTTGGAGGGCCTACTCCAGGGCGGTGGGGGACTCGCCGCCCTGGTGCTGGTGGTCTTCGCCAGCCTGGGCCTCAGCGTCATAGCCAGCAACACGGCCAGCGCGGGCATATTCCTCCCCATAGCCATAGGGCTGGCCCAGGAGATCGGCCTCAACCCCGTGATCCTGGGGGCGGCCGTGGGCGTGGCCACCAGCCTAGACTTTATGCTACCCGTGGGGACGCCCCCCAACGCCATAGCCTACAGCACTGGTAAGGTCTCGGTGGGGGAGATGGTTAAGGCAGGCTTCCTCCTGGACCTCCTGGGGGCTTTGGTGACCATCCTAGTGGCCTACACCCTGTGGCCGCTACTGGTCTAGGGCTGGGGCGTGTCCTTTATCCGCACCCCCAAGACGAAGACCAGCCATGCCAGGGCAAGGACCAGTATGCTGGCCTGGAAGACGCTGAAGATTCCCATGTAGTCGACAATAAAGGCCGCCACCATGGGGGAGAGGGCGCCCATGATGCTGCCGGGGAGGAAGTAGAGGGCGAAGCCCAGGCCCCTCTGCTTGCTGGGGCTGAGCTTGGCGGTGATGGCCGAGTTGGCGGCCATGCTGAAGAGGTTGAAGAAGCCATACCCGAGGTAGAAGGCTGTGAAGGCCGTGTTGCTTCCTAGGAGGAAGGCGAGGGCGAAGCTGGTGTAGCTGGCTAGGGTGGTGGCCGTTGTCCACCTCTTCTCCCCGTACCTGGAGGCTAGGACTCCCCCCAGGGGGGCGGCCACTATGCCCATGAGGCTGCTGGCTCCGAATATTAGGCTGGCCTGGGCCAGGTCCATGCCCCTGTGGTTCACCAGCCAGAGGCTGAGGAAGGTGTTGGACATTCCCGCGGCCATGGTTCTGAGTCCGCCGAAGACCAGGAAGAACACCAGGCTCCACGACCACAGCTTTCTGGTGGCCGTCCCCGCGCTACCTGCTTGCTGGTCCTCGTCGTCGGATGTGGGGACGTAGGTGATCCTCCAGACCAGCCAGGCGCCCACCAGTAGGGGTATGATCCAGGAAAGGTAGGCCTTCCTCCACCCCAGGCCGAGGAGGCCCACCAGGATGCTGATGCTTATGGGGCCCATGGCCATGCCCAGTGTGCCCCCAGCGCCCTGAACCCCCAGCGCCTTAGGCCGGTCCTTGGGCTCGAATAGGAAGGTGGTGAAGCTGTAGCTGGCGGGGTGGTATATGGTGGTGTTGAGGTAGAGGAGGCTTACAGCCAAGACGAGCATGAGGGGGCCCGTGGCCAGGCCCGCTGTGACGGCGCCCAGGGCGGCCACCAGTATGCTCAGGAGGATCATGCGTTTGGCCCCGATGCGGTCGCTGAGGAGGCCCATGGGGATGGAGAGGAGGGCTGAGACCAGGCTGGGTATGGAGGAGATGAGGCCCACCTGCTGGTTGGAGAGCTGGAACTCCTCCACCAGGTTGGGGTAGAGGGCTGTGTGCATATTCTGGAAGGCGTGGGCCATGGTGTGGGTGACCGCCATAACCAGCAGCCCATAGCTGAGAATCTCCCTGTAAGCCTTGAGCCCGCTCAAACCGCTACCACCTTTGGAATAACCATCACACCCCCAACCCTCTATTTAAGTTGACTCCGCTAAGCCTTATACCGGGCAGAGGGGGTTCTAAGACTATGCTAACCCGCGAGGAAGCCATCGAGCTGGTTAAGAAACACGTGAAGAACCCCAACCTGGTGAACCACATGATCGCTGTGGGGGCCATCATGAGGGGTTTGGCCGACCGCTTCGGCGAGGACGCCGATCTCTGGGAGGCTGTGGGAATCCTCCACGACATAGACTATGAGACGTTCGGGGAGGATTTTTCCAGGCACGGGGTCATGTCGGCGGAGATGGTGGAAGGCCTCCTGCCCAGCGAGGGTGTGGAGGCCATCAAGAGGCATAACCCCATGACGGGCCACAAAGCCGAGACGCGGCTGGACATAAGCCTCCTGGCCGCAGACGCTATCTCGGGGATGATCGTGGCCAACGCCCTGGTGAGGCCCACCAAGCTGGAGGGGATGAAGCCCAAGAGCATCCGACGCCGGATGAAGGACAAGTCCTTCGCCCGCCAGATCAGCCGGGAGCAAATCCTCCGCTGCGAGGAGGTGGGCCTAAGCTTCAACGAGTTCGCCACCATAGCGGTGAAGGCCATGCAGGGCGTGGCCAAGGAGATTGGGCTGGCTTAACGGTGTTGGACCCTGAGAGGCTCAGGCACAGGGTGACGCGGATCATCGCGGCCACCCGGTTCCCCTTCGTGGACCAGCCCGAGGAGAGTTGGCCTCCCTGCTATAAGACCATTGTCAATGATGAGGTGAAGCGTTTCGGGTTGCTGGCTCCCTGGGGGGAGGTGGTCTACCCCAGCATTGTCATCCTTAACTGTGAGGGCGGGGTCCAGGAGATCGGGGTGGTGGAGCCCGCGGAGAAGGTGAGGCCTGAGAGGGCCAGGCTTTGGAGGTTTCTAAGCGACTCGGCCAGCGTGGGGCGGAGGGTGAAGAAGCTGTTCATCTACGTTCCCTCGGGGGTGGAGGGGGAGGCCCAGAGGATTCTGGAGGAGGCGGGCATCGAGTACGACGGGCTGCGCTCCTACTCGGTGGAGGAGGGCTCCCTGGTGGTCACCCCCATAACCACCCACGACAACCCTGGCGACCACCGTTAGGGCGCCCCCCGCCAAAGTCTCACTTGTTTCAGGGTGGTTTTGAGGGCTGTGAAGCCGTGTTCCACGCTGGGCTCCACCTCGGTTCCCTCGTGCCACTCGTTCCAGCTGGTTATGAGCACCCAGTCTACCTGGAACCGCCTCACACGCCCCCAATACAATAGGTATGTTCGCCCCCCCATCCTGGGGACCACCTGGGCGGGGCTCCTCACGGCGGAGTCGTCATAGCCAGGGGTCACGGTGCCCACGGTGATTTTGTCGGTTAGGGGGATGGTGGGGCCGGTGTGGTTGGCCAGCTCCGCCACGGAGGCGAAGGGGAGGACGGCGTTTTGCTGGGATATCCACCTTGTGGCCGCCAGGTGGTTGAGGGGGTCGAGGGCGTTGTATATGTGGACCCCGGGGAGGAGGGAGGCCAACTCGGGGTCTGTGGTGTCCCCCACCAGCAGGCACCCGGGCCCAAGCTCCAGGACTCTGGCCCAGAAGGCTGCGTCCCTCCCACCCCCACCAGCGTCGAAGACCATGACCACGGGGCGGCCCCCCACACGCAGGTAGTTGGGGTGGCATCCATAGCGGTCGGCCAGGTACTCCAGCTCCTCGGCCACCTTTCTCGCCTCCAATGGCTGGTCCCTGTTGGCCTCGTAGTAGGCGCACACCCTCAGGGGGGCCGAGTGGTTGAGTAGCAAGCCCAGGGCCCGGTCCTCGTAGCTCCCGGGGCCCCACCAGCTGACGGCGAAGCAGGTGACCCCGTAGCTGTGGGCCAGCCCAACATGGGTCTCGATGAGACCCTTGTCGAGGGAGTCGTAGGGGCCTAGTAGGGGTGTGTGTGCCGAGAGCTGGGGCTTGGAGTCGTCCACCCTCCCCCAGTGGCGGGCCAGCCCTGATTCGCCGGGTGGGCCGTACCAGGGGTAGTAGAGGGCTAAGACCTCCCTCCCTGCAGAGGGGCCTGATAGATTGACCCCCCATAGGTAGGGCTCAACCATCTTCGCCAGGGGGAGGACGAGCCTGTTGAGGGCCTGGTCTCCGGGGGTTGCCCTGTGGAAGACCTCCAAGACGGTGTGGGTTTCACCCCTGTATAGGGCCTCTACCTTGGCGTAGGCCGAGCCCAGGGCTCCCTTGGATAGGCGGAGGGTGAGGGGGCCTGGGGAGAGGTAGGCTGCTTCAACCCGGGCTTGGGCCAGGCCCCGGCCTGGCGGGGCGTCTATCCTGAGGGTGGTGGAGCCCTGGGTTAGGGTTGCCGTGGTGTTGTACCAGGTTGTGTGGGGGGTGTCTTCCCAGAGGAGGGGTGTTCCTGCCTCCAAGAGTTCCACCTGGGTCCAGTCGCTGGTGGTTCTCAGGGTGACTCTAAGCGCCAGTATCTGGGGCTCGGGGGCTGCGTGGGTTGTGGGGGTTACGAGTAGTAGGGTTGCTGCTGC
>CAYWWV010000011.1:32090-41076 GCA_964462185.1 uncultured Candidatus Bathyarchaeia archaeon | reverse complement strand
TAAGCCATGCCCAGGCTCACAGCAATGTTAAACGACTATTGGAGTTTGTGGGCGTGGAGGATGTGCCTGTTTGTAGGGGGGCGGAACGGCCTTTGTTTAGGGAGTATGCTGGGGCTGAGGCGGTCCATGGCTCGTCGGGTCTGGGGGGAGCGAAGCTTCCGGAACCCCGTCTTCGGTCCAGGGAGGAAACCGCTGTTGAGATGATATTGGAGACGGCTGACAACCTTGGGAAGGCCTTGACTCTTCTAGCCATCGGTCCCCTGACCAACATCGCCGCAGCTCTATTGGTGGATCCAGGCTTGGCGGAAAAGGTTTCAGAGCTGGTGATCATGGGCGGGGCATTTGGTGTGACCCCCTATGGCTGGGGGAACGTAACCCCCGTGGCCGAGTTCAACATCTGGCACGACCCGGAGGCGGCAGCCATAGTCTTCCACAGCGGGATACCCATAACCGCCATAGGCTTGGACACCACCACCCATCCCCAGTACCGCCTCACCAAAACCATGTTCGAGGAGATAAAGCAGGCTGGGAGCAGGACGAGTCGGCTAGTCGTGGGCATGGTGGAAAACCTTGTGGAGAAACACGATGGGATGAGCCTCCACGACCCGCAAGCCCTGGCCTACGTATTAGATCCAAGCAGGTTTGAAACGGTTGATGTTAGGGTTGATGTGGAGACCCAGGGGTTTCTGACTCGGGGTATGACGGTTGTGGAGCGGAGGCCCAACCAGCTCAAGAACGGCCAGCCCATCCACGTTGTGAAGAGCCTGGACGGGGAGTGGTTCCTAGAATTGGTGAGGGAGAGTTTAACAGGTGGTTGAATTGGCTAAACTGGTTTGCTGCGGTGCGATAAACTGGGACATAAGCCTCTTCGTAAACCGCCTACCCCGCCTCGGGGAGGAAGTCCAGGTGAACCGGATAGAGAGGTTCTCTGGGGGAACGGCTGCCAATGTGGCTGTCGCAGCGGCCAGGATACTCGGCCCCCGCAAGGTGGCATTCATAGGCGCGCTGGGGGACGATGAGATAGGGGTGAGGCAGCTGGAAACCCTAAGGGGGGAGGGGGTGGACACCCGAGGCATCCTAGTGCTTCCAGGCGAGGAGTCGGGCCAAGCATACATCACCATATCTGAAGATGGGGAGAACGAGATACACACCTATTTCGGGGCCAATCTCAAACTCTCCAGCCATCACCTCGCTGAGAACTGCGGGGAAATTCTGGACAACGCAGATGGATGTGTGATCATGGACCCACCACTGGGGGCAGCCAAGACCCTTGCTGAAATCTGCAAAGAAAAGGGGGTTAGGGTGATCTGGGACCCCGGCGTCTACGCCGCCCAGGGGCTTGAACCATTGAAGCCAACACTCAAACACACCGACATCCTAATCCTGAACCGGTTGGAGTACGAGACGCTGGTGGGCACATCCAACCCCCAGCGAATATACGGAAAACTGAAGGAACACAACCCAGGCCTAACCATCGTCGTGAAACAAGGCGAGGAGGGGAGCTCGGCCTACAGCCAAGAGGGATTCATATACGCCCCACCCCTACCCTTGGAGGAGTTGGGGCTACAAATCGTAAACACCGTTGGATGCGGAGACGCCTTCATAGGGGGGTTGACAGCTGGCCTCGTGCAGGGGAAGAGCCTCCGAGACGCCATGATCCAGGGAAACGTGGCGGGAGGCCTAAAGGCCACTCGATACGAGACCCGTGGAAGCCCCCACCGAGAAGAGCTGGAGAAATACCTGGGCGCCATCAAACAACCCTGACTGGGCCGAGGGCCACCCCCCTTGTTTGTAGGGCAAACACACACACCAGCCTATATAGGCGCTGACCAACAGGCTTTGGGTGTAAGGGGTTAACAGAGTGAAGAGCCGAAGGTCTAAACTGGAAATCTACCTCGACGTATTAAGGGTAATCAAGCAAGGAACCAGTAAACCCACTAGAATAATGTACAGCGCTAACCTCTCCTGGCGCCTACTGCAATCAATTCTAGGAAACATGGTGAGCCAGGGTTTGATAGAGGAGTTAGATGTCTCGGATTCGGGGGACAGAAGGACAAACAAACTGTACAAGGTTACACCCAAGGGGGATAGCGTCATAAGATATTTCGACCGAGCCAGGGGTCTAATCAAAGTAGACGAATCCGACTACAGCCCCCTCCAAATGTCAACGCAGTGAGATAAACCACTACCCTCTTTTTCTATGAATAATCAAGCCCTTAGACTACGAACAGAAAATTGACTATGGGCTGGTGAAGAGTATATAAACCTAATACCCCTAATTCTATCCATGTATAAGATAGCTGTGGCTGGCTTCAGCCATGAAACCTTGACCTTCTCCCCTGAGGAGACCGACCTGGAGGCCTGGGAGGCCGGAGGCATCAAGTACGGCTGCAAGGCGCTGGACACCGAGGGCGAGGGCAAAAACTACATAACAGGCTTCAAGGAGGCCTTCGAAGGGTGTGATGACTTCCAACTAGTGGGTGTTCTGAGGGCGAGTTGGCCCAAGACCACAGGCTATGGGGGTTGGATAACCACCGAGGCCTTCGACACTATCATGAGTAGGATGACCTCCAGGCTCGAGGAGCTGGGGGAGGAGGTGGACGGGGTCTACCTGGCCCTCCACGGCGCCATGGCGGTGCGGAACATTCCCCGGCCTGAGGCTGAGATGGTCAGGCGGGTGAGGAAGGTGGTGGGCGATGTGCCCATCATGGTTACCTTCGACCTGCACGCCAATGAGGATGTGGAGATGGCTAACGCCGCTGATGCTGTCTTCATATTGAAGACCTATCCCCACTTGGACAGCCATGAGACCGGCCTTAAGGCTGGTATATGTATGCGGGAGACGGTGAGGGGGGAGTTCAAGCCGGTGATGGCCTTCAGAAAGCCCAAGGTGGCCTCGGCCAGCATCTTCCAGGCCTCAGAGTTCTACCCCATGAAGAAGGTATACGACCGGTGTCGCTGGTGGGAGTCCCAAGGAGTCTACTGTGCCTCCGTAGCCCCTGGCTTCGCCTACGCCGATGTACCCGACATAGGTGCCAGCGTCTTCGTGGTGGCCGATGGAGACCATGAGTTGGCGGAGAAATGCGCCCAAGACCTCTGCGAATTGGTTTGGAGCCTAAAAGAGGAGCTAACCCGCGAACTACCAGACGCCAAAACAGGGGTTCAAACCGTTATCAAGATGGTTAAAGAGGGCAAGAAACCGGTGGTCATAGCTTACCATGATGATAGGCTGGGGGACGGCACCCATGTCTTACGAGAGCTCTTGGATCAGGGGGCTGAGAACTGGTGCAGCACCTGTGTGGCAGACCCCAGGTTCCTCCAGAGGCTGGTGGAGGAGGGCAAGGAGGGGGAGATGGTGGAGGCAGAGATAGGAGGCTGGATCCATGAAGTCAGCGGGGATCCTGTAAGGGTTAGGGGTTTGGTGAAGCATCTGGGTCCCTTGGAGTGGGTGGAGACGGGCCCCATGGGTCGAGGCGCCCACAGGAAGCTGGACTTGGTCGCCCACCTAGACCTTGGCTCCAACAGACACGTTCTGGTTACGGAAAACCTCTTTGCACCCATGAGCGCCGACCCCCTAAAGAAGCTGGGCATCGACTTAGACAGCCTTGACATTGTGGAGATTAAGAGCCGGGTGCACCACAAGGCCTACTGGGAGGCCTGGATAGAGGAGAAAAAGGGGCCCAGATTCATCGACTTCCCCGTCGACCCCCCAGGCCTGTCGCCGGCCGACCTCACCAAACTAGAATACAGAAACGTCCCCTGGGACATCTACCCCATCGGAGAAAAATATAGAGGCAAAGAAAGTTCTTAGCGGTTCAGCTTTTTCACTAGGCTTGCCACCCTTTCGGCGAGTCGGTCGCACTGGGCGAGGGCTTTCTCGTCGGGGGCCCCCACCGAGGTCGCCCCGTAGTGCGCCCCCCCAGATTCCCCCTGCACAACCATCCCATGCACCAGCATGGCTTCGATCAGTGCCAATAGGGTTGACTCCGACCCTGTGTGGGTCCCCCCAGAGGAGCAGAAGGCGGCTCCCACCAGGTGGGTGAGCTTCCCATGGTACTTCACGGAGTCGTCGATGAACTTCTTGATTCCAGCGCTGGGCAGGCCGTAGTACACAGGAGAACCCAATACCAGGGCGTGGACAGATGGCAGCAGATCCACAGAGGCCTCCTCCACCCTATGCAACAAGACCTCCAGGCCCTCGCCCTCCAGGGTCTGGGCCACCCTCTCCGCCATCCGCTGGGTATTACCCGTCTTGGAGTCGTAGACCACGTAGGCCTTTAGGTTTGCCACTTCTTCAAGGCCTCCCCGGCACCCTCCACCGCGTAAACCCCTTTCACCTCACCGTAGTAGAGGGTGTGCAGGTTCCCCGAGGGGTATATCTCATCCACCACCTCTCTTGGAATGCCCTCAGCCTCCAACCCGTGCTTGTATATGATTTCACACTCGTAGTGGACGGGGCACTCCTCGATGAAGGGGGCCTCACCCTTATAGCTGTTTGAAGGGGTGAGTCCCAGCTCCTTGAACTTGTCTATTTCTCGCCCCGACTTGGTTCCGCAGACCTCCAAGGCCTTCTCCATCCCCCTACCAGGCAGGCAGACGGTGAAGCTACTTGAAGCCTCTAAAAGCTCATAGGTGTACCTGCTGTGTCTCACGGCCACGATGAACACTGGCCTCCTCCAAAAGGTGCCTAGGAATCCCCACCCTATCGTCATGATGTTGGGTTTCCCCGAGCCCTTGGAGACCAGGAATACGCCTTCATCCCTCAAAAGCAGGTTAGTCTCTTTACAGAACTGGAATACGTTTATCTCCTTCCTCATTTAACCACAATGGAAGGAAACCCTACGCGTTTTTAGAGTTTTTCAACCCTCTACGCCCTGTCCCCCGAACCTGGAGCCATAAGTTACATAAAACAATTCTAGAAACTTCATCCCCCTCAGCCTGTGGAACCAGAGGTGAAGCTAAACCCCCTGCAAAAGCTGAGGCTGTTCATATTCGGATACACCCCCACCACGCGAAGAAAAAGAGCAGGCTGGTCCAGAGCCATCCAATTCTACGCCTTCAAATGCCCCATCCACGGCATCGTAGAAGACTACCCCCATGGATACTCCCAGGTGCTGAGGTGCCACAAGTGCGCCAACAATACCGAGCCATAATCTATAGCTATGGGTGAAAAAGGTAAAATACTCCAACACCCGTGAGGATTCCAGAAGCCCTCAGAGTGGTAAAATGTCTTTCACAGAAAAAATAGATGTCTTGGACCTTTTAATTAACATACTAAGAGAGCACGAGGAGAAGCTCGACTCCCTAGTGGAGCGACTCGAGATAGTGAGCCAGACCATACTCAAGGATGCCACCATCAAGAACGCTCTCTTGGACTACGAGGGGAGAAGAGATGAATCCCTCACCTCTGGGCTTCAGAGAATACTGGTGGTGGACGATGACAAGAATCTGGCTGACACGTTTAAACTGATCCTGCAGAGCGTTGGTTTTGAGGTGGATACGGCTTCCACCGGGCTTCAAACCCTCTACAAGTTGAGCAAGAAGCCGTATGACTTGGTGATCCTTGATGTGAACCTTCCGGATATGCTGGGGGATGAGGTCGCCGAGAAGATAAGGGAGACCAGTGAGGACACCAATATCATCATGATTACGGGATACAGTAGGCTCAAGGAAAGCCTGGAGAAGAATGACTTGGACATTAAACAGATACTTATGAAGCCTATACCACCTGAGGAATTGGTGGAGTTAACCAAAAAGACCTTGAAGAAGGAGCAGTGACCCCTGGGTCACACAATGTGGAATCCTTCGATCTCCTCGAAGTCTCTCACAAGCTCCAAATCCAGCCCCACGTATCCCTCCTCGACCTCCCTCAAAGAACCCCAGGGACCCGAAACCGCTGCCTCCATCACCACAGGGTCTCCATCGAAGCCAACGGAGCAGACCCAATACACGAGTTGTCTCACCCGCCTCTCATCGGTGTAGCCCAATGTATGCAGGTATTCGTGTAGGAGGGTGGTGAAGACATTGGCCTTGTCACGGTAGGTTTCAAGGGTTTTGAACAGCCTCTTGTTTAGCACTATGTCGTTGGTTCCCAGGGGGTGAAAGGCGCCTACCCTTAGGGGCAGGTTACCCAGGTACAGCATCAGGCCCACCCTGTGTTTGCCCAAAACAAGTTCAACTGTTTCTTTGACCAGGCGAAAGATATCTTTGAAACTCCTCGCGTGGGATAGCTTCCTTCCCTGGCTCAGTTGGTTCTCCCCTACACCGTTTCAACTGATTTGACTTGGGGGACCTTTTTCTTCAGATAGTTCTCCACACCCCACTTCAGCGTCATCTGGCTCATGGGGCAGCCGGCACACGAACCCGTGAGCCTCACCTTTACCACTCCGTCCCCCGTTATGTCCACAAACTCCACATCCCCCCCATCCATCTGGAGGTGGGGTCTAACTTCCTCGAGTGCAGCGATTACTTCTTCCCTCAAACTTTTCACTCAAAACCCACACCGGCTGGAGGTATTTAAGGCTTCATAATGGTCGATCGGTGGAAAACCCTATTAGTAGACCTAGGAGTCTTATGGGTGTCAGGTGTAGGTAGTGAAGGGTGACTACAAAACAGGTAAGGGTCTACGCGCCTGCTAGCATAGCTAACCTGGGCCCTGGATTCGACGTTTTTGGCCTTGCCATCGATGGAATCGGAGACATCGTCTCCCTTAGGAGGATCAGGGAGCCCAAGGTCAGTATAAGGGTGTTAGGGGAGGGCCACGACAAGATACCCACTAAACCCCAATCCAACAGCGCTGGAGCCGTTTTACAACACTTGATTGACAGCAGAGACCTGGACCATGGGTTCGAGGTGGAGATCAGGAAGGGGGTTCCCCCTGGGAAGGGCATGGGTAGCTCTGGGGCCTCGGCCAGCGCGGCAGCGGTGGCCGCCGACAGGCTACTGGGCCTTGAACTAGACCAAAACCAGTTGATAGAACTCGCTGCTAGGGGCGAGGGGGCTGTCTCCGGTGCCCCCCACCCCGACAACGTTAGCGCCAGCATACTGGGGGGGTTTGTAGTTGTAAACGAGGAGTGGGAGTTTGTCCGGTTTGAGCCCCCACGGGTAGGCCTGGTCGTGGCCGTCCCAGAAATTTACATAGAGAACAAGACCATGGTTGCCAGGAGCCTCATCCCCGAGAAGGTCCCCCTAAGAAGCGCGGTGAGGAACATAGGCTACGCAGCCATGATGGTGGCCGGCGTGGCTCAGGGAGACTCCAGGCTTTTCGGCAGGTGTATCGTCGACAACCTGGTGGAGCCCCACCGGGCCTCCATGATCCCCCACTTTTGGGATGTGAAGGAGGCCGCCTTGGAGGCCGGTGCCTACGGCTGCACCATAGCTGGGGGCGGGCCAAGCCTATTCGCCGTGGGGGAAAACATCTACCAGATCGGGGAGAGCATGAAGCAAGCATTCAAAGACATCGAGTGCCAACTATTCTACACCCATCCCTCCAGTAGGGGTGCAAGGGTGATCTAGTTGTCTCTTAGGTGTGTGCGCTGCGGAAAAACCAGGGGGATCGACTCTGGCTACGTCTGTGAGTGCGGGGGATTGCTCGAGGTTGTCCACGAGTTCCCCCGTGTGGACCGGGAGGTCTTCGATGAGCGTTTAAGGGAGTGGGGGCCCCCTTGGGGAAGCGGTGTGTGGAGGTACAAGGAGTTGGTCCACCCCCAGATACGGGTGGGCCACATCGTCTCAAGGCCCGAGGGGAACACCAATCTCTACCATCGCCCCCAGGTCTCGGCCTACACGGGTATAAGCCAAACCTTCATGAAACACGAGGGGGAGAACCCCACAGGCAGCTTCAAGGACCGCGGGATGACAGTCGCCGTCTCCCAGGCCAAGGAGAGCAACGCCAAGACCGTGGTTTGCGCCTCCACGGGCAACACCTCGGCCTCGGTGGCCGCCTACGCCGCCCAGGCCGGTATTCCCTGCGTGGTGTTCATCCCCGAGGGTTTAGTGGCCTATGGGAAGCTTGCACAGGCGTTGGCGTACGGTGCCCGGGTTCTCCAGGTGAGGGGGAATTTCGACCAGGCAATGCAGCTGGTCAGGGAGGGGGCCCAGGAGCTGGGCTACTACATCTTGAACAGCTTGAACCCCTGGAGGCTGGAGGGCCAGAAAACCATCGTTTTCGAGCTTATCCATCAAATGGGTTGGGAGCCCCCAGACTGGATCGTGGTCCCCGGCGGCAACCTGGGAAACACGGCGGCTTTCGGGAAGGCCTTGAGAGAGCTGCGCCAACTCGGATTGATCGATAAAACCCCCCGAATAGCCACCGTCCAAGCCGAGGGGGCCAACCCCTTCTACCGCCTGTTCCACGAGGGCCACACACTACAACCCATCACTCCCAAAACCATCGCCTCGGCCATCAACATCGGCAACCCCGTCAACTGGGAGAAGGCCCTCAAAAGCATCAAGGAGACGGGGGGAGTCGTCGAGCAGGTCTCCGACAGGGAGATACTGGAGGCCAAGGCGGTTATCGACTCCTCTGGAGTGGGCTGCGAACCGGCATCGGCTGCCAGCGTTGCCGGAGCCAGAAAACTACTGGAGAGAGGAGTCATAGAGAAGGACGATGAGGTTGTATGCATCCTAACAGGCAACCTTCTCAAGGACCCCACCACCACCATAGACTTCCACATGGGTAAGCTGTATCCCTCGGAAAGGCAAAACAAGCCCACCCCCATAGAGGCCAGCCTGGAAGACCTCAGGAGGCTCCTGGCAGGAGCCTAGAGAGGAGTTTCACGGCTCCGCCTATCGATGGGGCTTAGACGTGGGGATAGGGGCTTGAACTGGGAACACTCCTCCGCCCGGATGATGGGCTCGAACAGACCCAGCTCAGGCCTAGCCTCACACCTCACCAGGAGACTACCCCACCCCTCCCTGCACATGGTGCAACCCCTCAGATAGACCTGGCCCAACTTCCTACAGTGGGCACACCTGAGACACCCCT
>CAYWWV010000011.1:28516-31990 GCA_964462185.1 uncultured Candidatus Bathyarchaeia archaeon | reverse complement strand
CCCCTCAGATAGACCTGGCCCAACTTCCTACAGTGGGCACACCTGAGACACCCCTCACCATCCACCTCTCACACCCCCTAGGGCCCCACCTAAACCCTTCAACAACTCCCAGTTTCCATTGACCTCCCCCAAATCCGCATCCATGAACCCCAAATATACGAAGGCATCATCCTCGCTGTGGCACCCTTTCAAGCTGTCCGGGCTGCTGGTGACTTGCGAACCTATGCTGCTTGAAAGGCTGAAGCCTGGTGTGGGTAGGCAGACTAGATCGGGGGCGTTCTCCAGGTGAGGGCCGGAATATATCTCCTCCTTCAGGTAGACCTCCTTAAAGATGGGTTTTCCACCGTGTTTCTGATCCAACAAGAATTCTTTCACCTCCAGGGCCACCTCCAGGGAGGATTTCTCCTCGACAGCGCCCTTGGGGAACCTGTTTTTCTTGTTTATGTAGATGTTGTTGGACTCGGCGAAGAAGGCCTTGGAGCCCTCCTGGATTCCAGCAAGGCTCTTGGACCCCTCCCCCAGCCTAAGGTAGCCCCCCGTCTCCAACAGATGGTTGACGTGGATGCAGCACTTGCTCTCCACCATCCCATGGTCGCTAACCAGCGCCAGGGGGGTTCCCTCTGGGAACCCCTTCATAATGGTTTCAATGGCCCCGTCGAGGGCTTTGAAATACTTGCAGACCCGAGGGGAAATGTGGTTCCCAATCATCTCGTTCCCGAAGAAGTGGCCCAACCTGTCGGGGCCCGTGAAGACGATGAACACCAAGTCCCAGCGGCGCCCAACGGATTGTATGAGCCTAACCCTGCCTCTCAGGGCTTCCTCCATTCTTTGGAAGAAACTCTCCTCCTCCATGTTAGGGGGCGGTGAGACATCTATGATGTAGCCTTCTTTCTCCAGGGTGGGCTTCAAGTGGTCTGGATAAACCGCCTTTTCCAGGGTTGGGGATACGAAACCCGAGACGTGTACCCCGTTCAGCGGTCTAACCGGGTAGGTGACAGGAAGGTTGACGAGTAGGACTCGGTTCCTGGGGTTTCTCTCCCAGAAACATTGGTAGGTGGCCGCTTTATAGTTGTGGAACTTGAACGAGTAGGTGCCCGGGATGGGGGATGTGAATCCAAACACTCCGTGTTCCCCGGGGGGGACACCTGTGTAGATGCTGGTCCAGGATACTGCGCTGTTAGGGGGGAGGGCGGATGCAACTTGTTTTAGGGTTCCTTCTTTCAACAGGGTTTTGGTGTAGGGCATTGCGTTTTGCTTGGTCAGGTTTAGGAGTGTGTTGATCGACAACCCGTCTAGGCCGATAACCACCAACAACAAATGGCCACCTTTAACACTACTACAGAGTAGTGGTAAAAATAAGTCTTTGGTTGGTTTTTAATACCACAAAACCAACAATAACCCACCTTGAAACAACTCAAACTAACCGCCACCGGCGACTCCCTGATCAACCTCAGACATCGAAACCATCCCCACCCAGGGTTTACCCAACTGATCCAACTCATAAGGAACGCCGACTGCGCCTTCACAAACCTGGAAACCACGGTACACGACTACGGTCCCAGCTGCTACCCCGCCGCAGAGTGTGGAGGAACATACACCAGAGCCGAGCCAAGAATACTGGACGAGCTAACATGGATGGGCTTCAACATCATGAGCACAGCAAACAACCACAGCCTGGACTATATGTATGGGGGACTGTTGGAAACCATAAGACACCTGGAGGAGAGGGACATCCCCTACGCGGGGACAGGCGTAAACCTGGCTGAGGCAACCGAGCCCAGCTATCTAGAGGTTCCCGGGGGAAGGGTCGCCCTAATTAGCGCTGCCAGCACCTTCGCCGGCTTCGGGCGAGCCGGCCACCAGCGCAAGGACATGAAGGGCAGACCCGGGCTAAACCCCATACGGTATGATTCATACTATGAGTGCAGCGAGGAGACCCTTGAATCGATTAAGAGGCTGGCCGTGGAGCTAGACCTGCCCCAGGTGGTCCAAGAGGAGGGAAGCTTCCACTTCCTAGGCAAAAAGTTTGTGGTGGGGGAGTCCGTGGGGCTCCACACCCGCCCCCATAGGGGAGACATGGAGAGAAACCTGGAGGCCATCCGAGACGCGGCCAAGCAGGCAGACTGGATTCTCTTCTCCCACCACGCCCACGAGTCCAGGCCCCACGACGACGATAGGCCAGCAGAGTTCATCGAGGAGTTCGCCAGGGCCGCCATCGACGCCGGGGCCCACTGCTACATCGGCCACGGCCACCACGCCATGAGGGGGATCGAGTTAAGAGACGGTCGCCCCATCTTCTACAGCCTGGGCAACTTCATATTCCAAAACGAGACTGTCTTCAAGATGCCCGCAGACTTCTATGAGCGATACGATTTGGACCCCTTCAAGAGCCCTGTGTCGGAGGCCTACGATGCCAGGCAGAAGGCCAAACCCAAACCTGGGAGGAGGAAGTACAAGTGGTTCACGGAGGACAAGAAATACTGGGTGAGCTTCGTCCCCCAGATAACCTTCCAGGGAGATGAGGTTGAAGAGGTGAGGCTGCACCCCATCGAGCTTGGGTTTGGAGAGCCCAGGAGCATTAGAGGCCGGCCAAGGCTGGCCCAAGGAGAGGAGGGTGAACAAATACTCCGCCGCCTCCAAGAGCTCTCAAAGCCTTACGGCACCATCATCCGCATCGAAGACGGAGTTGGCTACCTCCAGCTCTAGTGGGCTCCCCCTCCCACATATTTTATCCAGCGAGTCTTCTAGGTAACACTATGGGGATTAAAGCAGACATAGCCCTGGTGAACGGCAAGGTCATCACCGTTGATGGGGATGACTCTGTCGTGGAGGCCGTCTCCATCCAGGGGAATCGCTTCCTCGTGGTGGGCTCCAACGAGGAGGTGCGTGAGACCGTTGGGCCTGGAACCCGGGTCATAGACTTAGGGGGGAAAACCGCCATGCCCGGGATAATTGACAGCCACACCCACCCAGGCAACATAGCCTCCAGGTTCCTAGAACTCGACTTGAGGGCTCCCCCCATTAAAAACATCCCTGAAATACTGAGACTAATTAGAGAGAAAGCAGACAGCCTTAAACCCGGGGAATGGATCAGGGGAGCGAACTTCAACGACAGCAAGCTGGAGGAGAGGAGGCATATCACCAGGTGGGAGCTCGATGAGGCCTCGCCGGTGAACCCTGTTTTCATCATCTCCGACACGGGCCACCAAGCCATTGTGAACAGCAAGGCCCTGGAGCTGGCGGGCATAGACGAGTCCTCAGAGGACCCCCCAGGCGGCGAGTTCGAGAGGGACAGCCAAGGCCGTCTAACTGGGCTGTTGTACGAAAACGCCGTGGACTCCGTGAGGCGGGTAGTGCCTGAATACACGGTGGAGGAGCTCAAGGAGGCCTACAGAAAGGTGGTTGACCAGTTCGCAGAGTGGGGTGTCACCACCACCCACAACGCCAGCGCCAGGAGGAGAGATATCCGAGCCT
>CAYWWV010000011.1:22419-28416 GCA_964462185.1 uncultured Candidatus Bathyarchaeia archaeon | reverse complement strand
TTGGAGTGCATTGAGAAAGCCCAAGAGGCTAACCCCAAGCCCGATATGAGGCATAGGATTGAACACAATAGCCTGTGTCCCCCCAAGACTCTTGAGAAGATGAGGGAGCTGGGGGTGGTGCCCAGTAGTAGCATTGGGTATATGTATGGCTTGGGCGACCAATACTTGGAGAACTTCGGGGAACGCCGGGCCAGGTGGCTCCACCCCCATAAAACCATGATTGAGATGGGGATCATAGCCGGGGGAAACAGCGATTGCCCCGTAACCTTCTACAGCCCCTTCGTCCAGATCTATGAAGCCGTGACCAGGCGCACAAGTAGCGGGCTGGTTGTGGGGCCGGAGGAAGCCATCTCCCCCATGGATGCCATTCGGGTCTACACTTGGAACGGTGCCTACCTGGGGAAGGACGAGGACGAGCTGGGGAGCATAGAGCCTGGGAAGCTGGCCGACCTGATAGTCTTGGACAAAGACCCGTTAACCATCCCCCCAGAGGACCTGAAGGAGATCAAAGTCCTCCTAACCATAGTGGACGGTAAGGTGGTCTACGAATCTAAAAGGGTCTAGGCAGTCCTTTCTTTTTGGAGTAGGCTGCCTTTACGAAGCCGTAGTAGGGTGGGCTGGGGGCCCAGGGCCTGGACTTGAACTCGGGGTGGAACTGGGTGGCCAGGAAGAAGTAGTTTTCTGGGACCTCCAAGACCTCTTTCAGCCCTTTATCGGGGCTCACACCCGTGAACCTGGCCCCGGCTTCCTCCAACACCCGGTAGTAGTCCTTGTTGACCTCCCAACGGTGGCGGTGCCTCTCCTTGATCCTCCGACAACCGTAGAGCTTGGAGATGAGGCTGCCCTCCACGAGGATTATCTCATTAGCCCCCAGCCTCATGGTTCCCCCCAGGTAGTCCAACCCTTTTTGCTCGGGTAAGAGGTCGATCACTGGGTGGGGTGTCTCTGGGACGCACTCAGTACTGTGGGCCCCCTCGAGTCCAGCCACGTTTCTAGCGAACTCCACCGTGGCCAGCTGGAAGCCGTAACATATTCCTAGGAAGGGTATGTCATGGGTCCTGGCATAGTTGATGGCCAGTATCTTTCCCTCAGCCCCCCTTTGGCCAAAGCCCCCTGGCACCAAGACTCCATCATACTCGGAGAGAGCCTTCGTCTTGGAGAGGTCTTCCTCGAAATCCTCAGTCTCAATCCAATCGATATCCACCTTGCATCCCACCTCCGCCGCGCTGTGCCGGAGGGCCTCGTTGACGCTCACATAGCAGTCCCGCAGCTCCGAGTACTTCCCACACATGGCTATCCTCACGGTCTCGGTTGGCTTGTTGAATCTGGCCACCATCTCCTCCCACTGGGCCCAGTCGGGTTTCCGCTTCTCTAGGCCCAGGTACTCTACCAGGAGTTCACCCATCCCCTGCCTCTCCAAAACCAAAGGCAGTTCATACAGCGTGGATACATTCACACTGCTGAAGACGGCCCTGGTTTCCACATTGCAGGTGTCTGCAATCTTTTCCTGGTGCTCCTTATCTAACAGGCCAAACTCGGTTCTAGCGACGATAACGTCCGGTTGGAGGCCTATGGCTCTGAGTTCTCGGACGCTGTGTTGCGTTGGCTTTGTTTTGGGCTCTCCCACGGCTTGCAGCACTGGGACCAGGGTAACATGGATCAGTAGAGTGTCCTGGAGCCTCTCCTCGTTGATCATTTGGCGGACCGCTTCCAGGAAGGGGAGGCCCTCGATGTCCCCCACTGTGCCCCCGATCTCCACAAGAACAATGTCGAAACCCCCTTCCGCTACTTTTCTTATCCTCGCCTTTATCTCATCGGTGATGTGGGGGATTATCTGGACACATCTCCCAAGGTAGCCGCCCTTCCTCTCCCTTCTAATGACCTCCTGGTAAACCTGCCCCGAAGTTATATTGTTCAAACGGGTGAAGGGCGCCTGGAGAAACCGCTCGTAGGTGCCCAGATCCATATCGGCCTCGTAGCCGTCGTCCAGGACGAACACCTCTCCGTGGATATAGGGGTTCATGGTTCCCGCGTCGACGTTCAAATAGGGGTCGCATTTCACAGCTGTGACTTTCCAACCCCTCACCTCCAACATCTTGCCAACACTACATGTGAGCAACCCCTTGCCGAGCCCGCTAAGGACCCCCCCTGTAACAAAAATGAACTTGGTCAACCCTTCTACCTGCCAATAATAATCCTTCTCACACGCCTTAGACTATAAAATATTCGGCGGGTGCTAACCAGTGCCTCCCCTGTGGTTCACCTGGGGTCGCATACCAGGTTTACGCCTGTCATCTCAGGCGGCTGATTCAAACCCATAAGCCCTAGTATTGTAGGTGCTATGTCTTTCAAGCCGCCTCCTTTTCTGAGCTTTGCTCTCTTCAGCCTGTCCTCGTTGGATATGAGTATGAGGGGAACGGGGTTGAAGCCGTGGCTGGGGTTGGGGCTTCCATCGGGGTAGAGCATACATTCAATATTCCCATGGTCCCCCGTGACGAGAACCGTGTATCCATTCTTCAAGCTCTCCTCGACCACACGTCCAAGGCACTCGTCAACCACCTCCACGGCCTTGATCCCCGCCTCCAGGTTGGCGCTGTGGCCAACCAGATCCCCGTTGGCATAGTTGACCAGAATAAAGCCGTAAACCCTCTTACTGATCTCCGGCAGCAGCCTCTCGGTTATCTCGTAGGCGCTCATTTCTGGCTTCTCCTCGTAGCTGGGAACCTTGGGGCTTGGCACCAGGATTCGGTGTTCGCCGGGGTAGGGGGTCTCCACTTGGCTGTTGAAGAAATAGGTCACGTGGGCGTACTTTTCTGTCTCGGCTATTCGTAGCTGTTGGACTCCTCGCCGGGACAGGACTTGACCCAGGTTGTTCTTAACCCGCTCCTGGGGGTAAGCCACTGGTAGTTCCAGTTTCTTGTCGTAGACGCTCATACAAACATAGTGTATCTTGGGGAAGGCCCTGCGATGGAAGTGGGGGAAGTCTTTCTGGGTGAGGGCGTATGTTAGCTGCCTGGCTCGGTCGCTTCTATAGTTCCAGTTTATGAAGGCGTCTCCGTCTCTGAGGGTTGCAACTGGTTGTCCAAGGTGGTCGGTAATGGCCACAGGCTCCAAGTAGTAGTCCGTAAGTTCAGGGTTTTCCTCATATTGGTCTTGGACTGCTTGAACTGGGTCCAAGGCCTTCAAGCCCTCCCCCAGTGTCAACAAATCGTATGCACGCTTCGTCCTCCCCCAGTTTTCGTCTCGGTCCATCGCATAGTACCGGCCCACTAGGGAGGCGATCCTCCCCACGCCAAGTTCCCGGATCTTCCTCTGGGTGGCCTCTATAAACCCGATGGCGCTTCTTTCCGGGACGTCTCTTCCGTCCAAGAAACAGTGGATGTAGACCCTCCTGAGACGGTGTCTCCTGGCCAGCTCTAGGAGTGCGAATAAGTGGTGTATCGTCCCGTGTATGCCTTGGTCGCTCAGCAGGCCGCCGAGGTGGAGGCTTCCCCCCGTCCTCTTCACATATTTAACTGCTCCTACCAGGGCTTGGTTTCTCCAGAATCCCCCCTCCCTGATGCTTCTATTGATGGCCTCCAGCGGCTGCCAGACGATTCGCCCGGCCCCCATGGTGAGGTGCCCCGGCTCGCTCCCCCCCTGGGTTCCCTCGGGCAGGCCCACGGCGTTGCCCGTGCACTTCAATAGGGTCCAGGGGTAGTTCTCCAGGTAGAAATCGTTGTTGGGGGTGTCTCCGAGGAGGACTGCGTTGCCTTTCCTCTCCTCGGAGTATCCCCAGCCGTCCCTCACCACCAGGACTATTTTTCTCTGAATCCCAGAGGGGGGGTGCCTGTCTAATACTTTGTTTCACCTGAGCAGGTTGTATAGGAATGAGATGAGGGAGAGTAGTATCAACAGGGGGCTGGTGGCGAAGATGAATCCGTCTCTCCTGTATACCCAGATGATCCACCAGGGTACGCGCTCCAGGCTGGGAGCCAGCTTGAGGAGGTATGGAAACATGAACATTAACAGTCCAAGAACCACTAGTAGAAGTCCCATGGCTTGGAAAGCGAATCCTTCCTCCATCTCAACCAAAAGACTTCCCACAGCAACCTATTTAATGTGATGGGGTGGAGGTGGATTGGGTTGACCGTTAGAAACATTGTCTTGTTTGGGCCCCCGGGTTCGGGGAAAGGCACGAGGGCTAAGATTATCTCGAAGCTCTACGGGATTCCAGTAATCACCACGGGGGACATACTTAGGTCGGCGGCGAGGAATCAAACGGACCTAGGCATCGTAGCCCAGGGATACATGGAGAGGGGAGACCTGGTGCCCGACCAAGTGGTTAACAGCCTGGTGCGGGAGCGGTTGAGCCAGCCCGATGTGGCTCAGGGCTTCATACTGGACGGGTATCCCAGAAGCGAGGAACAAGCCAAGGCGCTGGACCAAATACTCCGGGACCTGGGGATATCCCTCACACACATTATCCACGTGGTTCTGGACGACGAGACAATCATAGAGAGGCTGAGCAAGCGTAGGAGCTGCCCCAAATGCGGGAGCGTCTACCACCTGGTCTCAGCCCCCCCCAAGAAAGACGAGGTATGCGACCAGTGTGGGTCCAAGCTTGTCCAAAGAGAGGACGACAAGGAGGAAGTGATCAAACACCGATTGGAGGTTTATCGAGAGAAGACCATGCCCCTCTTAAACCGATACAAGGGGCGTGTACCTATATTGGAGTCCTCAGGCCTCATCCCCCTAGAAAAGCTGGAAGAACATTTGAGAGAGCTGCTGGATTAGGTCTTGTAACCGATCTTCCTCAGAAAACTCTTCCTCCACTCCACATCCTCCGCGCTCTCAACCCCCTTGGGCTTCTCGCCGTCTATCACCCCTAAAATCCCTCTACCCCCGCCGTCCTCGGCGACCACCACCTTCAACGGATTTGCCGTCGCAGCAATTATCCGGCATACCTCTGGTACCGCTTTGAGCTGGGTGAGAACGTTGATTGGGTAAGCTTCACGAAGGAAGACTATGAAGGAGTGGCCGCAGCCGATTCTAAGAGCGTTTTCGACGGCGGCTCTTTGAAGCTCCTCATCGTTCCCATCGTGTCTGACCAGGCACTTGCCAGAGGCCTCACAGAATGCCAGGCCAAACTTGATTCCAGGTGCGCTGCTAGCCAGCGCCTCGTACACATCTTCAACGGTTTTTATGAAGTGGCTCTGCCCCAGGATTACGTTTGCGCCCTCGGGAATCTCGACCTCTACGATGGAGAGTTCCATTTCAATACTGGATTATAGGTTTGGGGTTAAAACTGATTTGGATAGCACCATGTATATAGTAGTCTTGCGGAGGATTAATTGTGACCAGGGAAAGGAGGCCTCGGAGCGGAGAGGACCGGTTTTTCAGCTGGCAAAACCTTTTGGGCTGGGGGGAAGGATCGGAGAGCCTCGCCCCCTATGTCCCCACCCCGTTAAACGTGGTTCGAGAGATGTTGAAACTGGTTGAGGCTGGTCCTGGGGACACCTTGTATGACCTTGGGTGTGGGGACGGGAGGATATTGTTGACCGCTGTGGAAGAGTTTGGGGTGGACCGGGCCGTGGGGTATGAGTTGAAGAAGAACCTGGTGGAGGCGGCTCTGAGGAATGTGAGGGAGCGTGGCTACCAAGACCGCATTCAAGTCCACTTCGGGAACCTTATGGAGGCCGATCTGAGGGAGGCCAGCATCGTGACTCTTTACTTAACCACCACTGGCAATGCCAAGCTCCAGCCCAAGCTCAGGGAAGAGTTGAGGGCTGGCGCCCGGGTTGTGAGCCACGATTTCCCCATGGCTGATTGGACGCCTGTAACTGGGAAGGAAGCGTATCGAGTAGGCACCCACAAAGTGTACGTATACAAGATTCCTGGGGCTTACACCGACTAGCTCGAGGGTTCTAAGCGGGGTGGCGCCATGGCTGATCTGAGCCCGGAGAAACACAAGCTGGTTTACGAACACCTATTGAGGAAAGGTGTACCAATACTCAC
>CAYWWV010000011.1:13316-22319 GCA_964462185.1 uncultured Candidatus Bathyarchaeia archaeon | reverse complement strand
CTGAATATCCTATAGTTGCTCTCCAGCTTGTCCTGGCTCAGCTCATCGTCAATTATCTTCTCGACTAGTCCTCTTAAGGCTGGTTCCAAATCGGCTCAAGATTAAACACTTGTACTCCTTTAAAACCATTTTTCGCGGGGGGGGAAACCCTTTAACCAGTGGTGTCTAACCAAGCTGGATTTGAAGGGGTTCAAGCCTATCGCAGAGGGCGGTGGCGTCAAGTTATACGCGCCAGTAGAGTCCAGGTTCGCCTTTTTTAACAGCCCCTACCCCGCCCACTACTGGGGGACGGGGGTAGACATCTATTTAGAGGAGCCCTTTGCCGGGTTGGCCCCCTCACCGGTGGAGGGAGAGGTGGTTGAGGTGAGGCGCGTGAAGGCTCCCTCTGGAAGTGGCTTCAAGGCCTCGAGCCACGACGCCGTGATCTTGGTTAGGAATGCTTCCAACCCTGAGACGGTGACCAAGATTCTCCACGTAGAACCCTCGGTGGAGCCGGGGGAGGCCGTTGAGGTGGGGGATTGTTTAGGGGTGACCCTGAGATCAGGCTATTTTGGTAGGTGGACCTCGCCTCACCTACACCTTGAGGTGAGGCCTGTTTCCAGCCCTTTGCGGGTGAGAGGGGGGGTAGGGCTGAAGCGCTGTCTGGGCATAGTTGGGAGCCCAGTCTCCAAGGTGGAAGGCCGTGTGGTGGAGGTGTGCTCTGAGTATGCTTGGTTGGACCCAGGCGTCGAGGCTATTGGGTTGGTGGGTGAACATGGGGGTGAGCCCTTGGTCTTTGACGGGGGTATCCCCTACTACAAATACTTTGGGGTACATGGCGAGCTAAGCAGTGGGGGTTTCGTGGAGTTGATGGGGAGGCGGGTAGCCGAGGTGGTGGATAGTTACACCAACTTCCACAAGGCTCGTTGGGTTGGGCCCCGCCTCGCAGCCAACGGCCACCCCCTCCTAGGCATATCCTTAACCCTCACACCCAGTATGAGGCCCCTCTTCAAACTCATCCCCCCAGGTGAGGGGGGGCTCCCATTGAAATTTGGTGACTGGGTTGAGCTGTCCTTCGAGGACTAGCGTTCGCCTTCAGAAAGGTATTTTTTAACGGTCTTGAGGGCGTTTAGGAACTCGCCGCCCCTCCCCGTAATAACATATTGGGTGTAGCCTCCGATCTCGGCCTCCTCTATGAGCCCCCTCTCCAGCAAAAAATTCACGGCTTCCTTGGCCCTGTCTACAGGAAGGTTGGCCCCATAGCTTATCCTGGTTATCCCCGTGGCCCCCCTCCTCACCAAGGTTTCCAAGATGTCTTGGTAGATATCATAGCGGGTTCTCCTGGCCATGGGTCTCACCTAGAGGGGAGGCTCAGGTAGCTGGCTCACCTTGACCGGGGGCTTATTGATCCTGCACCCTGGCTCTACTTGGAGTTCCTCGGTGTATTCAACCTCCTCCACCCTGCATCTGGCCTCCAGCTGCACCAAGCGGCCATACACTCTTCCCGCGCTGCACCCCCGGCGCAGCCGCACCACGTCTCCCCAAATGTCTTCCGCCTCCACCCTCTCCCTCAGCACAATCTCTCCTCCCACCAAAGGGCCCCGAACCTTTCCCCGCCTACCAATCTCCACCCTTGACGCCTTAGCCCCCTCCCTTGTGGAGAGGCTGCTTGTCTCAATATACTCCTCGGCCACCACCTTGTTGGCTTTCAGGGAGCCTCCCACACGGACAGTCCGTGCTTTGAGCTCCCCCTCCACGCGGGCCTTCCCGCCTACCTTGAATCGCTCCTCGACCTCAAGGCTGCCCTTAACCCTGAGCACGCCTCCAACCGTTAGCTCGTTTCCATGGGAGTCGCCGCCCAATTCGGCGATACCCCCCACACTCAGCTTGTTGAACCTCAAGCCGCCCCCCGTCTTGAATACGCCACCCACATCGATCGTGTTACCCACCCCACCCTCCTCCAGCTTTCCTACGCCCCCCACCTCCAGGTCTGCGAACTCCAAGGGCTTGGAGGAGGAGAAAGAACCCCCCACATCGATCTTCCTCTCCACCCTCCCTCCGGCGATCTTCACCGAGCCCCCTACCTCAATGCTCTTCACATTCACAGCCCCATCCGCCTTGAAAGAGCCTCCCACGTCGATCTCCTCTGCCTCGATCTCCCTAGTCTTCAGAGTTCCCCCTACGTCTATGGTCTTGGAGGTGGACCTGCCCCAGACCCTGTAGGAGCCCCCCGCCTCCACATGGTCGATGGACGCATCCCCCCTAATCCTCAGCCTCCCCCCAACCCTAACCCTCTTGGCCCTAGCATCTCCCTCAACCACCATAGAGCCCCCCACCCTTACACTCTCAGCCTCTAGCTCTCCCCCCACCTCTAGGGATTTGGCCACCTGGGCTTCCCCTGCTTTGAGAGAGCCTGCGACCTCTACGCTGGACCTCTTTGCCTCGACGGTGGTTGTGGAAAGGTCCCCCCCTATTGTAACCGTGCTCCCCTCGGCAATGAGTTGGTTACAGATGACGTTGCCTTGGATGCGGCATCTCCCACTGCAGAACAGGGTTTGGTGGACTCGCAGTAGCCCTTGAGGGGTCTCCACAGAGGCATCCTCAAGGTAGAGGTCTCCTTCCACCTCTGAGAGCTGGACTCTTTTACCGACTACTCTCTCAGTCACAATGTTTCGATTAAGGTGCTGTTTTCAGCCTTTTTAAGGTTAAAACACGTTTGGTAGTCACATTCTGTGATTATTTACTGTGCTCACCTGATTTGCGTTCTTTTTTAATAGGGAGGGAGGGATGTGGTGCCTATGGTTTCCAATGCTGGGGCTCTAGGCCTGGCTTTCCCTGCCCAGTTCCCCTACTTTTTAAGGAGGGTTTCTCCGTGGAGGCGGGTCTATGGCTAGCCAGGGGTACGAGTCAGCCATATCCCGCAGGTTGAGAGGTTTTGCCCAGTCTGTTATGCCCTCCCAGCTCTCCCCTGCGTCCAAGCTTTTCCTAGCTGGGGGAGCCCTAAACGGGTTTTCTAACGGTGTTTTCAACTCCATCCTCCAGCTATACCTGGTGTCCCAGGGGTTCTCAGCCCTAAGCCTGGGAAAGGTCTTCCTATTCAATCCCCTGGCATCTGTATTGTTCTCCATCCCCGTTGGTCTACTGGCTGATAGGTATGGTAAGAGACCCTTCATCGTGTTGGGCATGGTTTTCGCCAGCGTGGGGATCGGGGGGTTCTTACTCTCTCAAACCCTTTCCGGGTATGCCGTCTCCTTCTTCCTTTTTGGTGTGTGCAACGCTACTTTCACCGTCTTAGCCCCCCTATACACCGGTTTCCATCGTAGAGAGGATTTAGACAAGGCTTTTGGGCTATATGGTTTGGTGAACCTATTCGCCATGAGTCTGGGGAACCTAGGGGGGACTATCCCTCCGCTCCTAATCAGAGAACTCGGCCTAACAGAATACCTTGCCTACAGGCAGGTGTTGCTGGTGGCCTCCACCCTATTCATAGCCCAATACTTTTTCTACCTGGCCTCCACCCGGGGACTAGCCGAGACCCGGAACAAGGGGTTCCAGCTACGGCTGCAAAGCTGGAGAACGGTCCTGGAGTTCTGCTTCATCTTCTTCGCCATCAACCTGGTGGGAGGCATCTTCTTCGGGCTCTTCCCCTACTACGTCCACTCCAAGTTTGGGGTATCCAGCGGCGAGTTGGGCTCTCTCTTCTTCCTAAGCAACTTCACTATGGCCCTCAGCAACGGATTGGCCTCCATGGTTTCAAGCAAGCTAGGCACCATTAAAAGCGCCGCACTTGGCATAGGCCTCTCCAGCCTCTTCTTCTTTTTAATGCCCCTCAGCCCCTCCTTCCAGATTCTAGCCGTCTTCTACCTAGCAAGGACGGCCACCCGTTTCATGTCCGACCCCTTGCTCACATCGATATTCATGAGGAGTGTGGGCAAGGAGGAGTTAAGCACCGCTAACAGCATGAGAACCATCTCCATGAACCTGGCAGGTATGTTCTCCCCCTGGTTGGGGGGGTTGTTGATGGAGCAGGTGAGCTTGGACGCCCCCGCCTTCATCGGCGCAGGGCTAACCCTTATCCTCAGCCTCATCTACCCCCTGGTCTTGAGGGATGGGGAGGATTGAGGGAGCTACATTTTAAGCCTCCTCAGCAATTAATACCCAAATGTCTTTCCTGAAGCCAGCATCCATGCTGGTTCGAGAGGGCTTAAAACACCTTCAGGCGAGAAGGTTCGATAAAGCCGTTAAGAGTCTCCAGCTTGCCTCCCGGAAGAAACCCCAGGACCCAGTTATACTTATCTACCTATCCCAGGCTTACGCCGGTCTTGGAGATTTAGACAAAGCCATCACCACTATCTTAGAGGCCTGTGAATTAGACCCAGAACACCCAACACCCAAGGAGCTCCACGCCATGTACCTCATGATGCAGGGAAGGCATGCAGAGGCCATACCCATCATCGATAAAGTCCTAGAGATTCAGCCCTCCGACATCCTCCTGGTTATGAGGGGGCAGGCCGATTACAGCCAGGGGAACCTGGACTCGGCTGAGGTCTTCTTCAAACGGGCCCTGGAGCTCGACTCCATGAACCCTCTCGCCCACCACATGTTGGCCCTGGTGAAATACCAGAAGGGCCAGTTCCAGGAGGCCATCCCCCACCTGGAAACCGCGCTCTCCTTTGGGGAGAGCGAATCCTTGAGGAAGATACTTGAAGACTGTAAGTCGAAAACCGGTGGAGGGGTGGCTGAACGCACAATTTAAACCTTTACAGCCATAGAGCTATTGATTTCAGGTGGGTAGTCGCGGTCATATACAGGATGTCATTCTCCAGGTTGTTTCCAGTCACAGGGATTCCTCGAGCAACCCTCTAATCCCCGTCCTCCAGAGACTCCAGGAGGAAGAGGGATACCTCTCAAAGGAGTCTTTACAGGCGGTCTCCGAGCTGTTGGGGGTTTCCCTCTCCAGGGTCTACGGTGTGGCCACTTTTTACCACCAGTTCCGATTGCGCCCCGAAGGTCTCCATAGGATATGTGTCTGCAAGGGCACTGCCTGCCATATCGCTGGCTCCCAGGAACTCTTAGACTGGTTGAGGGGGGAGCTGGGGTTGAGGCCTGGGGAGGACTCCTCCCCCGACGGCTTGTTCACCCTGCAGGAGGTGCGCTGCCTGGGGGCTTGTAGCCTTGCGCCTGTGGTGAAGATAGACGACGAGGTGTTGGGGAAGGCTTCTCCTGCGGCTTTGAAGGCTTTACTGGACCGGTATAGGGGGGAGGTTTGATGAGTTTACGTGGTTTGCGGGTGGGTGAGGATGGGGTGAGGGTTAATGTGGGTATGAGCACTTGTGGCTTGGCCTCTGGGGCTAGGGCTGTTTACGAGGCGTTTCTGGAGGCCTCGGAGAGGCTGGGGTTGGGGGCGGAGGTGGTTAAGACGGGGTGCATTGGGTCGTGCTTCGCAGAGCCCTTGGTGGAGGTTTTCACCGAGGGGGGCCCAAGTTGGCTCTACTCCAACGTCACCCCCTCCATGGCCGAGGACATATTGAGGGCGGTCTCCAGGGAGGACCCCAAAGGAGTCTGGCTGGCCAGGAGGGGAGACGACCCACAGCAGGGTCCAGGGATGCACCCGCTGGAGGGGCACCCCTTCTTCAAACACCAGGTTAGAGACGCCATCGAGAACTGTGGCGTGATCGACCCAGAGTCCATCCAAGAGTACCTGGCGGTGGGAGGCTACTCGGGGCTTAGGACAGCGCTGGGGATGGAGCCCGAGGAGGTTATCGAGGCTGTCTCTCGGAGTGGGCTGCGGGGGAGGGGGGGCGCCGGCTTCCCCACTGGGCTTAAGTGGAGGTTCACCCGCGAGGAGGCTGGAGACCTCAAATACGTGATCTGCAACGCCGATGAGGGAGATCCCGGGGCCTTCATGAACAGGCTAAACGCTGAGGGCGACCCCCACAAGGTCTTGGAAGGGTTGATCATAGCCGCCTATGCCGTGGGTGCGAGGGAGGGCTTCATATTCGTGAGGGCTGAGAAGCCCCTTATGGCCGAGAGGCTGGGGAAGGCCGTCGCCCAGGCCGAGAGGGAGGGCTTCCTGGGTGAGGAGATCATGGGAAGCGACTTCGACTTCCATGTCACCGTCATCACCAGCGCCGGAGCCTTCGTGTGTGGGGAGGAGACCGCCATGCTGGCCGCCATCGAGGGGAGGCGAGCCACCCCCAGGCCCAGGCCCCCCTTCCCCTCCAGCCACGGCCTCTGGGGCCGGCCCACATGCATCAACAACGTGGAGACCCTGGCACACGTCCCAGGAATACTCGTCAAGGGCCCCGAGAGCTTCGCCTCGGTGGGCACGGAGAAAAGCAAGGGAACCAAGGTTTTCTGCCTGACGGGCTCCATCCAGAGGAGTGGGGCGGTGGAGGTCCCCCTGGGCACCACCCTTAGGACCCTGGTCTTCGAGGTGGGGGGAGGCCCCTTGGAGGGCCGGAGGTTTAAAGCTGTTCAAACGGGGGGCCCCTCGGGGGGCTGCCTATCGGAGGCCCACCTAGACCTCCCGCTGGACTACGAGTCGCTACAAGAGGCGGGGAGCATCATGGGGAGCGGCGGCATAGTGGTGATCGACGACACCGCCTGCGTCGTCGATGTGGCCAAGTTCTTCCTGGGCTTCACCACAGCCGAGTCCTGCGGCCTATGCACCCCCTGCCGGGTGGGGCTTAAGAGGATGCATGAGGTCCTAGAGGCCATCACCAGTGGACGGGGGGAGGAGTCCCACCTCGAGTTGCTGCGGGAGCTTTCCCAGGTGGTCAAGGAGACCAGCCTATGCGCCCTAGGGGGGAGCGCACCCAACCCCGTTCTCACCACCCTTAACTACTTCGAGGAGGAGTACCTGGCTCACATTCGGGGGAAGATGTGTCCCGCAGGGGTATGCGTAGGCCTCCGACAGGGATACACTGTGGACCCCGAGGCATGTGTGGGGTGCGGCCTCTGCATCCAGGAGTGCCCCGTGGAGGCCATCCAGCTGGGCAGCGACAGCAAAGCCTCCATACAGGTGGGCCTTTGCACAGGATGCGGGCGATGCGCCCAGGTATGCCCAAGGGGGGCTATCTTGGGGGGTGTCTAGATGTCTGTGGAGTTGGTCATCGACGGTTTAAGGGTCTCTGGGAGGCCCGGCCAGACCATCCTGGAGGTGGCCCGGGAAAACGGGATAGACATACCCACCCTTTGCTACCACCCATATCTCAAGCCCAGCGGTGCATGCAGGATATGCGTGGTGGATGTAGGGCGGCCTGATAGGCTCATGGCCGCATGCACCACCCCCATATCCCACGGCATGGTGGTGGAGACCAGGAACCCGAGGGTGTTGAGGGCCAGGCGGTTGAACTTGGAGCTACTCCTCTCAGACCACAAGCAGGACTGTTTGGTATGCGAGATGGATGGAGCCTGCATCCTCCAAGACCTGGCCTACGAGTTGGGCCTGGAGGAGCCCCGGTTCACCCCCCCACCACGCCGCAACCCCCCGGATAAGACAAGCCCCGCCATACAGTTCGACCCAGACCTCTGCGTTAAATGCGGCCGCTGCGTCTCAGCCTGCAACCAGGTGCGGGGCCACGATGTTCTCACCTTCGCTGGGAGAGGATACGAGTCCAGGCTGGTGGCCGACCTGGGTGTAGGGCTAGGCTTGAGCAGCTGCGTTAGCTGCGGGGAATGCGTGGAGTACTGCCCCACTGGGGCTTTAACCGAGAAGCCCAGCAGGTTCCAGGGGCGTTGGAGGGACCTAAAGCCCACCAAGACCACCTGCCCCTACTGTGGCGTGGGATGCACCCTAACAGTCTACACACGGGGGCAGCGCCTCGTCAAGGTCCGCGGCGATCTCGAGGGCCCCGAGAACCTGGGAAGCCTCTGCGTAAAAGGCCGGTTCGGCTTCGACTGGGTGAACAGCCCCCACCGTTTAACCACCCCCCTGGTGAGGGGGGAGGATGGGCGCCTCCAGGAGGCTAGCTGGGAGGAGGCCCTGGGCCTGGTGGCGGGGAAGCTGGGGAGGATCAGGGACGAGTTTGGGCCCAACGCTGTCTACGGCTTGGCCTCCGCCAAGTGCACCAACGAGGAAAACTACCTCTTCCAGAAATTCATGCGCGCCGTTATCGGCACCAACAATGTGGACCACTGCGCCCGCCTCTGCCACGCCCCCACGGTGGCCGGCCTGGTCCAGGCCTTTGGCTCGGGGGCCATGACCAACAGCATCCAAGACCTGGGGTCGGCCAACTGCTTCCTGGTCATCGGGAGCAACACCACCGAGAACCACCCCGTGATAGCCAAGGAGATCATCAAGGCTGTGAGGGAGAAGGGGGCAAGCCTCATAGTGGCCGACCCTCGAAAGATCGGCCTGGTGCGCTTCGCCTCGGTGTGGCTCAGGCACCGCCCAGGCACCGACGTGGCTCTACTCAATGGATTGATGAACGTCATCATCCAGGAGGGTCTCCACGACGAGGGGTTCATCGAGAGCCGCACCGAGGGTTTCCACGCTTTTAGGGAGGCCGTCTCCAAGTACACCCCCGAGAGGGTGGAGAGGATCACCGGTGTCCCAGCCGGCTCCATTGTGGAGGCCGCCCGGCTCTACGCCTCCGGGAAGCCCTCTTCCATCGTATTCAGCATGGGCATAACCCAACACACCACTGGCACCGCCAACGTTCTCAGCTGCGCCAACCTGGCCATGCTAACGGGCAACATAGGCAAACCGGGCAGCGGTGTAAACCCCCTGAGGGGCCAGAACAACGTCCAAGGCGCGTGTGACATGGGGTGTCTCCCCGACGTCTACCCTGGCTACCGCTCCGTTGAGGACCCTGAGACCGCTTCGAGGTTCCAAGAGGCCTGGGGGGTCCCCCTCAGCCGCGAGAAGGGGTTGACCCTGGTGGAGGCCTTCAACGCCGCTGGCAGGGGGGATGTAAGGGCCATGTATATTATGGGGGAGAACCCTATGCTCAGCGAGCCCCATACGGCCCATGTGGAGGAGGCTCTCAAGGCCCTGGATTTCCTGGTGGTCCAGGATGT
>CAYWWV010000011.1:10980-13216 GCA_964462185.1 uncultured Candidatus Bathyarchaeia archaeon | reverse complement strand
CGGCCCATGTGGAGGAGGCTCTCAAGGCCCTGGATTTCCTGGTGGTCCAGGATGTATTCCTCACCGAGACCGCCCAGCTGGCAGATGTGGTCCTACCCTCCTGCAGCTTCGCCGAGAAAGAGGGAACCTATACCAACACGGCTAGGAGGGTGCAGAGGGTTAGGCAGGCCATCCAGCCCATAGGCGGGAGCCTCCCAGATTGGGAGATCATTTGCAGACTGGCGCAGAAGATGGGATACCCCATGCACTACCAGGGCCCCGCAGCCGTCATGGAGGAGATAGCACTGCTAACCCCCATATACGGCGGAATTTCTTACCCCCGATTAGAGGGTGAGGGGCTCCAGTGGCCCTGCCCGGAGTTCGACCACCCTGGAACCCCCATCCTCCACAGGAACCGGTTTACACGGGGCCTGGGCAGGTTCCACGTGGTGGAGCACCAGCCCCCCGACGAGTTGACCGACGATGAATACCCCCTGATTTTAACCACGGGGCGCATCCTCCAACACTTCCACACGGGCACCATGACCCGTAGAAGCCAGGTGTTGGACGCATTGGTGCCCCGCTGCCCCATAGAGGTCAACCCTGAAGACGCCCAGGAATTGGGAGTGACCGATGGTTCCCCGGTGCGGGTTAAGAGCCGGCGCGGGGAGGTGGAGGGGAGGGTGGTTGTGACCCCCCGCAGCCCGAGGGGCGTCGTCTTCATCCCCTTCCACTTCGCAGAGACCGCAGCCAATAGGCTCACAAACCCCGCTCTGGACCCCATCAGTAAGATTCCGGAGTTGAAGGTATGCGCCGTCAGGCTGGAGAAAAGCTGAGGGGTGCCTGACTACTCCTGTTTAAGCTCTTTTCCGCAGTTGATGCAGAACATGGTTCGGGGAACGGAGGAGCCGCAGTAGGGGCACTGGATTACACCTAGGTCGATGACCACCTCGGGGCTTTCCTGGCCTTGGGCCTCGGAGTCTGGCTGGATGAGGGTGCTGCTAGGCGGCTCAGCTTGGGGCTGCTCAAGGGTGTCTGCTTCATCCACTGCAGGCTCCCCTAAGAACACCTCCCCCTCGGGACTCAGCTCCTCAGCAGGCTCACCCGAATCGACCTCAGAGGACTCGAGGCCCCCATCCTCTCCCTCCTCCTCGAACCCATACTCCACCAAGACCTTTTCAACCTGCTCAACCTCCACTTCCTTGGGCCGCGCCCCCATGGCCCTGGAGACCAGCGCGGCCAACACAAGGATAAGGACCACTAGAAAGGCCATCACGACAAGCAGTAACTCGTTGAGCCACATCCCCATCTCTGGAAGGTTCTCTGGTTAGATAAAGGTTAGTGGGGCCAGGAAGGGCCTATAGGCTGGCAACCCTGGACCGCTCCCGGGGTCAGAGTCTCGTTGAGGGGTTGTAGGAAGGTTGAGGTTAAAGACTGTGGCGAGGGGTTGGAAGCCCCCAGCTGGATAGGTCGGACGATAGAGGCCCAGCGATGCCGGCCCTTACTGTTGGTGAAAGAGTTTAGGGGATGGAAGTATGTAGAGTGGCCTTCACCACTAGGAGGGCGAGAGGCCTCAAGGGATTCTCTGGGGAAGTATCAGGCTTCTAGCCTTCCTCCTCGTTTACAAGGGTTTGGATGGCCTTTATGGCCACCTCCAACATATCCAGGGTGGGCTCTTTGGTGGTCAGCCGCTGGATCAGCAGCCCAGGGTAGGAAAGCAGTTTGAGAACCCCCTCGCTCCTGGATGAGGCCTTGAGGGCCTCGTAGCTGACTCCAGCTATGAGGGGGACAAGGGCCAGGCGGTAGGATATGCGGATCAAGGTGGTTCCCTGGGGCAGCAGGGAGAAGAGGACTACGCTGGTGGCCAGGGAGATGAATAGGAAGGAGGTGCCACAACGGGGGTGTAACCTGGGTTGCTGGGAGGCTGTGGAGGGGTCAAGGCTGCCCTGGGACTCGTATGCGTTTATGGCTTTGTGTTCCGCCCCGTGGTATTGGAAGACTCTTTGGACCTCCCCCCACCTGGAGACCAAGAACAGGTATAGGGTGAATAAACCCAGCCTCAGTAAGGAGTCTGCAATGTTGTAGGCCAGCCCTTCGAGGTTCGTCAGGTTGGCCAGTAAGACTGGAACAGCGACGAAGAAACCTGTTATCCCCAAGACCATGCCGGCCAACACCAGGTAGTCGAAGCCTGTGAACTCCTCCTCCTCATCCAGGGCTATGTTGGCGCTGATAAGGAGGGCCTTCACACCGAAATACA
>CAYWWV010000011.1:0-10880 GCA_964462185.1 uncultured Candidatus Bathyarchaeia archaeon | reverse complement strand
TCCTCATCCAGGGCTATGTTGGCGCTGATAAGGAGGGCCTTCACACCGAAATACAGTGTCTCTAGGAGAAGTATGACGCCCCTCAGAACAGGTATGCCTCTCAGGGGTTTAGCCCATTGGAGGGGATATTGCTGCATACGCACAACCTGGATATCTCCACCTGGGTCCCTGACACAGATCACCACGCGCTCCCCCCGCCTAACCATGACTCCCTCTATCAAGGCCTGGCCGCCAACGGCCAGCGACTCATCCATGCCGTGAGATATCTTCAACCCCTCTCAAATATGTCTTCAACCCCTCTGGGCTACGAAACGATAGTATAATTCTCCAACCAAATCCTCCCCCAGGACAACTTCCATGGTGATGTTCCCCCCTCCTCCTCCTCGGAGGTTTTCTTGAACCCCAGGCGCTCCCAAAACTCACGGAGCCTCCGCCCCTGGCCATCCACCTCCTCGGTGAACAGCATCACCTTCCGATACCCATCCAGGTACTGGAGAATGATTTCAAGGGCAAAGAGAGTGGACCCTATTCCCCTCCCCTCAACCAATGAGGCTTGGCTATCGGAGAAAAACACCCCCTCCCCCATGTCATACCCATACTCGAACGCCCCCAACCCCCCCTCTGAGTAAACCAACAGGCAGAGGAAGCCCGGCCTCTGCATCCTAGAGGCAGCCTCCTCCCTGGAGTACCTCAACTCCTCCCGAAACTTTACGTTGTCCAGGCGAGTAATGTCCTCCAGCGCCGCCTCGCTGAAGCCTCTTAAAACCACCAGCTCCACAGGTCTTCCTAGTTGACGGGAGATCCTCTCCTGAGCCTCCTCCCGCAGCTTTGAGCGGTCACAGAACTTGGCCAAGCCTCACCGTAAGGGGTGTGTCTCTGCAGGACTTAACCTTAACCCGCTCCAACTGTCACTTTGAAAAAGATATCCCCAGGGGAATGGATAGATATATATAGTCTTTACAATACGTGTTTGAATTTAAGGCAGGTGAACACCAATGGGTCTAAAAGTGGATGCCTTGAAACAGCAGTTGAGCGATGATGACTGCGTAAAGATACTGGAGATCTGCAAAGAGCCCAAGCCTTTTAAAGACTTGAGGAAGGCGAGCAAAGCAGCAAAGATCAAGGAGGGGAAGCTCTTCAAGATCCTCAAGGACTTGAAGCTGAGCGAGGCCCTCCTGTTTGCCGATGGGAAGTACTATACCTCTCCTGAGGCCTTGGAGTACCTGAAGTAGAACCACCGTTTCCACAGCTATTTTTACCCCCTAATAAACTCGGCACGCTTCTTAAACCTCCCAGCGAATCCAGATTTAAAAGCCCAAACCACCATTGAAACACAGGGAACCCATGAACTCCTGTCCCCACTGTGGCTCAACGGCGTTGGTAGAGGACCAGTCCACGGGGGAGGTGGTCTGCCAGGCCTGCGGCCATGTTGTCTCGCGAGCACCCTCAACTGGTCCCCCCCTACCCGCTGAGGGTTCCAGCTGGGGCGGGAGGCGTGATGCAGGTGGAGGCGAGCGCATTAAACGTTTATTGAGGCTGGACCGGCGTTTGGAGGGCCCCCGGGGGAGGCGCCACTTGGAGGCTTGGGGCGAGATGAGGAGGATCTCCGAGGCCTTGAACCTCCCTCGAATAGCCTTGGAGACCGCCTATGTCTTCTACTCCGAAGCCCAGGAACGGGGCCTACTGAGGCGGGGAAGCCTACTGGGGTTCTCAGCTGCCTCGGTATACGCAGCCTGCAGAGCCTTGGACATCCCCCGCACCCTTAAAGAGGTTGCTGAGGCCAGCATGGTGGGCTTGAGGGAGGTTAGGAGGACCTACCGAGTCATGGCTTCAACCCTGGGCCTCCCCGTTGGACCCACGAGCCCCACTGTGTTCCTGGCCCAGCTGTCCCAATCCAACGGCCTCTCATACCCTCTGGAGACCCGCGCACTCCGAATCCTGCTCCGAGCCATGGAGGAAGGCATCCATGTGGGTAAGAACCCCAAGGGGGTGGCCGCCGCTGCCGTGTATCTGGCCTGCCAAGAGGCCGGCCAACGGTGCACCAAGACGGAACTCGCCAAGCAGGCAGGGGTTTCCACCCTCACCTTGAGGAGGAGGGTCAAAGAGTTGGAGGCCCTGGTAGGGTCGACCGGCTCTGGTCTAGGTGGCGGCGCAGGGATCGGGCCTTCTCCATAAACCTCTTGGCTCTCTCTGGGTCCACGGGGCCCCAAGTGTATCCGCCCTGCTTCAAGCTGGTGCCCACGATGGCCCCGTCGGCCACCTCCAGGTATCTCTCCAGGTTTCCCTCATTCACTCCAGTGTTCACTAAAACTGGGACGTTGGAGGCCTTCTTTACCTCTCTAAGTGTCTCCAAGTCTGCCTCCGCCCCGGCCATGTGGCCAGAAACTAGGAGGACGTCGGCCAGGCTGGACACCTGGGCGCTCAAAGCCCTCTCAGCAGGGCTCCTCCCACCCAGAGGCGATGCGAACTCGGGGACTATGTTGAAGAACATCCTAACCCCCTCAGCCCCCACCCTCCTCCTGAGCCTGGCAACACTACTTGCATCGGGGCTCCAAAGCCCCATATCCGACTCATAGACGCCGGTGAAGACCCCCCTCACGAAGTGTGCCCCCGTGGCGTGAGCCACAGCCATGGAGGCGTAGGGGTCCCAGAGCACATCCACGCCGAAAACCCCGGATATGGGCTTGGCCTCCACCACCACCCTCGTCATGGCTGCCACCTGCTCGGGCGAGGCCTGGAGCGTGTATGGCCTGTCATCCTCGTTGCAGAACAGAACGGCGTCCACCCGGGCTTTGGACAGGTTCTTAACGTCTCTCTTAACCCACTTCACCGTCTCTTCCAGGCTTAGCCGGCACCTGGGGCTGCCGGGGAGTGCGGGGATATGGGCCATGGCTATGATGGGTTTACGGGTTTTGAAGAGCTTTTGGAACCATTCTTCCATGGGTGGGTATAGGCTGGGAGTGTAATATACTTTTGATGGGTTGAAGGGTGGGAGTTAGTGGGTTCGCGACAAACCCGAGCAAGACCTATCAGGGATAGGTAACACTAAACTCCCAATCATGCTAGGGGCGGTGGAGCGTAAAAACCTTGCGCCTACTACATATTATAAATAATAGTACCTACCTTACGATAAGGTGGTGTTACACCAATGGAAATGGAAGGAAACACATTAGCCATCGTACTACTGGTCGTAGGTCTAGTGGTAGGTGCAGGAGCTGGATACTTCCTCGCTCCCTCTGGAGCTACGGAAGGCGAGACCGTGACAGTGGAGGTTCAAGTCGCCCCCCTTGACGGTAAGACCGTCCAGATTGGATACATTGCATCACAAACCACTGGCCTAGAGACCGCGGTACCCCACATACAGGAGATGATGGAGCCCGACTACAACGCATACGCTGAGAAGCTGGGATACGATGTCGAGTTCGAGTACCTCATCGACGACGCCAACAGCCAGCCAGCCGTCCACCTGGAGAAGGTGCAGGGCTTCAAGTCCATGGACGTTAACATATTCATAGGGGGAGGCTGGTCCAGCCAGGCCCAGGCAGCCCTCAGCTACTGCAACGACAACGACATGCTCATGTGGAGCGCGTCCTCTACCAGCCCGCTACTAGCTCTAGCCGATGACAACCTATTCAGGATGTGCCCTGACGACACTGTGCAAGCTCCAGCCATCGCTACGATGATTGCCAGCCAGGGCATAAAGTATATCGTTGTCATCCAGCGCGGCGACGCTTGGGCCGACGGAATCTACAACTTCTTGGAGCCTGCGTTCGAGGAGAAGGGCGGTGTGATCCTGGAGAGGATCAGGTACGCCGCAGAGGCCACAGAGTTCGCCAACTACCTGCAGACTGCTGAGAACATATTGTCTGATGCTGTCGCCCAGTATGGTGCAGACAAGTGCGCCGTGGAGATCATCTCCTTCAGCGAGTCTGTAACCATGGTGACTCAGGCTATGGACTATCCCACCATCTACAGCCTACCCTGGTTCGGCAGCGACGGCACATCCCTGACACAGCAGTTAGTGGATGACGCCCCAGAGCAATCAACGCACCTGGGACTTTTCAGCACATTGGCCGCTCCAGCAGAGACGGAGAAATTCAAAAACCTATACGACAGGTATTACGAACTGGTGAGTCAGCCCTATGGCTACTACACTGCGTGTACGTATGACATAGGTTGGATATTGACCGAGACCATCCTAGAGGCCCAGAGCACCAGCGCTCTTGACGTAATCCCGCTACAGATGACCGCAGCGTACAACCACTTCGGTGCTAGCGGCTGGACTCGTCTGAACGAGGCTGGCGACAGATACGCATCCAACTACCAGATCTGGTCCTATAACCCAGAGCCATACGTTGCTGGACTTTACGACATGTTAACCGGCGAGGTCACCTGGTACATCGAGTGGCCGTGGGGTTAAACAACCCAACTCTTTTTCCCCTTTTTTATCCAAACCCTTTTTCTAATAGTTTTACGAGACCATTAGCACTCTGAAATCAAATGCTTTAGAGAATCTTAGCTGGACACATCGGAACAGTAATTTTTTAAAAGAGACGGGAAGCCCTTCCAACTCTTCCCGAGGCCACGGGGGAAAAGTTAAAGGTGTAGATATTGCTCCTAGTACGTTTAAGGGAGGTAAGCGTTCCTAGCCTGGTAATTGGGGGAACGCTCCCGTGGCCAGGCATGGGATTGCGTCTTTCCCATGTTCGAGAGGGGCCCACATGGCTAGGATATTGGTGGTGGACGATGAGGAGGATGTCCTCGAGTTAACCCGGCTAATGTTGGAGAGCGAGGGTTACACCGTGGAGACTGCTCGTAGCGGGGAGGAGGCGTTGGGGAAGGTCTACGATTGGAGGCCAGACCTGGTTCTGCTGGACGCCGTGATGCCGGGGACCCACGGCCTGGACGTATGCAGGAGGCTTAAAAGAGACAAGGACACCCGGAGAATCCCCGTAATCATATTCACAGCGCTGGGGACGGGGGTGGACCTGATGTTGGGGGAGGGAGACAAGGCCGACGGATACCTCCAGAAGCCCTTCACCAAGAGACAACTCATGGACCTCATCCAACGGCTAATCGGTTAACCTATATTTCAGGGGGGCAGAGTTCTAACCGCGGTGGGTGTGTGTGAACCGCGTATTAGTGATAGACGACGAGGAAGACATAAGAAACCTCCTCCAAACCATCCTCACAGGCAACGGCTTCGAGGTATTCACAGCTAAAAGCGGTGAGGAGGGCCTCATCAAGGTGGATGAGGTCCACCCCGACCTGGTAGTGTTGGATGTAGTTCTCCCGGGGCTAAGCGGCTACGAGGTCTGCCGGTTGTTGAAACACAAGAGTTCCACCAGGGGCATCAAGGTCCTTTTCGTGACGGCGCTGGGGAGGGAGGTGGACAGGCGCTATGCGTTCGAGGCGGGGTGTGATGGCTACATCACCAAGCCCTTCACGGTGGCGGAGTTGTTGACGGCTGTTGACGAGGTGTTGAGGAGCCCGGATCAGCTGGCAACCAATACTTAGTGGTTCTGGTGCATGTCTCTGTCGAGTTGGCTGAGGTGTCTCCATGCCCTCCAGGTGTAGAAAATGGCTGTGAGGGCCGCGTGGGCCGTTATGGTTTCTAGGAACCTCCAGCTGCCCAGCGCTAAACCTGCTAAAATGTGGAGGTTGTAGAGGTTCCTCCGCCCCAACACTCTCCTAGCCACCCTTTCCACTGGACTGTAAATGTCCAGGCTCACCCCTGTTACGCGGCCGAAGACATCGTAGACCATGCGGTAGAAGCTGATGAAGAGCATCGAGAGTAGTGCGGCTGTCAGGGGGGCTGTTTTCCCAGTGGCCTGGGTGTAGTAGAGCCCCAGGGCTGCCAGCCAGGAGAACTCGTAGAGGAGGTCGAAGGCGTGTTCCAGCTTCCCCACTTTGGAGGCCATCTCCTTGGCCCGAGCCAGCTTCCCATCGATTCCGTCTAATACACCTACCACTAGGGCTACTGCGAGTCCGGCTGCTATTTCTCCCCTGAGGTATAGAAAAGTGGTTAGGTATGCTAGGAGGTTGGTGGCGAGGGTTACTTGGTTGGGGGTGATGCTGGTGTGTACGAGTCTGGAGACCGCCCAGTTCTCTATGGGCTGGTGTATGTATCGGGCTACAAAGTCGGAGGGCCCCTTCTTCTTAACCATCTTCTCCTCTAAACCCATATTCCTGCCTCCTCAGCCAGCTCAAGGTCCTGGGGGGTGTCCACATCTATCCAGGGGAGGCCTGTGGCATCGTAGGCCTTGAGAAACCCTTTCTCGATGAGGCCCCCCATCAGCCCGCTGAGCTCGCCGCTCTCTCTGTTGAAGTGTTTGAAGGCCCATTGGGGGAGCACGAAAACCCCTGTGTCCACGGCGTCCCAGTGGTCCAAGTGTTTGCCCAGCTTGGCCACCGTTTCCCCCTCCCCCAGCTGGACCTTGGTAGCGTCGTCCATGTCTAGTAGGCGTGGGCTTCGATCCACCACCAACAGCGGGAGCCCTTGGAACGCCTCCAAGGCCCCCGAGACCAGTTCAGCGGGGTAAAGGTGGTCAGCCATGGACAACACGAAGACCTCTCCCTTCAACCTGGGCTCAACTGCCAACAGGGAGGAGCCGTTTCCCCTCTCCCAGTTAGGGTTGACGACCACCTCCACGTCCCTCATCCCCTCGACCTCCCTCTGGATCAGCCTCCACTTGTAGCCGGCCACCACTAGAATCCTGTCCACCCCTGCTTGCCTCAGGGTCCCGCAGATGTGGGTGAGGAGGGATGAGTCCCCCAGCCGCAGCAGGGGTTTAGGCACCTCCTCCGTTAGGGGGGAAAGCCTGCTTCCCCTACCCGCAGCCAGGACCACCGCCTCCAAGCCTACCTCACCCGCTTGCCCTCGATGAACTCCTCCACCCAGCCCCTGGCGATGTAGTCCTCCACTTGGACGGGGGGGTGTTTGAAGGCGTAGGCCGATATGCTGGGCAAGGCGCCTCCAATCCCCCGCTCCAACGCGATCTTCACACCCCTTATCACATCGATGACTATGCCCGCGCTGTTGGGGCTGTCGTTCACCTTCAGCTTCAGGTCCACCTCCACAGGGAGGTCTCCGAAGCCGTGGCCGTTTACCCGGATGTAGCAGACTTTGTGGTCCCCCAGGAAGGGCACGTAGTCGCTGGGGCCTATACGTGTGGGCACCTTATAGGGAACGAGGCTGGTTACGGCCTCCGTCTTGCTCACCCTCTTGGAGGAGAGCCTGTCCTCCTCCAGCATATTCTCGAAGTCGGTGTTGCCGCCCACGTTTAGCTGGTATGTAGAGTCTAGGTGGAGCCCCCTCTCGTGGAACAACTCCACTAGAGCCCTGTGAAGGATGGTGGCCCCCAGCTGGCTTTTAACGTCGTCTCCCGCCACCGGTAGACCCCTCTCCTGGAACTTTTTGCTCCACTCCTCTGTGGAGGCTATGAACTCGGGTATACAGTTGACGAAGCCACACCCGGCCTCCAAAGCAGCCTTTGCATAGAACCTGGTGGCCTCCACGCTTCCAACGGGGAGGAAGTTCACCAGTATCTCGGTTCCAGTGTCTCTTAGTACCTGGGCCACATCGACTGGCTTATGGTCAGGCGCCACATGGAACCGCTCCACCATGTGAGACGCCACGCCGTCCAGGACTGGACCTGGCTCCACTGTGACCCCCAGCTCTGGGATGTCGCAGAAACGGGCGCAGCTATTGGGGTCGGTGAATATGGCTTCCGAGAGGTCTTTACCAATCTTTAGGGCGTTCACCTCGAAGGCAGAGGTAAACTCAATGTCTCCGATGTGGTATTTCCCGAATCGAACGTGCATAACGCCTGGTATTTCTTCCTGTTTCTCAACGTCTCGGTAGAAATACACTCCTTGCACCAGGGCAGATGCACAGTTACCCACTCCAACTATTCCAACCTTAATCTTACTCATACTCACACCTCCAATCATAACTGTAAGCCTTGCTTGGGCTTGGAACACCTTGAGTTGACCCCTGGGGTGGCACCCCCAGGTTTACCACATCCTTGGGGGTCACCCTACCCCTCCCCCTCCTCTATCTCTAAACGGGTCCATTCCAGTGTCTCAGGGGGCTTCTTTGGGAGACGGATTGTTAGCACACCTCCCACCAAGCGGGCCTCGGCATCCTTGGGGTTCACCAGCACCGGGAGGCGTATCTCCTTGTTGAAATCCTGGTCCCTCCGCTCCATCAACAAGTATCTGCCACCCTTATGGGTGGCCTTACGGTCCAGGTTTATGCTGCCCTTGATCCTCACCGCGTCGGAGGCCACCTCCACCTCTATGTTACTCCTCTTTACACCTGGTAGCTCGGCCTCCACCACGTAGTGGTCGTCGTACTCGATCAAATCCGTCAACGGGTACTCTAAGGGCTTGCCCCGCGTCTTTGGCTCGGAGATGAACTGTCCCAGCAGCTCCTCCACATCTATCCTGAAGTCCTCCAGTATGCCCCTCAGGGCTGACCTGAAACCCTCTTCACTCCTCTGAGACATACCCATCACCTCAAGACCCGTCTTGAGAGGGTAGCCCCATGGTATGATTCCAGTGGGGCCATGAAGGCCTACTTCAAGGCGTTTGCCGCCCCGTGACCACCTGACTGGAATAGGCCATCTCCATGTGGCCGGGGGGCGGGTACCCTTGGTTGTCTCTTGTTGGTGGGGCCTCTTTACCGGTTTGTCCATTTTCCTCCCACCTTGGTTTGGGGGTTTCGCCGTGGTTCAAGGCGGGATTTATGGCCCCATGTCTCCGTTGAAACACTGTTCAGTATACAACCAAAGGTTGTACACTCCTTTTCCGAGGGGGCAAAATATAAATCTTACCCTTAGAGGCCTGACCCTACTCCAAAACGACACACATAACCTTCCTACCCTCCACGATGGACGCAAAATCCACCCATAGAACGCCCTTCAGCTTCCGTAGCCGCTGGATCATCTCATCTTGGACTCATTCTTGGTGCACACCATGCAAATCATGTCGTAGTTATCCATGGTGAGGAAAGACGTTGCAGACGTCAGGCATACTGGTCACTTCCTCGGCTATGGTGTGTTGGTCCGACTCCCCTCCGGTCCTCACCATCAAGACAGCCCTTGAGCCCTTGCCTAGCGCCTCATCCTCGATCACCGAGACGTAGGCCTTAATCATCTTCTCCGCCTCTTAATCCTCCTGGAGATTGTAGCCGGGCTGTTTCCCAGCCTCCTGGCTAGTTCCCGGATGGGGATGCGGCTGTCTACCGACGATATTCTCCAATATTTTTTGTCGACCTCGTCGAGGTGGCTCAATCTTTTTAACTGTCTTGGAGAAAGGCTTATTGGTTGGATTATCCATCCAACACTAGGTTGGGGCGGGTAGTAAACAAAACACGGAGAATCGCGTTAACCGCATTATTGGCCTCGGCCGCGCTGGCCTCCAACTACCTCCTGATAGGCACAGCCAACGTGAAGCTCATGGACCTGATAGTCTTCACCAGCGGCCATCTCCAGGGGCCCGCGTTGGGAGCCCTCACTGGAGCCCTGATCTGGCTGGTCTATGGAACCCTGAACCCTTATGGATTCAGCCTACCCATACTCCTAGCCACCATGCTGGGGGAAACCCTCTACGGCCTGGCCGGGGGGCTCTACAAGGGAAGCCCCTCAACCATAAGAGGGTTCAGCTTTGGGCTGGGAGCCGTGGGGTTTCTGCTCACCTTCCTCTACGACCTGTCCACCAATGTTGTCTCGGGGCTGACCGCGGGGATACCGGTAGTGGTGGCCCTGGCAACGGGGGCGCCCTTCACCCTGGTCCACACCGTGAGCAACTTCCTCCTATTCGGATTCGCATTCCGCCCCCTCAACCAGTCTATAAGGAGTGTGATGAACCTTGAAGACCAGCAGTAAGAGCCTAGGGGTGGCCTCGCTACTGCTCCTATGCAGCACGCTGGCTGCGGGAGCCATGGCCCTGAACTATTGGTACAAGCTGGAGAGCCTGGAGAAGGACTACCAGAGCGCCCTGGCTGAGTTGGAGGACTACACCGTCTCCATCGACCTCCTGGTGGACTATGGGAACGGTACACGGGTCTGGTATAACCACACCCGGGTGAGGCTGGGAGGAACCCTGCTGGAAGCCACCATGGAGGTCTGCCGGGTGGACTCGCAGGTCTCTGAGTGGGGTGTCTTCGTTACCTCTATAAACGGGGTGGAGCAGGGCGATGGGGCCTACTGGATGTGGAGCATCCTGGGGGATGGTTGGGAGCTGGGGCCCGTGGGGGCCGATCAATACAAGTTGAGGGAGGGGGATGTGGTTGCTTGGGTTCTCACCGAATTCGGTTAAACCACGGGAAGGCTTTAAGCCCCTTCCCCCCTCTTCAACCTGGGTGCCTTTATGAATCCTGTTGAACTCCTTTTGAAAACCTCCTCCAAGACAAGCCCCGGGAAGCCCCCCGGATACTCCGCTGCCCACGTCTTATACGCCTTGATCCTCCTGTCGGAGGGGGCTATGGGCCGGAAACGTCTATCGGAGGCCTTGGAGCTGGGGGAGGGCTCCACCAGGACCCTGCTTGAACGCCTCGCCTCAACAAGCCTCATCCAGGTCTCCCGGAGGGGGGTGGAGCTCAGCTCTTTGGGGAGGGAGGTGTTGGCCGGGTTGGGGGAGAGGCTGCGCTTTGCTAAGGCTCCCCCTACGGGTGTCACCGTGGACGAGGCCAATTGGGCTGTTCTGGTTAGGGGTGTGGCTGGTAAGGTGAGGCTGGGCGTGGAGCAGAGGGACCAAGCCCTCCTCCACGGAGCCACAGGCGCCACCACCCTCATATACCAGGGGGGTGGATGGGTGATCCCCGGGTTGGAGCAGGAACCAGAGGGGCCCCTGAGAGCCCTGCTCTCGGAGCTGGG
>CAYWWV010000010.1:15495-41625 GCA_964462185.1 uncultured Candidatus Bathyarchaeia archaeon | reverse complement strand
TGGGGGGCACCGTTCTTGTGGGGGGCGCGGCCTGGAGCTATCTCAGGGATAGGCCGCGAACCTACAACCTCTGGATTTTCCTAGGCGGCCTGGCCCCCATGGTGGGCGGGGGAGCCCTGGGGCTGCTGGGTGAGCCCTCCCCCTTCTTCATCTTCGCGCTCCTGGGGACGGCCCTCCTCTACTGGGGGTTCATCCTAAGCGACCGTTTCATCAAGGCCCGGGAGGCCCGGCTGAGGAGCGCCTAGCTTTCCCTCTCCTCGGGGTGTAAGAGCGCCACTATGAGGAGGGTGCCCAGGGTGTTCAGAAGGAAGCTGACATAGAAGGTGGACTGGGGGGAGAGGTTGTCGTAGAGGTATCCCCCCAGGTAGCTCCCGGGGGTGCTGATGATACTTACAAAGGTCCCCATGAGCCCCATGACGCGGGCCCTCTCCTGGGGGGTTGTCAAGTCAGCCACCAGGGCCTTCCAGACGGGGCCTCCCTGCACCCTCATGAATGTGCCCCCAAGCCCCGAGCCGATGCTACCCGCCACCCTGAAAGCCGCCAGGGATAAAAAGCCTCTGCTTAGGGGGACCCCCAGCGTGCTGAGGCTGGCTAAAACCCGGCTAACCACGACGGTTTGCTTCCTGCCTATGCGGTCGCTTATGACGCCACCGGGGAGGGTTAGGAGGAGGGAGACCAGGCTCACCATGGTGCTTATGGCGCCGTACTCCGTCTTGGAGAGGCCTATGACGTTGACCACATAGGGCACGGTGAAGCTGAAGACCATGCGGATGGAGAGGGCGCTAAGCCCTGCCACGGCTGTGAGGACCCAGACGTTTCTGGGCATGTGGAGGAGCTCCCCTAGGGCGCGGGGGTTGAGTGTGGGGGCTCTCTTGGGCCTGTCCTCGGGGTCCAGGGTCTCCTCCAGGTACCTCCAGTAAACGGCTAGCCGGAGGAGGGAGACCAGCAGGACGCCGAGGAGGACCAGCCTCACCCCCTGGATGACGCCCAGCCTGTCCATGATTAGCCCCCCCACTATGCCCGTGAAGACGTTGGGAATCTTCTGGACGAAGGTGATCGAGGCGAAGCCGGTCCCCCTCCTCTTGGGGGGGAGGCTCTCGGCTATGAGGGCGTTGGTGGCTCCCCGTGCGAGGGCCGAGGTGGAGGCCAGTATGAGGGCTGGGAAGAGCTGTATCCAGTCCTGGGCCAGCAGGTAGAGGAGGGGGGAGCCGAAACCCAGGATGGCGGAGGCCATGACCACCTTCTTCCGCCCGTATCGGTCGGCGAGGACGCCGCCTGGGACCTGGAAGATTATTCCCCCCAGGGTCTCCACCATGATCATGAGGCCCAGGGTCTCGGTGGAGGCCCCCAGCTCCAGGATGAAGAGGCTTTTGTAGGGCCACCAGAGCCAGGCGAGGAAGGTGGAGAGGGTTTGGACTAGCATGATGGAGGCGATGTTCCTGTTGGCTAGGATGGTTTTGGCCTCGTTGAGGGTGGCTCTGAGGTTGGTGGTTGGCGTCATTGTTTCACGGCCAATTGGGTTTAAGGGTGGGGTTGGCGGTATTTTTGGTTTCTTCCCTTCAGGGGGTTTAGGTAAGGTATAAATATATCAAAACATGATAAGTCTTAGGGTGTAACATGGGTGTTAAAAACATAGACAACATAGTATCAGACCTCTCCAGGTTCTACATACTGACAATCCTCTACGAGGGACCCACCCACGGATACAGGATAATGACCGAGTTCCAGAAGAGGGTGGGCAGGAAGATCAGCCCAGGCCTGGTCTACCCCTTCCTAAGCCTCCTCCAAGAGAGGGGGCTGGTGGAGGTGGAGTCCGAGATGGTGGGGAGCAAGGAGAGGAAAAAATACCGGCTAACGGATGAGGGCATTAGGTTTGCCGAGAGGAACTTCCAGAGGATCGCAAACATCATCTCCACCGCCCTGGAGACAAGGATGGACGTCTGCGCCAGCTGCGGCTGCAAGATATACGAGGGGGCATACGTGGAGACCATCGATGGGAGGGAGATGACCTTCTGCTGCATACACTGCGCCAACCACTACAAGAACGAGTTGAAGGCATCCATGGGCCCAGCGGGAGGAGGTTGAATATGAGTCGAGACCCTGTTTGCGGTATGGATTTGGACCTGGTTGTGAGAGATGGGCTCATAGTGGATGGCACGGGAGCCCCCTGGTTCAAGGGGGATGTGGCCGTGGAGGGAGGGGTCATCGTGGGGGTTGGGAGGGTTAAGGGGGAGGCGGAGACCACCCTGGAGGCCGAGGGCTTGGCTGTCTCCCCGGGTTGGATCGACATCCACACCCATGCAGACCACACCGTGCTGGCCAACCCCCAGGGCCACAGCTACATCCACCAAGGCGTCACCACGGTGGCCATGGGGAACTGCGGCCTCTCGGTCTACCCCGTCTCACCACAGCACCGCCGGGAGCTGGCGGAATACCTGAAGCCCTTCACCTTCGGCCTGGACCCGGGCTACGGGTGGGAGGACTACCAGGGCTTCACCCAAAAGGTGGTTGAGGGGGGAACCAGCCTCAACCTAGTCGGCCTGGTGGGCCACGGCTCCATCAGGATAGCCGTCATGGGCTTCGAGGACCGGGCCCCCACGGGGGGCGAGCTGGGGGAGATGGAGGCCCTCCTGGAGGAGGCTTTGGCCCAGGGCTGCTTCGGGATGAGCACCGGCCTGGGGTACCCCCCCGGCTTGTTCGCGGGGGAGGAAGAGCTTGCCACCCTGGGAAAAACCCTGGCCCAGGTGGGGGCCCTCTACGCCACCCACATGAGGGGGGAGGAATCCAACCTAGAGGAAACCCTCCGCCTGGCCGAGAGGATGGGCACACCCCTCCAGGTCTCCCACCTGGGCAGCAGCCGGGGCCGGTTCCCCCACCTACGGGGCCAACACCGGGAGGCCACTCTAAAGCAGATGGAGGAGGCCAGGGCACGGGGGGTAGACGTCACGGCAGACATATACCCCTACACGGCGGGCTCCAGCCTCCTGAGCCAGCTCATCCCAGACCAGCTCCACGCGGGCGGGGTCCAGGCCATGCTGGGGAGGCTGGAGAAGGCCGAGACCAGGGAGTGGCTGAGGGCCCACTATCGGGAGACGGGTCGAGACTGGGGCAAGGTCCTGGTCTCCAGCGTGGGCAGCCAGGCCAACAAGTGGGTGGAGGGGAAAACCCTGGCCGAGGTTGGAGAGGCCAGAGGCGTGGACCCCGTGGACGCCCTCTGCGACCTCCTCTTGGAGGAGGGAGGGGAGGCCATGAACATCACCTTCTGGGGGGTGGAGGAGGACGTGGACCAGCTGGCCCAGCACCCCGCCGTCATGCCCTGCAGCGACGGCTGGAGCCTAGCACCCCACGGCCCCCTCGCCAAGGGAAAGCCCCACCCCCGCTGCTACGGCGCCTTCCCCAGATACCTCCGCCGCTACGTCTACCAAAAGAGGAGTTTCACCCTGGAGGAGGCGGTGAGGAGGATGACCAGCCTACCCGCCGCCAGGCTAGGCCTCCAGGACAGGGGGCTAATAAAGGTGGGCATGAAGGCCGACCTCACCGTCTTCGACCCCGCCAGGGTGAGGGACACAGCCACCTACAGGGAGCCCCACAGCTACCCAGAGGGCGTGGAGCACGTGGTGGTGAACGGGGTGGTTACCCTGAGAGGGGGGCGACACACGGGGGCCCTGGCGGGCCGTGTCTTGAAGCCCTGGTGGAGTCGGGGCGAGTAACAATAGGCTGGCCCAGCCAAAGAGTTTGAAGAGGACTGATTCCCACCAATATTCAGGCCCACTAACAATTTTAACGGCTTTTACTGGATATTTGTTTTCTTGGACCCTTTTCAAGCGTTATTCCAGCACAGTGAACGGTTTTCAAAACCTTCAACCTGTTTTCAACCAGGAACCAGCCCAGTAGAACCCAGAAACCCGGTATACGGTTCCGGATTAGAAAGATTCAAATATCGTGGCTTCGTTTTGTGAAAACTTGTCTTATATCTAGGTGTTGGTGGAGAGTGTCCAGAAAAGGGGTTTCAACCTGGTTCAAAATAAACGGCTTGGCCGTACTGGTGGGCGTCGTGGGGGGCCTCGGAGCCATCGTGTTCAGGAAGATGATAGAGTTCTTCCAATACTTGTTCTTCCAAGTGTTGCTCCCCCTCCTCACCCTGGAGGTGGCCGGGGTGAACCTGGGGGTGGCCCTCCTCCCAGCCATAGGGGGCCTCATAGTGGGCCCCATCATCCTACGGGTGGCCCCCGAAACCAAGGGCCACGGGGTCCCCGAGGTCTTGGAGGCGGTGGCCCTGAAGGGGGGCTTCATACGGACGCGGGTGGCCATGGTGAAGATCCTGGTTTCCAGCCTCACCATCGGGTCGGGGGGGAGCGTGGGGAGGGAGGGGCCCATCGCCCAGATAGGCTCCAGCTTCGGCTCGGCCCTGGGCCAGTGGTTTAACCTGGAGGAGTCCTATAGGAAGCTCCTGGTGGTCTGCGGGTTAAGCGCGGGGATATCCAGCACCTTCATGGCCCCCCTGGGGGGCGCCCTCTTCGGCTTGGAGGTCATCTACCGGGGGGTGGCCCCCTACGACGTGATACCCGTCTTCATATCCTCGGTGGTGGGGATGTTCGTCACCGCCGAGGTCTTCGGCATGGAGCAGGCCTTCCCCGTGCCCACCTACCGCTTCACCAACCCCCTGGAGATGGCCTACTTCATCCCCATAGGGCTGGGCTTCGGCCTACTCTCCATAGCCTGGATCCGAGGCCTCTACCTGTTTGAGGACTTCTTCGAAGAGTTGGAGATTCCTGCCTGGGTTAAGCCCGCCGTGGGGGGCCTCCTCACGGGGTTGCTGGGCTCCCTGTTCCTGGGCTACGGCATCCTGGGGGTGGGCTACGAGGGCCTGGAGAAGGCCATAGCCGGGGAGATCCCCCTTAGGCTGATGGTGCTCCTGGGGGTCCTTAAACTGGTCTCAACGGGTCTGACGGTGGGCAGCGGCAGCAGCGGAGGCATATTCGCCCCCAGCCTATACATTGGGGGGATGCTGGGGGGAGCCCTGGGCCTAGCGGTGGAGGGGTGGCCCTTCGCAGCCTCGGAGCCCTACGTCTACGCCCTGGTGGGGATGGCCGCCCTCTTCGCAGGCGCCGCAAGGGCCCCCCTAACCTGCATCGTGATGCTCCCCGAGATGTCTGGGAACTACTACCTCTTCCCACCCCTCATGCTGGCCTGCGCCTCCAGCTACTTCATATCCCTCCTCTACCAGAGGGAAAGCATCTACACCTTGAAGCTGCTCCGTAGGGGGTCCAACGTGGACACCACCGCCAACCCCCTCAAACTGGTCAAGGTCTCCGAGGCCATGACCCCCCTGGAGAAGGTGGTCTCGGTTCGACCGGAAACCCCCCTAAGCGTAGTGACTTTCATGATGTGGGAGAGCGAGCACACCGGCTTCCCCGTGGTGGGGGAGGAGGGATATGTGGGGATGTTGAGCTTCGACCACCTAGCCAAGATGGGGGAGGAGGAGAGGGAGGCCTTGACGGCGGGCGAGGCAGCCCTGAGGGACCTCCCCCGGGTGAGGCCTGAAGACAGCGTCTACGAGGCCTTGGAGTTGTTGAATGAGGCGGGCTCTGAGCTTCTACCCGTGGTGGGTGAGGGGGGGAGACTGGTGGGGGTGATCAGCGACAGCGACATCCTCCAAGCCTTCGAGTTGGGGGAGCAGAGGATGCACATCCTAGACTAGGGTTCCAGGGGGCTGGGGGTGCAGAGCCCTCAACCCTCTGCCCTATGGCTCAACGGGTGTATATCTGGGCGTTTTCTGTGAAAACGGGGTTGGTGGGCCACCCCTGGAGGGCCTCGGCCCTGAGTGTTTCCCCCTCCAACGGCTCCACCAGTATGGCGCCCTAGTAGCCCTTGGGCTCGGGGTCTCGGATGAGGCTTCCGGCGGTGCAGTGGATGCTCCCGCTGTTCCTGGGCCTCACCAGGGTGGCCACGTCCACCTCCACCACCTCGATTCCAATGCTCTCAAACCACTTGGTGGCCCGGGGGTTTCCCTCGTTCACCAAGATCTTCCCAGGCTCCAAGACCACGCCGGTGTTGGGGGCCCTCTTCACCACGGGCATACGGGGGTCCCCAGTCCTCACCTTGACGCACACCTCGTCGGGGGGGTCGATGAACTCCCACTCCATCTCCTTCTCCATCCAGGTCTTCAGATATGGGTCCAGCATACGGGGGTCCTGGACCGAGGTGTGGCGGTCCACCAGGCAGTAGTGGCTGGCTCCTATGCGGGAGCCGTAGCCCGGCTGGAGCCTTATGTCCACCTCGGGGTCTTGGAGTTTGACGATGCGGGCGAATTGGAGGTGGCCCGACTCGTTGGCCCGCATCACCTGGGGCTCCTGGGTGTTGGCCCTGGGGAAGTGTACGCCGATGACGAGGTGTTTCTCGTCCAGCCAGCCTATGCTGCCCCCCTCCGCCATCCCCCGGTCCATGATCATACCCACCACGGGGCAGCCCAGCTCCGCCAGGGTCTGGTAGGTGTAGAGCTCCTCCCCCCTCCTAATCCAGTCATACATCCGGAGGATGACCTGGCCGTAGACGGCGGGGTGGCAGACGTCGTCGGTGTATATGGCCTTAACCTGGTAGGGGGGGTTGTGGGTCTCGGGCTTCCTTATGACCACCTCCACCCCCTCGGCCCTGTAGGCGTCCACCAGGTTGTAGTGGTCCTCCAGCAGCTCCTCCAGGGGTATCTTCTCCGCCATCCTCCAAGCAGCAAGGCCGGAGGCGTGGGGCGGGAAGGGGGTCTTCTCCCCCACGTGCTCGAACTCTGGGCCTGGCTTGTGGAGGAGGACCATCCTAAGCTTGCCCACGTTGGTGTTGGCCTTCCACTTGCGGCCCCACAGCCACTCCATGTCCTCCTCGAAGCTGGTGAGGACCTGGGGGTGGTATTTCAGGTATTGTTCGCGGAGGCTCAGCCCCGTGTTCTTCTTAAAGAGATCGTCGTCCAGGTCTACCTCGGCCTGGAACTCTCCCTCGCTCAGCGCCATGGAGGCTGTTCGGGGGAGGGGGTATTTAACAGGTGGGTCAAATGGGTTAAGTAAGCCTGGCAGGGAGTTTTGAGTGTGTTGGAGGGGTTCTTTGTCGGGGTGGATGTGGGCACCCAGAGCGTGAAGGCTCTTGTCTTGGAGGGTTCCTCGGGGAGGGTGGTGGGGAGGGGTTCCAGGGGGGTGAGGATGGTGGAGGGTTTGCCCCGGGGACACATGGAGCAGCGGCCCCAGGACTGGTTCCAAGCCGCGGTGGAGGCGGTTAGGGAGGCCGTGGGCCGCAGCGGTGTGGAGCCGGGTGAGGTGAGGGGGCTGGGGGTGAGCGGCCAGCAGCACGGGCTGGTGGCCCTGGGCGAAGGGGGCAGGGTGGTTAGACCCGCCAAGCTTTGGAACGACACCAGCACGTGGGAGGAGTGCAGAATGCTGCACGAGGCCCTGGGGGGCCCCGAGGGCCTCATAGCCCTGGTGGGGAACCCGGCGCTCCCCGGCTACACCGCACCCAAGGTCCTCTGGTTGAAGAGACACGAGCCCACCAACTACGAGAGGACCAGGGCCATCCTCCTCCCCCACGACTACCTCAACTACAGGCTCACAGGGGTGGCAGCCATGGAGTATGGCGACGCCTCGGGAACCCTCCTCATGGATGTTCGGTCCAGGGAGTGGTGCCCAGAGGTGGTGGAGGCCATCGACCCCGACCTCTGGGACCGCCTCCCCCAGTTGGGGCCATCCCACAGGCCCGTGGGCCCCCTCCTCCCCAGGGTGGCCAAGCTGATGGGTCTGCCCAGGGGGGTCCTGGTGTCCGCGGGCGGGGGGGACAACATGATGGGGGCCATAGGGACGGGGAACACCAGGCCGGGGAGGGTGACAGCCAGCCTGGGCACCAGCGGAACCATATACGCCTACAGCCCCACCCCCGTGGTGGACCCCCGGGGAGAGGTGGCGGCCTTCTGCGACTCCACCAACGCGTGGCTCCCCCTGGTGTGCACCATGAATGTGACGGTGGCCACCGAGGCCGTGAGGAGGCTGCTAGGCCTGAGCCTGGAGGCCTTCGAGGAGGCGGTGGCCGCGGCCCCCGCAGGGTCCGAGGGGCTCCTCATGCTGCCCTACCTAACGGGGGAGAGAACCCCCAACCTCCCCCACGGCTGCGGGGCCCTCTACGGGGTGACGCAAACCAACCTGACGCCCAGCAACCTGGCCCGCGCCTCGGTGGAGGGGGCCACCCTGGGGCTCAACTACGGGTTGAACAGGTTGCGGGCCCTGGGGGTGAGGCCGAGAGAGATCAGGTTGACAGGGGGCGCCAGCAGGAACAGGGCGTGGGCCCAGATATGCGCCGACGTCTTCCAGGCCCCCGTGGTGGGCTTCACCGAGCAGGAGGGGGCGGCCCTGGGGGCGGCCATCCAAGCCATGTGGTGCACCGCCCTCCACGTGGATGGGGAGAAGGTCTCCATACAGGACCTGGCCGACAGCGTTGTAAAGCTGGACGAGGCCTCCCGGCTGGAGCCTGGGGGGGACGCCGAGCAATACCGGCTCCTCCAGCAGCACCACGACTCCCTTAGGGAGAAGCTGTTTCCCCGGGTTAACCATTAAAACCCTGGCCCCCTCTAAACACCCATGGAGTGGACCGACCTAACCCCCCAGAAGGCCCAGAGGTCGGAGGAGGAGATGCTCCGACACCTGAGGCAGACCAGGCTCAAACCCCGCTTCAGCGCAGGGGTCTGGTACTTCAACCCCGCCCCCAGCAGATTCCACGAGGCCTACGGCGAGAAAGCCACCATAGAGGAAACCCTGAGAAGGGTGGCCCAGATGTACGACTCGGGCCTAATAGACAACACCTTCCGCCTGGAAGCCCACTACCCCAACGAGGTGAACTGGGACAACCTACACCTCTACAAGGAGCTGGAGAAGGAGACAGGCATCAAACTCATAACAGCCATCCCCTGGCTCTTCTACGAGAAGCGGTACAGGTTTGGCAGCCTGAGCAACCCCGACCACAGGGTGAGGGAGCACGCCATACAACGGGTGGCTGAGACCTTGGAGCTCAACCGGGAGCTGGGCACAGGGTTCGCCGTGCTCTGGCCGGGGATAGACGGATACGAAAACCCCTTCGCCCAAGACCACTACGGCATGTGGGAGAGGTTCGAGTCGGGCCTAGCCGCGGCCATGGACCAGGTTCCCGGCGTGAGGGTAGCCCTGGAGCCCAAACCCTACGAGCCCCGGGGAAACAACATATACCGAAACACCGCCAACGGCCTACTCATGGCCCGAGAAGTGGAGGCCAGACTCACAGCCCCCCTCAACAAGGAGGCCCTGGAAGGGGGCCACGCCCTGGTGGGCCTCAACCCCGAGGTGGGCCACGTCTTGATGGGCCACGAGGACCTGGGATACAGCCTGGCCTCCATCCTCCGGGAGGGGAGGCTCATGCACACCCACTGGAACAGCCAGCCCCTGGGCAACTACGACCAGGACCTCAACGTAGGCGTCCTAGGCCTCAACCAAACCCTATCCGCCCTCCTAGTCCTCAAGATGCACAACTACCAGGGCTACTACGGCATCGACATCAACCCCGAGCGTATGCCCGTGGAGAGAGCCCTGGCCCTAAACATGAACAGCCTGGAGACCTGCGCCGCCATCGTGGACCGCCTGGATGCGGAGGCCCTGGTCACCGCCATCTACCGCCCCCACCAGCACCCCGGCTTGGCCGAGCACCTGCTAACCCAGGCCCTGGCCCCCAGCGGGGTAAAGCTACGGACACCTCCCTAGCCTCATATCCCCTTAAATAAGGCCTCATGGGAAGATCAGCGGAAGGTCGGCTATGAGGGTCGCAGTGGTTGACAAGGAGAGGTGCCGCCCCGACAAGTGTGGGCTGGAGTGCATCAAGTTCTGCCCCATGGTTAGGACTAGGAGGGAGGCCGTGCGCCTGGGGGACGACGGCAAGGCCTACATATCCGAGCTTATCTGCAGCGGGTGCGGCATTTGCGTTAAGAAGTGTCCCTTCGGGGCGTTGAGCGTGGTCAACCTCCCCGACGCCTTGGAGAGGGACCACCTCCACCGCTACGGCCCCAACGCCTTCACCCTCTACCGCGTCCCCCGGCCCAGGAAGGGGGGGGTGGTGGGGCTCCTCGGCAGAAACGGTATTGGTAAGAGCACCCTCCTCAAGATTCTGTCGGGGGAGCTGGTGCCCAACCTGGGCAGGTTCCAGGACCCACCCACCAAGGAGGAGGTGGTGGAGGCCTTCGAGGGCACCCCTATGCACGAGTATTTCCAGGGGCTTTACACCCAGGGCTTCAGGGCCATCCACAAGCCCCAGTACGTGGACAAGATTCCCAGGGTGGTGGGGGGGAAGGTGGGGGAGCTCCTGGGCCGCTTGGATGAGAGGGGTGTGTTGGGCGAGGTGGCAGCCCAGCTGGACCTGGGCCACCTAATGGACCGGGAGCTGGAGGTCCTCAGCGGCGGCGAGCTCCAAAGGGTGGCCATAGCGGCGGCCATCATCAGGGACGCCCCCGTCTACCTATTCGACGAGCCCAGCAGCTTCCTCGACGTCTACCAGCGCACACGCGCTGCACGCATCATCAGGGGGCTGGCCTCGGAGGATAGGATGGTCTTGGCTGCGGAGCACGACCTGGCTGTGCTGGACTACATGAGCGACGAGGTGTTCATCCTCTACGGGGAGCCCAACGTCTATGGCATAGTGAGCAACGTCCACACCGTGAGGGAGGGCATCAACATCTACATCAACGGCTACATCCCCGACGAGAACGTGAGGTTCCGGCCCACCCCCATAGTCTTCCACGAGAAGCCGCCTCAGGACCGGTTGGAGCTGGGGGGGTGGATCCTGGGGTGGAGTAGGTTGGTGAAGGAGTACCCGGGGTTCAGGCTGGAGGTGGAGGAGGGGGGGATAGCCCGGGGGGAGGTGGTGGGCATCCTGGGGATGAACGGGATAGGGAAGACCACCTTCGTCAAGATGCTGGCGGGGGTGGAGGAGCCCACCGAGGGGGAGGTGAGCAACCCCGATCTGACTGTGAGCTACAAGCCCCAGTACATCTCCACCGAGTCCAGCGAGACCGTTGAGCAGGTTCTCCGGCGCGCGGCGGGGACCCTCTACGCTGAGAGCTGGTACAGGGCTGAGGTCTTGGAGCCCCTCCACCTGGGAGCCCTCCTGGAGAAGCCTGTGGGGGTCCTGAGCGGCGGCGAGCTCCAAAGGGTGGCCATAGCCGAGTGCCTCAGCAGGCCCGCAGACCTCTACCTGTTGGACGAGCCCAGCGCCTACCTGGATGTGGAGGAAAGGCTGTCGGTTGCCCGGGCCATCAGGCGCATCACCAAGATGAGGGGGGTAACCGCCTTCGTGGTGGAGCACGACATCGTGGCCCAGGACTTCATCGCCGACAGCCTCATGGTCTTCCAGGGGGAGGCGGGTGTCCACGGGTATGCGGGGGCCCCCAGGAGCCTGGAGGAGGGGATGAACGAGTTCCTGCGCCAGATGGATGTGACCTTCCGGCGAGACGGCGACACCAAGAGGCCCAGGGTGAACAAGCCTGGGAGCAGGCTGGACCGGGAGCAGAAGGAGTCTGGCCGATACTACTACTCCGCCTAGTGTAGGTTGAGGAAGAGGGCAATCAGGGCCACGGCTACGCCTGAGACCATCATCTTGGCTCCGCTGAGCAGGAGGTTCCCACCGCTTATACGCCCCAGGTAGACTCCCAGGAGGAAGAGGGTGGCTAGGGATAGCCCTATGGAGGAGAGGAAGGCCACCTTCAAGCCCAAGGCCCCCACCATCAGGAAGGGGGCCACAGCGGGGATGGATGCCACGAAGGGGGCTAGGCCATCCACCATCGCGGCGATGATGGAGACGGTTTGGCCCGCCCTATGGTAGATGGTTTCATCCAGGTCCACCAGCATGGCGTCCTCCAACTCGTTGAGGCTGTGGTTCCTCTCAGCGCTCTCCGTCATGTAGGTTCCGCTGAAACCCGAGACCATCATGGCCACAGCACCTGTGAGTATGACGCCTATGATGGTGCCGGGGTCCTGGAGTTCTCCCAGCCAGGCACCTATGACCACCCCTAGACTGGTCATGGCGCCGTCGAAGGCGTTCATGGCGAAGTAGCGCCTCAGTATGTTCCTGGACCGGGTAACGGCTAGGTACCTGTTTACCCGGTTCCAGCCCTCAGACAGGTATACATCCAAGCCTTTTTGGGGGGGATCCTCCTCTGCCTCACCCAACTAATCCTTCACCTGAGTGTAGTCGGAGCCTGAAAACCGTGGATGGCTCTTCATAACGTTCTTGCACTCAAAGCTCCATCCAGCTAGGAGGTTTAAAAACGTTGTGGAGCCTTGGGGGGGAACCTCAAACTATTTAGCAGAGGGGGCTTTACTCGGGTTGATGGTTTACAACCTGGTCCGGGTGGCTAGGGTGGGGGAGGGCGGGGGCGGCCGGATCATATACATCGAGTTCGCTGGATCCACATTGCCTGTTTACGATGAGAGGAACCTGGCGCCTGACTACGCTGCGGGGGAGCTGCATGAGGTGAAGCTGAGGCTCCAGGCCTTGGAGGTGGAGGAGGGCTCCCAGGGTGTTTTGGGGGCCTCGGGGGACAGGTTCTACGGCCGGGTTGTTCACAGAATGCCCTTGGGGTCGGGGTGGAGCTACGTCTTGGAGTTGGGGGGTTTGAGGGCCCACTTGGACACGGCTGAGCTGCACCCTGTGGGCGGCTATCTTTCCGTGGTGGGTCGTCTGGTGTTGGAGGACATCATGCTCCCAGAGAGGGAGGGCCTACCCGGCCAGTAAGGTGGAAGGCGGCTGCCAGACACCGGCCCCAGTAACATACTATAAAAACCCGTAGACCGAATATTGAATCGAGTCTGAGGGAAGAAGACTGTGGTTAAGCCCAAGATAACTCATTTGGTGTTAGATGTGTTGAAGGCACACCAGCCTCCCCTACCCGAGTTCGCCTCCCAGGTCGCTGTGCTGGAGGGCCTGACAAGGATCGACGTCACCGTGGTGGAGATGGATGAGAAGACGGAAAGCCTGAAGGTGATCGTCGATGGGAAGACCATCGACTTTGACAAGCTCCGTGAACACCTCACTGGGCTGGGGGCGGTCATCCACAGCGTGGATAAGGTCGTCGTTGAGCTGCCTTGAAGCCGGTTCTCGCCACATTTCTGGACAAGCCTGGGAGTGGCGAGGCCTGGTTCAACCTTTTCTCGGCCAGCCTAGATGAGACCACCACCCAGAGGAGGGGCGCCAGGTTCGGCCCCATGGCTGTCCGGCTCCAAAGCGCCCACCTGGAGACATTCAACCCCGCCACAGGCCTGGGTTGGGAGGACATAGAGCTGGTGGACCATGGGGAGGTCGAGTTCACAGGGGTGGAGGACTGTTTGGAGGCTGTGTCCAAGGCTGTTGGGGAGCTGGGGGGGCTACCCATTCTCCTGGGGGGGGAGCACACCGTCACCCTGGGGGCCCTCCGGGGGCTGAAGCCCACCCTGGCCCTGGTTTTCGACGCCCACCTGGACCTGAGAGACGAGCTCTGGGATATCCGGGTGGGACACGCCACCTGGCTGAGGAGGGCTGTGGAGGAGGGGGTGGAGGCACTCGTGGTGGGTGCCCGCGCCCTAAGCCGCGAGGAGGTTGAATACGTAGCCTCCAACGGTGAGGTTGCCTACATCTCGGCCCAGGAGTTCAGGCGTCGGAGGGAGGAATGCCTTAGGGAGATCAGGGCTAGGGTGGAGCCCCACCAAAGGGTCTATGTGAGCCTGGACATGGATGTCTTGGACCCGGCCTTCGCCCCCGCCGTGGGCAACCCCAGCCCCGGCGGCCTCACCACCTGGGAGTTGGAGCAAGCCTTGGAGGCGGCCATGGGTGGCCCCGTGGTGGGCCTAGACCTGTGCGAGGTCTACCCCCACTACGACCACGGCGTCACCGCTGCCACCGGGGCCCACCTGGTGCTGTGGGGCCTCCACCACTACCTAGCCTCCCATGGTGAGGGGCTTGGAGGGTGACCAGGGCCCCCCATGGGCCTGGGAGGCCCAAGTCCCCGTGGTGGAGAACCCCTACGCCTTCAGCGAGACCCTAACCATAATCACACTGGCCACAGCCCCCCTGGTGGGGGGCGCCGCAATCCTATGGCGTGAAGCCCTACGCTCAACCCTCTTGGGGCTCTATGGCTTGGGCTTGGTGGGGCTCCTCTGGGCGGCGGGGCTGGCCTTCACACGGAGCATGGTGGCAGGTTTTAGGGTGGGGGAGGAGGGCTTGGAGGCCTGGGTCTCCGGGTTTCCAGGATGGGGTAGCGCGGCTGCCTGGAGGGCGGCCCTAGTCCTCCAGAGGCTGAGCCCCACCGGGTCCAAGATGGTCTTCCTGGGGCATGAGGCCCTGAGGTTGGGCTGGGATGAGGTGGAAGGCGCCTCCATCGACTGGAAGAGAAGAAGAGCCACGGTGAGGGGAAAAGGCGGAGCCCTATTGAAGCTATACTGCAACCCCGTCACCGCACCCCAAGTCCTAGAGTACGTTGAGAAGCAGACCTCCCCCGAGGAGGACGAGGACACATAGATAATAACCCCGTGTGGGTATTACTGTGGTTGAGGCGAGGGATGTGGCTGGGGAGAACGAAGAGAAAAGGTGGCTAGCGCCCCCCGAACTAGGGGAGTGCATACTGCTCTCAGCAGGCTACGACGGCTCCGCCGCCAAGGCCTATGTGAAGCTCTACGAGCCCAGGGAGCAGAGGGTTTACCTCTGGTACGACAACACTGGGCACCTCCCCTACCTAATATCCAAGCTTACACCACGGGAGCTGGAGGCGGAGCCCAGGGTGGTGGGCCACAGGGGCTTCGTGGGCCTGGAGGAGGTGGAGAAATACGACGCCCTATTGGACAAAAACATCAAGGTCACCAAGGTCAAGGCCCGAGACCCCCTGAGTATCGGCGGGGGGGCTGGGAGCCTCCGAGCCATCCTGGGGGAGAGCTGGGAGAGCCGGATACGCTACTACTCCTGCTACATATACGACTTGGGCCTGGTGCCTGGGATGCCTTACCGTGTGGAGGGGGGAGAGCTGGTCCCCGCAGACTGGAGCGCCTCGGGGGAGCTATCCACCATCCTCGACTCCTCCGAGGAGAGGCTGAGGGGTGAGATGGAGGAATGGATCCGCCTGCTGGAGGCCCCCATCCCAGACATCAAGAGGGTGGCGGTGGACATCGAGGTCCGCCCCAGCGTGGCCAACAGGGTGCCCAACGCCGACAAGGCCGAGCAGCCCATCATAGCCGCGGCCTTCGCCGGGAGCGACGGACTATCCAGAGTCCTCATATACGACGACACGGGGCAAGGCGAGGGCCTGTCCCAGGTCCCCGGGGCCAAGGAGGCCAAACTCTGCAGCAACGAGAGGGAGCTGGTCCAGGAAACCCTCAAGATTCTGGAGGAATACCCCGTGGTCCTCACCTTCAACGGGGACGACTTCGACCTCAAATATCTGAGGAACCGCGCCCGGGCCCTGGGGATCGCCGACGAGGAGAACCCCATCCAGCTGGGGGACCGCTTCGCCCTCCTCAAACACGCCGTCCACATCGACCTCTACCAGTGGTTCAGGAACCGGAGCGTGCAGGGATACGCCTTCGGGAACAGGTACAGGGAGTACAGGCTGGAGGACATAGGCCAAGGCATCCTGGGGGAGGGAAAGATCCCGGTACCCGACTTCCAACAGCTCAAGATGGAGGAGTTGGCGGAGTACTGTATGCAGGACGCGGCTATTACCCTCAGGCTCACCCAGTTCAACGACAACCTGGTGATGAACCTCATGGTGATGCTCCAGCGCATCAGCAGAATGATCCTGGAGGACTTGACGCGGTTCGGGGTGAGCCGGTGGATCCTCAGCCTAATGGAGTGGATGCACCGCCAGAGGGGGTGGCTGATCCCCAACTCCAGCGACATCCAGGCTTTGAAGGGCTCCTCCACAACCACGGCGATCATCAAAGGCAAGAAGTTCCAGGGTGCCATCGTGAGGGAGCCGGTCCCAGGGATACACTTCAACGTGGCCGTGTTGGACTTCGCCAGCCTCTACCCCAGCGCCATCAGGAACTGGAACCTGAGCTACGAGACGGTGCGGTGCGTACACCCCCAGTGCAGGGACAACCTGGTGCCCACCACCTCCCACTGGGTCTGCACTCTCTACCACGGCTTGGCCAGCACCCTCATCGGGAGCCTACGCGACTTGAGGGTGGAGTGGTACAAGCCCAAGTCCAAAGACCCAGCGCTAACCCCGGAAAAGAGAAACTACTACGAGGTTGTCCAACAAGCCCTAAAGGTCTTCCTCAACGCCACCTACGGCGTCTTCGGCTCCGAGAGCTTCCCCCTCTACTGCCCCCCCATGGCCGAGAGCACCGCCGCCGTTGGGAGGTACGCCATGGAGGAGACGGGGCGCCGGGCTGGGGAGCTGGGCATAAGGGTGCTCTACGGGGACACCGACAGCGTCTTCCTCGACAACCCCTCGGAGCAACAGCTCAGGGCCCTGATGGAGTGGGCTGACAGGGAGCTGGGCATAGACCTGGAGGTGGACAAGGTCTACCGATACGCCGTCTTCAGCGAGAGGAAGAAGAACTACCTGGGGGTCTACAGGGATGGCCGGGTGGACATCAAAGGGATGACGGGGAAGAAGCGCCACATACCCCCCCTCTTGAAGAAGGCCTTCGAGGAGTTGATACTAATCCTCAGCCAGGTGGAGAAACCCCAGGACTTCCCCCGGGCCAAGGAAGACATCAAAGGCCTCATCCACGAGGTCTACAACAGGCTGATGGAGAGGGAGTTCAAGGTGGAGGAGGTGGCCTTCCAGATGCAGCTGGGGAAAAGCCTGGACAGATACGACACCAACCCCCAACACGTTAAGGCCGGGCGAATGCTCCGAGATATGGGCTACGAGGTGGAGCAGGGCGACATCATCTACTACGTGGTCACCAAGAACGACGTCCTCCCAGCCCAAGCCGCCAAACCCCAAGACGTGGATGTCAAAAAATACGTGGCATACCTGGAGGGGACCTTCGAGCAGGTCCTGGACGCCCTGGACATGAGCTTCGACCAAATAATAGGGAAGCCACAGCAAGCCAGCCTGGCCTCCTTCTTCGGAAAAACAAAAAAATAGCCGAAGGGGCTGTCAGTCCTTTTCCTCTTCCTCCTTGCTACACTTGGGGCACACCAGGGTTCCCCCTCTCCAGATGAGAATGGACCCACACTTGGCACAGCGGCTCTCGGCGTTCAAGGCCTTAACCCCACACCGTTTTTCCTGTTTGTCAAAATAAAAAATTTGACCCCAAACCCCCCACCAACAGCCACACCAACAGGGGGGGAGGGGGGGTCACCCATCCCAGGCGGAAAACAGGCCCTCCAGCCACTGGAAGCCTGGAAACACCCTGGAAGGGTGTACGTTTCAGCGCAAAAACGGGGGTTATGACGTCACTTCCAGGGGTTCGCCCAGCCTGGGCAGAAACACCCTGGGGTGCAGCCCCCTAAAGGCCTGGGGGGCCTCGGTGTGCACCGGGTAGACGGCCTTGGGGGAGACCCTGTCGAGGAGCTCCCTCAACTCCTCGCGGCCCATGTGGCCCGAGGCGTGTAGCTGGTGGTACCTCAACCCAAAGTGGTCCAACCAGTTGTGGAGCACCTCCTCCTCCAAGCCCTCCTCGTTGAAGGGCTCACTCATGCTGTAGATGAAGTGCCCCCCAGGCTCGGGCTTTATATCCACCAGCTCGGCGAAGCTGTAGAGGTCCAGGTTCACCAAGTAGTCCCCGGGGCGGCTCCTCACCTCCTCCGAGGTGACTATACGGCTCAGGTAGGGCCTCTCCCACAGGTAGTAGTCCCGGTCGTCGTAGGTCCCGCTCCTCTTCCTCTTGTAGTAGACCCTTATGTGGGGGTCTCTCAACGGGTCTGGGAGGTCTAGGCGGGGGTCCAGCGTCAGCTTGTCCAAAAGGTAAGCAGTACGGGGGTGGACCACCAACACCCTGCCCGACTCCACCGCCGCCGTGTGGAAGGTGCGCCACCTGTCGGCGTCCCGGCTGGGCTGCGTGAAGAAAACCGGCCTACCGGAGGCCCCTGCCAGAACCCCCCTCACCCCCTCCAGGACCTCCCCCTCGCTGAGGTTCCGCCGCTCCCCAATCCTGGAGAGCCGAGTCCCCTCGCAGACCATGGCCACGGGCTCAGCCCCCGCGGCGGCCTCCACGAAGTCCTCGGTCATATCGCTCCTGGGGCCGTGCGCCCGGAGGTCCCCCGTGTACGCCACAGTGCCCTCATCTGTGTGCACCAGGAAGCCGTAGGCCGCGGGCACGCTGTGGTCCACGTGGATGGGCTCCACCTGGCAGTCCCCCACCTCCAGGACCCTGCCTGTGCGGAAGGTGTGGTAGTCGTGGCTGCCCAGCCTGGTGAAGGGGCTGGTCTCCTCCATGGCCTCCAATATGAGGAGCGTCCCCTCCCCCAGGTGGACGGGGATCTCGGGGTCGATGAACTCCAGGTAGCCCACATGGTCCCAGTGGGCGTGGGAGACCAACACCCCGTCGAACCCAGGCCTCTCATAGCCCAAGTCCGTCCCCTCCAACAACCCCCGAGAGTACAGCCCCCTAACCCTGGGAACCAGCCCGAACTCCAAGTAGTCCTTTAAACCCGCAGAGCGACGGGGCTGGAGATAGTTGACGAAAAACCCTTTCCCAGCGGTGAAGCTCCTACCGAAGTCCATCCAAAGCCTGGTCCTGCCCGCCTCCAGCAAGACCTTGTTGCCCCCCACCTCACCCACCCCCCCGTGGAAGACCAGCCTCAACATAGACAAAACTCCCCCTATGAAACTATTAACGGTGTGGATAAACGCTAAAACCAGCCACCGCCCCAAGATACCCATGCCGCCCAAGACGGTAGCAGTGGTGGGCTTCAAGGACTCGGGGAAGACCCAGCTAGTGGAGGCACTAACCCAGGAACTATCCAGAAGGGGGCTTAGGGTGGCCACGGTGAAACACACGGGCGAGGGAGCCCCCCTGGACACCCCTGGGAAGGACACGGCGAGACACAGGGAAGCGGGGAGCGTGGCCACAGCCCTCCTCCAAGAGGGCGCCACAGCCATCTTCTACCAGAGGAGGATGGAGCTCTGGGAGGCCGCACAACTCCTGGAGGGAGCCGACATCATCCTTGTTGAGGGGCTGAAGACCCTCACCACCCACCCCAGGGTCGTGGTGGCCAGAAACCCCACTGAACTCGAGGAACTCAGCAACGGCTTAGAGATAGCAGCAGCATCCCACCAACCCCTGGAAGGCAGCAGCATACCCACCTACACCCTTAAAGAGGTGGGGGAGCTGGCAGACCTAGTCTGGGAGAAGGCGTACAACCTGCTACCAGGCCTAAACTGCGGCCACTGCGGCCACGGAAGCTGCCTCGAGATGGGCAGGGCCATCCTAAGGGGGGAGGAGGAAACAGGGAGCTGTGTGGCCTACGGGGGGCCGATAACGCTGAGGGTGAACGGGGTCCAAATCCCCCTGGGGGGATTCACTGGGAAGGCCCTCATCAACGTCGTCCTGGGATACGTTAAGACCCTGAAGGGCGTGGAGGCGCCCAGGAAGGTGGAGGTGGAGTTCGAGGCAAATGAGTGAAAACCTGGCCCTCATGGTGGACAGCAACGAGGCCTCCAGCCAGCCAAAGGTGGTCTCACACCTCAGGCTCTGCGGGGTCAAGGTGGAGGTCAAACCCCTAGACATATGCGACTATGTGGTCAGCGACAGGGTGGGCGTGGAACGTAAGAACGCCTCCGACTTCCTCTCGAGTCTGAGAGATGGGAGGCTTTTCAACCAGGCCCAGTCCATGGCCCAAGCCTACGAGAAGCCAGTGATAATCCTGGAAGGCTCCATGAAGAAAGCCCTCCAACGCAGCAGAATACTCCCCAGCAGCATCTACGGCGCCCTCAGCAGCCTCGCCCTCGACTACGGGGTGAACATCATCCCCACCGAAGACCCCGAGTCCACAGCCACCCTACTACACAGGCTTTGCTACCGGGAGCAGGCCAAGGAGGCCCGGCCCCTCCAACTCAGAAGCGTAAACAGGAAGCTACCCCTCCACCAGCAACAGATCTACCTCCTCAGCGGCATCCCCCAAATAGGCTCCTCGCTGGCCGAGACCCTCCTCACCAGCTTCGAGACCCCCCTCAGAGTCCTAACCGAGCTGGCCCAGGCGGAGGTCCACACCAGCTCTTCGGGGAAAACCAAGAGGCTGCTGGGACCCCTCTCACAGGTGAAAGGAGTAGGCCCCACCATCGTGGAGCGGGCCCAACAACTACTCTTGACGAGCTACCCCCAACTCCTAATGGGAGAAAACCCAAAAGGCCAGCGCGGATAACAAGGAAGCCGCCTCATACTAGAAATCTTTAAACCTCGACCCCCCTGACTATCTGCGGGCCCGTAGCATAGTGGATAATGCACCGGCCTCCGGAGCCGGAGATCGCGGGTTCGAATCCTGCCGGGCCCGCCAAGGGTTTGTCACCTCCGGTGAAAAGAGCAAGATATAAACCGTTGGGGGACTCGGTTATTTGAAACCCAGGAGATGGCCATGGACCCCCTATTGGAACTAACGAAAGAGTGCGAGAGCCTTCTGGCAAACGGTTTGAAGAAGGCTTACCCCGAGCTTGAGGCGGGGGAGCCTCGATTCACTGAGCCACCTGACCCCCAGATGGGGGAGGTGGCTACACCCATATGCTTCCAGCTTGCCAAGCAGCTGAGGCAGCCCCCCCAGGAGATCGCTCAAAGACTGGTGGAGGAGATGAAGCCCCGGGGCCTAGTAGCAGGGGTGGAGGCCGTCCAGGGGTATTTGAACTTCCACGCAGATACAGCCGCCTACACCCGCCTGGTGTTGGAAACGGTGGTGGAGGAGGATGAGGGGTATGGGTTCCCCCAGGTCCAGGAGCCCCGCAGGGTTATGGTCGAGCACACCAGCGCCAACCCCAACAGCCCCCTCCACATTGGAAACGCCCGGAACAGCATCCTGGGAGACTGCCTAGCCAACCTCTACGAGAAGAGGGGCCACAAGGTCTTGGTGCACTTCTTGGTCAACGATATGGGCCGACAGGTGGCCATGGCGGTCTACGGCTGGAAGCTCCTGGGGAAACCCAAGCCCGAGGGCCAAGCCGAGCTGTGGGTGGGCACCATATACGCATCGGTTAACGTGGCCATGGAGCTCAAGAGGCTCCGGGCCGAGTTGGAGGAGGCCCAGGCCAAGGGCCGCCTCTACGAGGCCGCCGACTTGGAATCCAAGATAGAGGAATACCTCGAAGCAATCGAAACGCTGAACGCCAGATACCCGGGCATATACCAGGCGGTGGAGGAGAAAATCTCTAAAACCCAGGACCCCATGGCCGAAATAGTACACCTAAACACCCTCTACGAGCAGGCCCACCCGGAGACTGTGAAAGAGTTCCGAGCCCTCATCAACCACTGCCTCGACGGCTTCCAGGAGAGCCTGGGGAGGCTGGGAATCTTCTTCGACAGCTTCGACTTCGAGTCGGACCTGGTATGGGGGAAGACTGCAGACAGGGTCTTGGAGAGGCTGAGGGAGTCGGGATACGTCTACAAGGAGGAGGGCGCGGAGCTGCTGGACTGCGAGGCCGTGGCCAGGGACCTGGGCCTTAAGAAGAGGTGGGGGCTACACCCCCAACACGAGATACCCAGCCTCGTCCTGGTGAGAAGCGACGGCACCACCCTCTACACCCTCAGAGACATCGCCTACAGCATCTACAAGTTCAGCAAAGCAGACACGGTGATCAACGTCATAGGCATGGAGCAGACCCTGGCCCAGCTACAGCTGAGGATAGCCTTGGCCGCGATAGGTGAGAACCATATGGCCGACAACCAAATCCACTACAGCTACGAGTTCGTCAAGCTCCCGGGAGCCAAGATGAGCGGCAGGCTGGGGAGATACGTCACCCTCAACGAGGTCTTGGACAAGGCTGTGGAGCTAGCCTACGAAGAGGTGGCTCGGAGGAACCCTGAACTCTCCGAGGAGGAGAAGAAGGAGATTGCCGAGATGGTGGGACATGGGGCTGTGAAGTATGCCCTGCTCAGTGTGGACCCCATGAAGCAGGTGGTGTTCGACTGGGGGAAGGCCCTCAACTTTGAGGACAACAGCGCCCCCTACATCCAGTACAGCCACGCCAGAACCTGCAACATATTGAAGCGGGCCCAAGACTCCCCGGAGCCCGACTACTCAACCCTGGTGGACCCCAAGGAGAGGGCCCTGGTAGCCACCCTGGCCCGCTTCCCCAAAGTATTCCTCCGGGCCCAAAACGAGCTACAGCCCGTCAACATCACTGCCTACGCCAACCAGCTGGCAGACAGGTTCAACAGCTTCTACGCCACCCAACCCGTGTTAAATGCCCCCTCCCCGGGGCTGAGGGGTGCAAGGTTGAAGCTGGTGGACGCCACCAGGGTAACCCTGCGCAACGCCTTAACCCTGCTCGGGATCGACGCCCCCCAGCGCATGTAGTCGGAGCCTGGATAAAACCCTCAGGTCCTCCAGTAGGGTATCTCTAAGAGACCTGTTGTAGATGGCTGCAGCTGGGTGGTATAGGGGTAGGAGGAAGACTATGCCCCACTCCTCCTCCACGGGTTGAGGCTTGCCGTGGGTCTTTCCGATGGGTTGGCGGGTCAACCCATATCTTTCCTGGAAGAAGGCTAGGGAGGTGTTCCCCAAGGTGGCCACCACCTTGGGCTCCAGTATCCGGAGCTGCCTCTCCAAGTAGCCGCTGCAGGCTTGGACCTCCCCCTTTCGGGGCCTCCTGTTGCCGGGAGGCCTACACTTCACCAGGTTGGTTATGTAGACCTCCAACCTGCTTAGCCCAGCCTCCTCCAGCAACTGGTCCAAGACCCTCCCAGCATACCCCACGAAGGGCCTCCCAGCCTCGTCCTCCCTCCTCCCCGGCGCCTCCCCCACCAAGACCACTCCCCCCTCCAAACACCCCTCCCCCACAACCACCCGCGTCCTACCGGCGGCCAACCCACACTTGGCGCAGGCCTCCACCTCCCGCGCCAGCCTAGACATCTCCCTGCCCCTCCCACCTGGATGGCTCTCCACGGCTAAACCACACCCAGCTTCTCCAACTCTTTGAACTGCTCCTCCCCTATTCCTAGGAGGCTGTGGAGCACCTGGAAGGTGTCTCCCCCTAGCTCGGGCGCAGGGCCACGGGGCCTGGGTCGGGTCTCGGACATCTTCACGGGGTTGCCCTGCACCCTCACCCTCCCCAGCCTGGGCTGGTTGATCCACTCCACCATCCCCCGCGCCCCAGCGATATGGGGGTCCTCGCTGGCCTCCCCCACATCCAGTATGGGGCAACAAGGCACACCAGCCTCCCGGAGCAGGGAAACCACCTCCTCCCGCGTAAGCCCCCTACACCACTTCTCCACCTCCACCCTCAAGGCCTCATGGTTCTCCACCCTCAGGGGGTTGGAGGAGAAGCGGGGGTCGCCGGCAAGGGGCAGGCCTGAGGCCTCTAGGAACCTCTCCCAAAGGCGGTCGTTGGCGACGGCAATCACCACCCAGCCATCACGGGTCTGGAAGGTGTCGTAGGGATATATGAACTCATACCTGTTTCCAATACGCTGGGGGACCCTTCCCTCGGTGAAGTAGACCTGGGGGATGTTCTCCAGGGCCGCATAGACGCTGTCCACCAGGGAGACATCCACCAATTGGCCCCTACCTGTCTCCTCCCTCACCTTCAAAGCCGCCAAAACCCCCACAGTGGCGAAAAGGCTGGCAAGTATATCGCCGATAGCAGTCCCAGACCTTGTGGGAGGCCCCCCAGGCCACCCCGTTATGCTGAGGAGCCCACCCATGGCCTGGCCGATGATGTCGTACCCTGGAAGCCTGCTATAGGGGCCCGTCTGGCCGAAGCCAGATATGGCCGCGTAGATTAGTCGGGGGTTGACCCTCCTCAGCTCCTCGTATCCCAGGCCCAGCCTCTCCATGGTGCCGGGCCTAAAGTTTTCCAGCAAGACGTCGGACTTGGCCACCAACCCTTTAAAAAGCTCCCTCCCCTCCCGTTTTTTCAGGTTCAGCGTAATACTCTTCTTCCCCCGGTTCAGGTTGACGTAGTACATTGAGACCCCCTCCCTGAAGGGGGGGAAGGCCCTGCTGTCGTCTCCCCGCCCAGGAACCTCCAGTTTGATGACCTCTGCGCCCATATCCGCCAGCAACATCCCTGTGAAGGGCCCCGCCAAGACCCGGCTCATATCCAAAACCCTGATGCCCAACAGGGCATCACCGTCAAACATGGAGACCAATCCGTATGTGGAAATAAAAACCCCAGCGGATGTGGGGGCTTAGTAAAGGGCCATAACGTTGACGTGGACGGCGGGGACATCTCTCCTGATGGTGAGCACAGCCCCCTCGCTGGGCCTCAGCTCCACCTGGAAGGACTCATAGGGGTGTACGTAGAAGCTGGGCCTACTGGTGATGGGGGGGTCAACCCCGTCGTTGGGAATCTCGGTGAAATCGATCTCGACCTTGAACTTCTCACCCATCTCCAGCAGCGTGTCCCCGTCGTTGTTTATACCCGTCATGGTCATGATGGTACCATTGGAGTCGTATAGCTCCCCGTGATGCCGCTCATTAGTGAAGGTGGCCACCAGCCTGTCATCGGAGAGGTCCACAGGGGTGTGGCCTTGGCTCAAACGGATGTAGAAGGTGAGTTTGGTTAAGCATATGGCGCTCTGGTTGCCTAGGGAGACGTTGGCGAAGGTACCCACCACACTGTTGTCCACCAGTATGGCCGAGGTGGCCTCGCTCATACCAGAGGAGATGACGCTCTGGGCCTTCTCAGCCGTTATGAAACCCATGTTGAGTATGACGAATGCGAAGGCAGCCGCGGTTATAACAAAGGCCACCAATATTATGGCCGTCTCGATGCCGGTTACACCCCTCCTAATAGCCTGTTCTTTACTCAAACCATTCACCCAGGTTTTTGGAGAACCCACCCCCCACGGTTTTATATAGAATACGAAGCAATGACACAGAACAAGGTTCCGCCAACTCGACACCTTAATACCTGTAGCCGCCCCACAACAGTGTGAGCCAGATGAAGGATTTGAAACCCGCCTCCAAGCTATGGCTGGAGACGGGTAAAGGCTACGTGGTGGGCCCAGGGCTATACGAGCTTCTTGCAGCCCTTAAAGAGGAGAAAAGCCTCCAGGATGCCTGTAAATCCCTGGGGATGAGCTATAGATTTGCGTGGGGGTTGATCCGCAAGGCCGAAGAGGCCCTGGATTCGCCTCTAGTGGAGACCCATAGGGGCGGCCTAAGCGGTGGGGGTTCCACGGAGCTGACGCCCCTTGGTGAGTGGTTTCTGGGGGAGTATAGGGCCCTACAGGAGGCTTGGGAGGCCTTCAAGGACCAATACCCCCATATGGTTGAGGCGTTTGGGAGAGTGGTGGCTGGGCCTGGGGGGAAACCGGTTATTGAAGCCTCGATCCCTCTTCCCAATGGGACAGGTCTTAGGGAGGGGGACAGGGTTAGGATAAAAGCCTTGATCCTCTCTGGTTTAGAACCATGAGGTAGTTCCGGTATTTTTCCTCCAGAGACAACCCCTGCTCGGTCATCCTGTAACACTGTTTGATGTGGTCGCTGGTGTTGGGGCATTTAGCGATGTAGCCCAACCTGCAAAGGTCCTCCAGGTGGTGGTAGACGTTCCTGATGTCTCCCTCATTCATGTAGGTGTAGAAGAACTCACGGAGGCATTGCCAGATGTGGTAGCCGTAGCTCTTCAATCCTTGCTGCTCGTTGTTGTATATTACGGCCATGATCTTTAGCTTGGTGGCGCCGCAGGTCCCCTTGGGTTTGGGCATGGTTTTCGTCAAGGGCTTACAGGGGATGACGCCATTTATAATTTATGGGTAAAATACCCCTAGTTTAGGGCTCAGTAGGACCAAGGTAGTTTATATTGGGAGACTCGGAGATAGGTTTGAGATGAGTTATAGGGAGGTCCCGGGGATAGAGGAGGCCTTCACCAAGGCGAAGGTGGTATTACTCACCACCTTCGGCGGAGGCGAGGAGCACACCAGGCAGATGACCAACCTGAACGAGGGCCTCACAGACCCCATCTGGTTCCCCACCGAGCGGGACACTAGAAAGGTCCGGGACATCCAGGAG
>CAYWWV010000010.1:0-15395 GCA_964462185.1 uncultured Candidatus Bathyarchaeia archaeon | reverse complement strand
GAGCTTTACGAGGAGAATAAACTGGTGGTGTTGGGGCTCCTAATGGTGCCCCTGCTGGGGGTGGCCGCAGCCCTGGTCTTGCTTGTGCGGCGGGGGATGCCTAACCCCGCTGCCACTCTGGGCATAATCCTATTCGCCACCTGCCAATACCTGGTCACCGTTTACCTCTTCATTGGAAGGATAAAACGGAGTAAAACCCAGCAGCCGGGGGACGACGGGGAAAAGGCTTAACCTGTTGGATACCTCTCGGAAACTTTTTTATCAATACGCAATCCTAATAAGTGAACCACTTTGATGAAAAAGGTCACTATCCTCACTCCACCTGAGTTGGAGGCCAGGGTCTTGGAGAGCCTGGGGAGGGCCAGGGTTACCCAGCTGACCCATGTGAAGGGCCCCCACTTCGAGAGGCTCCAGGAGGCGATGGAGCAGGCGGTGGACTATGGCGAGTTGTTCAAAAAGTTCAAGTCGAGGGTGGCCGAGCCCCTGGGGATGCAGATGAAGGGGTTGGTCGTAAAGAGCCCCGACCAGGAGGAGCTGCAGGAGTTCGCGTGGAACCCAGAGGCCAAGGTCGAGGCCCTCATCTCGGAGGCAGGGGAGCTGTTAGGCGCTGTCAGGAGGGCTGAGGAGGAGTTCCAGGAGAGAAAGTCCTCCCTGGAGGCGGAGATGGAGCGTAGGATAGAGGCCGAGAGGAAGGCCCTCCAGGAGGCAAAGGCTGAGTTAACCAAGAGGCTTCAAGAGTTAGAAGGCCGGCGAATGGCTCTTGTGGCCGAGAAGGAGGAGTTGGAGAAAAAGACCCGTGTACTCAGAGCCCTGGTTTCCGACGAGTACAAGGGTTTCGAGCTAGCAGGCATAGTCAAGGAGGAGTATGTAGACAGGATTAACAAGTACTTGAGCCAGCTGGAGGGGGCTCAAGCCAAAACAGTGAATCTGAACGGCGTCGCCCTCTACATGGTTTACGGGGGGGAGGAGGCCAAGAGGTGGGGAGAGCAGCTTTTTATGGTTTATGAGGCGGCGGACCTCTCCCAGGTGCTGGGGAACGACACCCAAGTAGTTGGCGACGAGGAGAAAGCCACAAGTCGGCTCAGGGAGCTTGAGACAAGGCTCCAGGAGCTAGAAGCCATGGAGCTGGGCGAATCCGAGGAGGAGGAGAAAAACATCCGGGAGAAGCTGGCGAGCCTGGAGGAGGAGCTGGAGGAGAAGGCTGAGGCGGTTAAGGCTGAGTATGAGGGGCGGTTCAAGGAGCTGGAGGCCCTCAAGGAGGAGGCAGCTGCGAGGGCTTGGAAGGCGGTTGAGGAGGCTAAACCCAGGCTGGCTTACTTCTTCTACATACTCAGGATGTACTCCAGGAGAAATGCCCCCGTCCTCAGGGGTAGGGTGGCAAGCTTCTTGCAGGGATACACCCCCGAGAGGCTGCTGCCCAAGCTAGTGGGTGCCCTGGAGGAGATTAAGGGGGAGACGGGGGAGCCCATCCACTATGAGGTGGAGGACTTGGGGGAGGAGGACCACAACGCCCCAACGCCGGAGGCCTACTTCGGGTCCGAGACCCTCCAGCCCCTCTGGATACTCACCAGGCTTAGGGGCTGGCCGTCGGCTGAGGAGATAAACCCTGGCTACATCAGCGTCCTGGTCTTCGCCTTCCAGTTCGGGTTGATGTTCGGGGACATAGGCCAGGGGCTGGTGTTCCTGGCGCTGGGCTTGGCTCTACGCCCCAGGTTCAACCGAGGCATGATGAAGTACCTAACCACCCTCTTCATCCCCATGGGCCTATCGGCCATAATATTCGGCTTCCTCTACGACTCCATATTCCTCTACGAGCACCAGATAACCCACTGGCTCCACGGGGCCCACATAGAGCTACCCTTCCACTACCCCATCATGCCCAACCCCATGCACGAGACCGGTGAACTCATGAACCTTATATTCATGGTAGGGGCCCTAGAGCTGGCCTTCGGAGCACTCCTAGGGGCCGCCAACGCCGCCAAGGAGGGAAACTGGCCGGGAATGCTGGGGGAACACGGCTTCGGCATGGGGCTCTACGTCATGGGGCTATACCTAAGCGTATCCACCATGTTCACCGAGGGCTTGGACATCATGCAGGTGATAGCGGCCTGGCCCTTCAAGCTCATGCTGCTGGGCATGGTCCTCAGCTTCTCCGAGCCCATCATCCACAGCCTGGCCCATGGACATGGCATAGGAGGCATGGAGTCCATCGGAGAGGGCATCGGAGGACTCATGATGACCTTCGTAGAAGGACTGGCCAACATGTTCAGCTTCCTGAGGATAGCCGCCTTCGCCATCGCCCACGTAAGCCTCTCGGGAGCGGGGGAGGCTCTGGGACACGCCATACACAACCCCATAGCAGGGATAGTCATCATGAACGTGATTGCCTTGAGCTTCGAGTTCGTGTCCAGCAGCGTCCAGAGCTTAAGGCTGCTGTACTACGAGTTCATGGGCAAGTTCTTCCACGGCACAGGGGTGCCTTTCAAGCCCTTTACAACTCCCCCGGTAACCCTGGTCCAGGAGTGAGCCTCTTTTTTCCCACCGTTTTCCCATTGGAAAAGATATATATTTGCTTGGGGCGACTTAGGTGAGAATAAGGTGAGAAACACAGTGATGCCCAAGGTTCTCACTTTGATCGAAGCAGGTGATGCATGAGATGTTGTACGCTGCGCTTATTGTGGCTGTTGCCATCATCGCTGGAATATACGCGATGACCCAGGGTGCGACCATCAACGCTTCAGCTGACATGGAGGGGAAGAGCACCCCCTGGGGTGCTGGGCTAACCTCTTTCGGCGGCTTCACGGTCATTGTGAGCATTCTGTTCATGATCGTTTTAATACTGGGAGGAGGTGAAGGTGGTATGATTCCTGAATCTGCATGGCCTTTGCTGACCAGTTCACTGACCCTTATCGGAGCCGCTTTCGCTTCTGCGCTCTGTATTATGGTGGCTGCGAAAGCTGGCGCTGATATGTTGATTGAGAGGCCGGAGCTTTCTATCTGGAGCCTCTTGTTCATCGCGCTCGGTGAAGGTCTAGCGATTTATGGCTTGATCATCGCCATCCTGCTGTCCGGCTAGGACCCAGGGGGCGGTGAGTTCCCCCTTTCTTTTCTTTCCCGTTGGGTTGGGTTAAACGGTAAAGATGATTTGGTTGTGTTAAATGGTTGTGAAAAAGTTTAATATGTTTACACCATTGTTGAATATTGTTGCGTTGCTAGGCGTGGGGTTGAGGTTTGAGGTTTAAAGCGTTTGTCCGAGTTTCTTTGAAGCATGGTTACAGCGACCCCGAGGGGGAGGCAACCGCCAACGCTTTGCGTGGGCTTGGCTACCCTGTTTCCGGGGTGCGTGTGGGTAAGACCTACGAGGTGGCCTTGGAGGCGGAGGATGAGGAGAGGGCGGCCTCAATGGTGGATGAGATGTGTAGGCGTCTCCTCACCAACCCGGTGAAGGACGACTACGTCTTCGAGATAAGTGAGTGGGATGAGTAGGATCATTAGGGTTGAGGGGAGCTTCCCCCTTCTCCAGGTTGACTTGTTGAACGCCTCAGACGATGAGCTCTTGGAGTTGAGGGCTGGGCTGGGGCTGGGGATGAGTTTGGAGGAGCTCCGCCACGTGCGCGACCTCTACACCCTTCTGGAGAGGAGGCCCACGGATGTGGAGCTCCAAACCTTCGACCAGACTTACAGCGAGCACTGCAGCCACAAGACCTTCAAGGGGGTGGTGGAGACGCCGGGGGGTCGGGTGGACAGCTTGATCAGGACTTACTTGAGGAGGCTGGTGGAGGAGCTCTCCCCCGAGTGGTGTTTCAGCGTCTTCGAGGACAACGCGGGGATAGTGGAGTTCGAGGGGGATGTGTGTGTGGCCGTGAAGGTGGAGACCCATAACCACCCCAGCGCCATCGAGCCCTTTGGGGGGGCGGCCACCGGGCTTGGCGGCGTCATCAGAGACATCCTGGGGGTGTGGGCGGAGCCCATCGCCAACACAGATGTGCTCTGCTTTGGGCCCCTGGACTACCCCTACGAGGAGTTGCCCCGTGGGGTGAAGCACCCCTCCATATTGTTTGAGGGGGTGGTGGATGGGATTGGGAGCTATGGGAACAGCATTGGGATACCCACCGTCAACGGTGCCACGGTCTTCGACGAGGGCTACGTGGGGAACGTATTGGTTTACGCGGGCTGCATCGGTTTGCTGGAGAAGAGCCAGTATGTGAGGGCGGTGAAGAATGGGGACTACGTGGTTTTGGCTGGGGGGCGTACTGGGAGGGATGGTATCCACGGGGTGGTCTTCGCCTCAGAGGAGTTGAGCGAGGACTCGGAGGAGGCCCACCGCAGCGCCGTCCAGATTGCCAACCCCATCGAGGAGGAGAAGGTGAAGAGGGCTCTCCGGGAGATCAGTTCGAGGAGGCTGGGCTCGGGTATAACGGATATTGGTGGAGGGGGGTTGAGCTGCGGGGTTTGCGAGATGGCTAACCGGTATGGGTTGGGGGTGGAGGTCCACCTGGACCGGGTGCCCCTGAAGGAGCCGGGCCTGGCCCCGTGGGAGATATGGGTGAGTGAGAGCCAGGAGAGGATGCTGCTGGCGGTGCCCCCGGGGAACCTGGAGGAGGTCTTGGGGGTTTTCGAGGCCGAGCAGGTTGAGGCCACCGTGCTGGGTAGGTTCAACGGCTCGGGTTGCGCCAGGCTGCTCTACCAGGGATCCGAGGTGGGGAACATCCCCCTGGGCGAGTTGTTCAACCAGCCTCGTGTAGTCAGGAAGACGGGTTGGGCGCCCCCTGAGAGGCGGGACCCCGAGTTCGAGGAGCCGGGGGACCTGGGGGAGGTGTTGCTGAGGCTCCTGGCCAGCTACAATATTTGCAGCAAGGAGAGGGTGGTTCGCAGGTACGACCACGAGGTCAAGGGCTTGACGGTGGTTAAACCCCTCCAGGGGTGGAGGGCTGGCCCTGGGGACGCGGCCGTATTGAAGCCCCTGGAGGACTCTTGGAGGGGGCTGGCCGTCTCCTCGGGCATCAACCCCCGCTATGGGGTCATCCACCCCTATTGGATGGCGGCGGGGGTCTTGGATGAGGCCGTTCGTAACAACGTGTGTGTGGGGGGTAGGAGGTGGGCCCTCCTGGACAACTTTTCCTGGGGGAACCCCGAGCTGGAGGACAGGCTGGGGGGCCTGGTGGAGGCCTGCCGGGCCCTCTACGATGTGGGTAAGGCCTACGGGGCCCCCTTCATCTCGGGTAAGGACAGTCTCTACAATGAGAGCCAGCTGGGCCCAGTGGCGCCCACCCTCCTGGTGACCTGTGTGGGTGTGGTGCCCGACATTAGGCGGGTGGTGACCATGGATCTGAAGGAGGCGGGGAACCCGGTCTACGTCCTGGGGGAGACCCGGTGGGAGGTGGGGGGCAGCGAGTACTTAAGGCTCCTCGGCCACCTGGGGGGCTCGGTGCCCAGGCTCAGGCCTGAGGACAACATCAGGGTCTACCGGAGGGTCTTGGAGGCCATGGACCGGGGCCTGGTGCGGGCCTGCCACGACTGCAGTGAGGGGGGTTTGGCCGTGGCCCTGAGTGAGATGGCCTTCACCGGGGGCCTGGGGGTCTCCGCTGATGTGGGAGCGGTCCCCGGCGCTGGGGGGCTTAGAAGCGATGTCTTGTTGTTCTCGGAGAGCCATGGGAGGCTCTTGGTGGAGGTGGATGGGGGCCGTGTGGATGAGTTCGAGGCCCTGGTGGAGGGGCTTCCAGCGGCTCGCCTGGGGGAGGTGGTGGAGGAGGGTTTGGTGAGGGTTGGCCGCGGCGGCGGAGTGTTGTTGGAGCTGGGCTTGGAGAGGCTTATGGGGGCTTGGAAGACGCCTCTGGGGGTGGCGAGATGAGTGACGCTGTGAGGGTGCTGGTGATGCGGGCCCCCGGGACCAACTGCGACGCCGAGACGGTGAGGGCTTTCAGGGAGGTGGGGGCCAGGGTGGACCTGGTTCACACCCAGGTGGTCTTCCGGGGGGGCCTACTGGAGGAGTACGATGTCTTGGTCTTCCCCGGGGGTTTCAGCTACGGCGACTATGTGCGGAGCGGGGCGATATGGGCCAAGGAGTGTGAGGCCAGGATCGGGGGGGAGCTGGAGGACTTCGTGGATGAGGGGAAGGCGGTGGTGGGGATCTGCAACGGGTTCCAGCAGTTGGTTGAGATGGGTTTCCTCCCGGGTTGGGAGGGGCGGAGTGAGGTCCCCCAGGCCGCCTTGGCCAACAACAGCCACGGCTACCAGAACCGGTGGGTGAGGATCAGGTACGAGGGCCGGGGGAACTGCGGCTTGATGGGGGGGTTGGAGACGGGTTATGTGTTGGCGTGCCCCGTGGCCCATGGGGAGGGCCGGTTCATGTTTCCCCGGGGGGAGGAGGAGAGGCTGGTTAGGCGGCTGGAGGAGCTGGACATGCTGGTGTGGAGGTATGTGAAGGAGGACGGCTCACCTGCCGGGGGTGAGTGGCCGGCGAACCCCAACGGCGCGCTCCACGACATAGCCGGGATCTGCAACCCCGAGGGAAACGTCTTGGGGTTGATGCCCCACCCCGAGAGGGCCTTATACGGCTACCTGATGCCGGAGTGGACCCGTGGGGGGGACCCTGAGGGATATGGTGATGGCTACCCCTTCTTCAAGTCCATAGTGGAGTACGCCGGGAAAAGGCGGTGAAACCCCCGGTTTTTTCACTGTTTACGGATCCAAACCACGGCGTTTAGCGGGTTCTCAGTGGAAAAGAAGCTGTTAAACGGCTGGGAGGGGTGACCCCCCCTCCCCCCCTCTACCAGGAGCCGCCTTGTTTGATCCACTCCAGGGTCTCCGGGTGGATCTCCTTGTAGTTCTCCTTGACGTATTTGCGGACCTGGTCTGCCAGGGCCACCGTTTGGTCGTACCCCTGTTCCTTGATGAACTCCTGGATCTCTTTCTGGGTCTTGCGGCGGGGGTTCCACTCGTCGCAGTTAGCCACTCGGAAGAGTATCCGGGCATGGTTGGCGGCGGCCAGGTGTAGGTTCTTCAGCTCCACCTTGTCCACGGTGTCGTAGCGGGTGTGGCCGTATCCCCGGCCGGTCCTGACGGCGGTGGGGTCGCTGTTGCTGGCGCAGGGGACTCCTTTGATGAAGAAGGGCCAGTGGTCGCTGTAGGGGCTTACCCCCTGCTTGGTGGGGACCTCGGCCACCATCTCCTTCTCCCACTTCTTGACGAGGCGCTCTATCTCGGGGAAGTCGTGGATGTTGAGGCCCTTCTTGCCTTGTCCTCCGGCGGCGTCTAGGTTGAGCATGAACCTGCATTTATCCAGCTCGTCCTTGTGGGCGTCGGCGTAGGCGTAGCTCCCGTAGAGGCCTATCTCCTCGGCGCCGAAGGTGGCCACCCGTACCCGTCTTTTGAGCTTGTCCTTCACCTTGCATAGGACTCGGGCGATCTCCATGACGGTGACGGCGCCGCTGGCGGGGTCTACGGCTCCTTGGCTTATGTCGTGGCCGTCTAGGTGGCTTCCCACCAGCACATACTCGTCGTCCACGGGGTTGGGGGGGACCACGTCGCCTACCACGTTCCAGGTCTTGACTTCGTGGTTGCGGTCGGTGGTCTTTATCCTAACTACTACCCGGCCTTCCCGTTCTAGGAGGCGGGCTAGGTAGGATCCGTCCTCGTAGCTGATGCCCACGGCGGGTATGACGGGGTTGATGCCTCCTGTGGGGGGTCCGTAGGCGGGGTAGTGGTTCATGAATATGAATCCCACGGCTCCTGCTAGGACCGACCTCATGTATTTCTCGCTGCGGTGTAGATATCTCTTCATGTCTCGGGGGTTCTCGGAGGTCACCATGACCACCTTCCCCTTGAGCTTCTCCTCCTGGTACTCGGAGAGGGCGCCTGGGCCTATGAAGACCAGCTCGGCCTCCACCTCGGCGCCGATGCTGTGGGGGAGGCTGATCACCTCTAGGGTTTTCTCTATGGGGGAGACCACCTTTAGGGTGGCCGGGCCCCGGGTCCAGCCGGGGATGGTGAACTCCTCGGCGTGGACGTTCTCGCATCCATACTCCTTGAGCTTCTCCACCACGTAGTCCACGGCGCCCCTGTCGCCGGGGGTTCCGGGGAACCTGCTTCCGTGGACGTCGCAGAGGACCTCCAGGTTGTCCATGGGCTCCCGGCTGGTGTAGATCTCGGCCAGGATCTTCTTATCCACATCTAGGTATGGGTTGGTCAACTCGAATCGTATCTAGAAGGGGGAGAAGGGATTTAAAACCTTCAACAGGGTGGAGGCTAGATGACCTCCTCCATGTTTCCGGATAGTTTTTTCAGGTAGTCCAAGGTTTCGGGGCGGAGGCTCTCCCTCCGGGCCTCCAGGTATTCCTTCAACCGTTGGCCCAGGCGAACCGTCTCGTGGATCCCGGCCTTCTCGATGATGGCTTCGATTTCTTCCTGGGTTCTCTTGGGGGCGGGCCACTTGTCCAGGTTGAGGATGTGGTAGGCGGCCACGGCTGCGTTGGCCGCGCATTCCCGCATGGCCCTCAGGTCCACCTTGTCCACGGTGTCGTACTTGGTGTGGCCGTAGCCTCTGCCCCCACGCCTAGCAGCCTCCTCGGGGTCTCCCATGGTGGCCGTGGCTACCCCCCTCAGCAGGAAGGGCCAGTGGTCGCTGTAGGGGCCCACCCGGCTCCAGAGGGGTAGGTCTAGGCCTGTCTCGCGGATGATCTCCTTGAAGAGGGGTTCCAGCTGGGGCCAGTCGTGTAGGCAGAATCCTTGGCGGCCAGCCCTCCCGGCGGCGTCGAAGTTGAGCATGAAGCGGACCTGGTCCACGAAGTCGGGGTGGTCGCGGCAGTAGGCCCTGCTCCCGTAGAGGCCTATCTCCTCGGCGCCGAAGAGGATGAACCTGGTGTTGTGTTTTAGGTGGCTCCTCTCTTGGGAGAGGACGCGGGCTAGTTCTATGACTATGGCGGCCCCGGTGGCGTCGTCGAGGGCGCCCACCGATATGTCGTGGCCGTCGTAGTGGGCGCCGTAGACCAGCCACTCCTGGCTGCCGGCGGTGCCTGGTAGGTCGGCCACCACGTTGTAGGTTTCCACCGTCTTGTTGGTGCACTCGGTCTCCAGCCTAACCTTGACCCTGCCCCACCTCTCCAAGAGCCTGGCCAGGTAGGCCCCGTCCTCGTAGCTGACGCCCACGGCGGGGATGATGGGGCTTATGCCCCCTGTGGGGGGGCCGTAGGCGGGGTAGTGGTTCATGAATATCCAGCCCACGGCTCCGGCCATGACGGTTCTCTGGTATTTCTCGCTGCGGTGGAGGTAGCGGGCCATCCCCGGGGGGTTGGCCGAGGAGACCATGGCCACCCGGCCCTCTATCTCGTCTCTGCGGTCCTCGTAGACGTTGAGGGGGCCTGGGCCCAGGTTGACCAGCTCGGCCTCCACCTCCCCCCGGCAACTCATGGGGAGGGCTATGCATTCTATCTCCTTCTCCTTGGGCTCGAGGACCTGGAGGCGGCTGCTCCCCCGTATCCAGCCGGGGATGGTGAAGCTCTCCACGTGCACCTCCTCCAAGCCGTAGTCCCTCAGGAGCCCGGCCATATACTCGCAGGCATCCTTGTCGGAGCCGCTGCCAGGCCACCGGGAGTCGTAGTCGTCGCAGAGGGCGGTGACCGTCTCCAGGGGGGCGCGGCTGGTGTGTATTTGTCCGAGTATTCTTGCAAGCGTGTCCATGGGTTTACTGGGCCGCGGGGTGGGATAATTTTAACGCCTCAGCAGTAGGTGGAGGCCTAATAGTAGGAGGTTGGGCAGGGCGCCGGCCAGGGTGGCTCGGAGCCTCCCCACCTGGTAGTTTTCCTCCACGGCTAGGACCAGGAGCGCCAGGGCCCAAACCCCCCAGAGGTCGCCCAGGTTGGCCCCGGAGAGCAGGGGGAGGAGCCCCCCGCCCAGGGCCCTCTCGAAGGCCACCCGGCCGGCCATCTCGGCCTCCCCCACCGTGAGGGCGTCCACAACCCTGAGGAGGCCCTGGAGGAGCCTGGGGAGGTGGGCGTAGCCGTGGAGGGCCAGCAGCCTCCTGAGGCTGCCCTTGCCCCCTAGGAGGGTGGCGGCGCCGTGGACCAGGGCTGAGGCCAGGGCCCAGCCCGCCAGGGTGGCCAGGGCGGAGCTCACCCCCGCCGCCAGGCCTAGGAAGCCCCCCACCTCCTCCAGGTTGATGTTGGGGGCCTGGGGGGCTAGCTGGGCCAGGGGGAGCTTGGGGAAGTAGAGCCAGGTGGAGGCCCCTAGGAGGATGGCTGAGGCGGCCACCACGGCTAGGCCCTTGGACAGGTCTTCCTCGCCTATGGTTCTGAGGGCTTGGCGGGGCCTCCAAAGCAGGTCTGGTATGCGGCGCCGGCTGGAGTCACTCATGTCTCAACGCCTCCACTGGGTTCATCCTCGAGGCCCTGAGGCTGGGGTAGAGGCCTGAGGCCAGGCTGGTGGCGGCGGCGAAGGCCACCACCTCCCCCCAGAGGAGGGGGCTGACAGCCGTGGGGAGGTCTATGAATCGGCCGATGGTCTTGGCCAGGGCGAAGCCCAGGCCAGCCCCCAGGAAGCCCCCTGCAAGCCCCGTTAAGGCGGCCTCGGCCAGGAAGAGGGACAGCACATCCAGGCTTCGAGCGCCCACCGCCTTCAGCGTGCCAATCTCCCTGGTCCTCTCGATGACGCTCACCGTCATGGTGTTGATGATGCCCACCCCGGCCACCACCAGGCTGATGGCGGCTATCCCCCCCAGCACCGATTGGATGGTGCTCAGCACGAGGTTCACCTGCTCCATGGCCGAGGAGCTGGTTATGGCTGTGGCCCTTTCCCCCAGCCGCTCCTCGATTCCCTGGGCTGCCAGCTCCACCGTCTCCAGGCTGTCGGCCTGGGCTAAAATATAGTTGAACTCCGCCCCCACCTCGAACAGCTGCTGGGCAGTCTTGAGGGGGATGGCTATGGAGTCGTCCAGGTTGGCCCCCAGGCTGCTCCCCATCCGCTTCAAAATGCCTATGACCCTGAGGGAGACCGTCTTCTCCACCCCTCCCACCACCGCCTTCACCCTTATCCGGTCCCCCAGCCGGATGACAGGCTCCTCTGCATCCAAGGGGTGGGCCACGTTAGCCCCCACCACCGCCACGCTGACATCGCCCGAGGCAAAGTTACGGCCCTCAGCCAGCTGGGCCGTGGGGTTCAACTCCTTGTACTCCTTCTCCACCCCGAAGACCTCCACCCGGAAGTAGCGGCCCTTCACGGTGAACTCCACGAACCTCCCCGAGATGATGGGTGTGGCCCCCTCCACGTGTTCCACCCGCTCTACTTGCTCCACATCCCTCCAGGTGAAGTAGCCCGAGAAGGCCTGGGCGCCTGGACGCATCTCCCCGGGCATCACAATAATGGTTGTGGGCCCAAAAACGTTGAGCTGGCCCCGCACATCCTCCTTCAAACCCTGGGTCACAGTGACCAGCCCCGTGATGGCCGCGCACCCGATGAGAACCCCTAGGAGGTTGAGGGCGAAGCGAAGCCTACGCTCGCCGACGCCGTTGGCCGCCAGCCGGAGGACGTCCACGGGGTTCAAGGCCCCACCCCCTATGGGCCCAGGCCCAGGAGCCTTCTAACCCAGTCCCACAGGCCCCCGCGGGGCTGGGGCTCCTCCACCTGGGTCACGGAGCCCACCTTGAAGCCCACCTCCAACTCCTCCACGTGCTCCCGGTTCAGGTGGTCCCGGTAGACCACCTGGAGGGTGAGGCCGTGTTCTCCCTCGGGTGCATCCTCCTCCACCTGGAAGACCAGGTTGAAGGGGATGGGGCTGTCGGGGTCCACGGCGCCTATGTATTCCTCGCTCCCCGGGGTTCGGTCCACCACCCCAGAGTCCTGGATGCCCACGGATACGAAGTCCACGCTCTCAGTGCCCACCAGCAAGAGGTCGGCCTCAAGCTCCTGCTTGGAGCCCGGCTCAGCCGTGAGGGTGGGGGCGTCTAGGATGCGGAACTCCACCAGGCTGTCCACCAGCACCGTCAGGGTCTCGGTGACGGTCTTGGGGGTCCCCTTGTTGGTGGTGTAGGAGATGGTGGCCGTCAGGGGGTACTGGCCCGCCTCCACCTTGCCCCCTGCCAGCAGGGTGTACCGGGCCACCGCTGTCTCCCCCTCCCCCAGCTCCCCCAGGTCCACCACCGAGGGGGAGAGAAGGGAGAGGGGGCTCCCAGGGGTGGTGGTGAGGGTGCTGAGGACCTCGTAGGCGTGGGCGCCGGTGCACTTGGCCTTGAGTTCGATGTTGAATTTGTCGCCGGGGCGCACCTGGGGTTCCAGGACTTTCATCTCCTCGATGGTGACCAGGGTGGTGGGGGAGGCCCGTGTGGAGGAGATGCTTAGGGGGAGGTTGAAGCTCTGGTGGTGTCGGGCTCCTTGGGGGTCCAGGTAGGTGGCTGTGGCCTGGAGGTATGCTGGGCCCAGGGGGGTTCCCTCCAGGATGAGCACCTTGGGCCGAACCGTGAACCCCCCACCCCGCTCCAAGTCCCCCACCTCCAGGCTGACATCATCCACCAGCACCAGGTTGGGGCTGGGGCTGGAGACCACCACGGCCACCTCGCCCAGGGAGCCGTTGGCCACATTCTCGAAGGAGAACTCCAACTCGTTGACCACCCCTGCAACCGCCTCCACCCCCAGGGGGCTGGGACGGTAGACCAGGCTGGGCACGAACACCTGGGAAACCACCACCCCTATGGGCACGGTGAGCTGCCCAAAAAGCTGGTACCCGCTCCGCACGTAGGTGACGGTGAGGCTCAGCGAGTAGGAGCCCAGCGGGAGGCCCTGGTCCACGTATAGGGTTGCCTTATAAGACTTGGACTTGTCGGGTTGGATCCGGCTGAAAACGGTGTCCATCCCCTCCAGGACGGTGAGGCCGGGGGTGGTGGAGGAGAGGAAGGCCTCCACGCTCTGGATCACGTAGTCCCCGGTGTTGGTGAGGGTTAGGGTGATCTGGTTTTCCTGGCCTGCCCGCAGGTAGATATCGCTGGCGCTGACCTTGAGCACGGGCTGGTCGGCCCCCGAGGCCAGGGGCGCCAGGGATCCAACCAACAACAAGGCCAGGAGCCCCGCAACAGTCCAACGCCTCAAGCCAACACCTCCTTCAAACGCTTCTCCCCCACCAGCTCCCCATCCCTGAGGGTGAGAAGCCTGTCGGTCCGCTGGCCCACCGAGGGGTCGTGGGTGATCAGGATGAAGGTCTTGCCCTGCTCCTGGTTCAAATCCCTTAAAAGACTCATGATCTCATCTCCCGTCTTGCTGTCCAGGTTGCCCGTTAGCTCGTCGGCCAACAAAAGGTCTGGGTCGTTGGCCAGGGCCCGGGCTATGGCCACCCTCTGCTGCTCCCCCCCACTCAGCTGGTTGGGCTTGTGGTGGACCCGGTCCCCCAGCCCCACCTGCTCCAGTAGGCTGAGGGCCCTCCGCCTCCTCTCCTCCCTCCCCACGCCGGCTATGATCATGGGCAGCTCCACGTTGGAGAGGGCGTCCATCCGCTGGATGAGGTTGAAGAACTGGAATATGAAGCCTATCTCCCGGTTCCTAAGCCTGGCCAACTGGTTGTCGTTGAGGGTGGAGAGGTCCACCCCGTTGATGAGGACCCTGCCCGAGGTGGGCCTGTCCAAGGCCCCGATGAGGTTGAGGAGGGTGCTCTTCCCCGAGCCGCTGGGACCCATGATGGCCAGGAACTCCCCCGGCTCCACCCTCAGGTCCACCCCCTTCAAGACCTCCAGGGGCCTACCCCCCTGCATGTAGGTCTTCCTCAGGTCCTGGGTCTCCACCACGTACTCCAACTAGGACGCCTCCACCAACTGGTCTAAAACCCTCAGCCTGTTGAGGGTGACGACCCGCATCTGCTCCAGGAAGGGGCGGCGGAGGCGGGGCTCCAGGCTCTCGGTGAAGGACTCCAGCAGCTTGCCGCTCAACACCTGCTCCTTCTGGGACAGCCGCTCCATGAACCTCAGGGCGCTCTGCTTCCTCTCGGTGGACATCCACCTGAAGATGAAGGCGAGGTATTTGATGCTGAAGTCTAGGGAGGACTCCAGGTGCTGCAGGATGGTGTCGAAGACCCTCTGCCCCTTCTCCGTCAACTGGTAGTAGTCCTTCCCCTCAACCTTATTGACGGCCACGTATCCCCTCCGCTCCAGGCTTTTCAGGGAGGGGTATATGGTCCCCGTCTTGGGCTCCCAGGTGCCTTGGAAGCTGTCTTTGAGCTGTTTGACCATCTCGTAGCCGTACTTGGGCCCCGCGTCTAGTTGTATCAGGAGGAGTACCTGGAGGGGGCTTACGGGGGCTTTGAAGGGGTGGGGGTTGGAGGGGCTCAGCATTGGGTTGACCTCTACTAAGTAGACTGCTACTATAGCCGGGAGGTCCTATAAAGCCTTTTCTCGACCCCCACCCCGGCCCAGCCCCGGCCCAGGGCTTACGGGGCAAGAGTTTTGTATTGAGCCGCCCAGGGGGTTATTGGGAGTAGCCATGGGTGTAAGGTCGCTTAAGGTGACGACGCTGGCCGACAACCTTGTGTTGCGGCCTGGGCTCCACGGGCAGTGGGGCCTCTCCTACCTGCTGGAGCTGGTGGATGAGAGGGGGGAGGAGAGGAGGGTGGTCTTCGACACAGGTGCAGCGGTGGAGCCCCTTCTCCACAACGTAGAGGAGTTGGAGGTGGAGCTGGGGGAGGTGGACGCGGTGGTGCTCAGCCACGGCCACGCCGACCACACCGCAGCCACCGTGGAGGTGGTGGAGGCCTCGGGGGGATGCCCCGTCTACGCCCACCCCCACTGCTTTCTACCCCGATTCTACGAGGACAAGACGGGTAAGCGCACGAGGGGTGGGGTGCCCGAGGGCCAGGGCATAGCGGAGATCGAGGCGGCGGGTGGGAGGGTTGTGCTGGCTGAGGGCCCGGTGGAGGTGGTGCCTGGGCTCTGGACCACGGGGGAGGTGCCCCGGGTCTCCCCCTTTGAGGAGGTCTCACCTCCCACCCAGGGGGGTAGGAGGATAGTGGTGGTGGAGGGGGAGGAGGTGGACGACCAGATACTCTGCGACCAAGCTCTCTGGACGGAGGTGGTGGGGGTGGGGCCCTTTGTGGTGACCGGGTGCGCCCACTCGGGGCTGGTGAACACAGGGTTGAGGGCCATGGAGCTTGGGGGCTTCACACGGCTCCACGGCTTCATAGGGGGCACCCACCTGGTGGGCCGCAGCGATGAATACCTGGCTCAGACCATAGAAGCGCTCCAAAGGTTCCAGCTTAGCCTCTTAAGCCCCTGCCACTGCACTGGATTCAAGGCCATGGCCGAGCTGTACCGGGCGTTCCCAGAGGAGTTCGTGGTGAACTTCTGCGGTAGAACCATAGAGGCGGGCAAAGAACCTCGAAACCGCCTCATATAGCCTCCCAGGTTTACCCCTTGGGGTGGGGGTTC
>CAYWWV010000009.1:37663-42834 GCA_964462185.1 uncultured Candidatus Bathyarchaeia archaeon | reverse complement strand
AGGGGGGAGGGGGGGTCACCCATCCCAGTCGTTCTAAGCCTGGTTTCCCCGGGAAACCCCGTAAACCAGCCTCAAACGCCTCACTAAAACCGCCAAAAACCGGGGTTAAACCACCCCCAAACCGCCAACAAATAGAACCCAAATCCCTACCACCACTCCACAAACACCAAGAACCCAACCCCCCCGGGAAAACCATGACCCGAGTCGAGGCCCTCCTATACGCCCTCCTCTACGCCTACGCCGCCTTCGGACTGGGATACCTACTCCGCAGACTAACCTCGTTGAAACGGTTCTAAAAGAAGGGGAGGTTCAAGGCCCCCAGAATCATGTAGACCGTGGAGAGAATAACGTAGTAGTAAGTATAGGACCTCACCCTGAGCACCTTCTCCCTGTCGTAGCCCTCCACGATGGTCCTGACCCTGGACAACAGGAACAGGCTGGAGGCCACCACCGCCACAGGCAGAAAACCATTGAACCCCAGAGGTCGGTAACCCACCAGGGTGGAGACAGTTAAGACGCCTATGGCCGCCACCAAAAAGAGAACCCTCTGCCTCCACGTCAGCGACCTGGCCAGGCTGTTCACCTCGAACAAAGCGTCCTCAGTCTCATCCAGGCTGTCGCTCAGAGCAGGTAGACCCAGGAAGCTGAACACACCCATCATCACCCCCGCGAAGATGCCTTTAAAGCTGAAGGCCCCAGTGGTGGCGTAGACCCCGGCCAAGGCCAACAGAACCCAACCCGAACAAGATACAACCTCCTTCAAGATGAACATCTTCTTGAACCTGACAGGGGGATACGAGTACAACATATACAGAACATAGAAGGCGGCCTCAAAGAGGAAGGCAGCCCTGTTTAGAAGGCTTGCAAGAGCCAAACCCAGGACACCCGTGGCCACCACAAAGCCGAGGGCAAACCCCTCAGAGACCTCCCCCGCGGCTATGGGCCGAGCCTTCTTGTCCGGGTTATACCGGTCCATCTCGGCGTCGATAAGGTCGTTGTATATGTAGGCGGAGGCGGCTAGCAGCGCCGAGGCCCCAACCACCGTGAAGGTCTCCCCCAAGGGGGGCAGACCCCCATTAACGATGAGACAAGCTATCAGCGTGCTCCAGGACCATATGAAGATGGCCTCAGGCCTCGACTTGATCAAAGTAAAAACGTCTCTCACACCCATTGTTTCACCCAGCTATGTTTTAAGACTCTATATTGCAGTTATATAAAATCTCACTACTTTTAGGAATCAATTAGTTCATAGTGGGTTGAGAACCAAAGATTTCCGCTTCAACCCCTGGGGAATACTCATATCTACTTGGATCCATCAACGGCAGCACCATAGTGTATATGACTTCCTCGCCCTCCCCATTCTCCACCAGGAGGTTCCCCCCAACATCCTCCAACTGCTTCACCGCCAAAGACGCCGGATTCCCCTCATCCCCCGAGAAAAACCTCCCCAGCTCCCCCTCACTCAACCTACGCCCCTCCTCCACCACCTCGACAACCATGCTCTCCTCACTCCTCACACATCTAACCTTCGCTCTCCCCCCACCACCCGTAGACGTTGAAATGTAGTTCACAAGGTTCTCTAGGGCACCCTTAAACGCCTCTGGGTCCGTGGAGATGGTCCTCTCCCCCACATATTCGAAGGACGCATTACCAGCGAGAGGGCTCCCCCGCAAAACGCTTCCAACCAACTCGTAGGCATCAACAGTCTCAGAGGCCGGAGCTTCCTGGGGCTCAAAAAGGTCTTTGAGGTGTATGTTGGCCAATTCAACGGCCTCCTCCAGCTTGTCCAGCAGCTCCTCCAACTTGGAGGGTTCTCTTCTGAGCTTCAACAGGTTGTTTTTTATAATGAGTAGGGAGGTCTGGAGCTTCACCGCCTTCTCAATATTGGACGGGTTGGAGCAGAGGTTGGTGTTGGTGGGGGTTTCAGACCTGCGGAGGGGGGAAGACTGGGCGTTCTTCTCTAAGGTCTTGTAAAGCTCGCTCTCCACCCACTTTCTCTCGGTGATGTCACGAACAATGGCTAAAAGCTCCTTCTTCCCATCCCGCTCGATGAACCCCAAGTGTGCTTCACCCCAGCCCATCGAGCCATCCTTGTACTGGAAGACGAACTCCACGGGGGGCGGCAGCTTCCCCCGAACGATCTGGGCGAATATCTTCAAGTTGTTTCTAATGTCCAGGTTCCTGAGGCTACCCAGCTGGTAGAAAGGCTTCCCAATAATCTCCTCCTCGCTGAAACCAGTGATCTTCAGGAAAGCAGGGTTCACCGAGGTAACAATGCCTCGAAGGGAGACGGTGACAATCCCGTCGGGCGCCAGCTCAACGATCTTACGGAACCTCTCCTCGCTAACCCTCTTCTCCTCCTCCAGCCTCTTCCTCTCGCTGAGGTCCCGGCTCAACACCATGAAGGCCAACCCGCTTCGGAAAGGTATGACCGTGGCGGTGACCTCCACCTCCACCAACTCCCCGTTTCTCCTCTTCACACGGTAGTTATAGAAATGGGGATGGGCCTTCCCCGCTACTACCTCCGCCATCCTCTTCTCAGCTGTGGGGAGGTCCTCCTCATAGACGTAGTCCAGCGCCCTGGTTCCAATTATGTCCTCCACACGCTCATACCCGAAAAGCTCGGCCTGGGCCTGGTTGGCGTAGATGATTTTACCATTCACCACCAAGGCTAGGCCGTCCCGGATGCCTTGGACTACACGCTGGTAGAGCATCTCAGTCCGGTTTTTCTCCACAACCTGCTTAATCCTCTTAACCAAGACCTGGTAGTGGCTGGTGTCCAACTCCTTCCGAATATAGTCATCAATCCCCGCAGCGAAGGCAGCCTCAGCCACCTCCTCGCTCCCCTGACCCGTGTAGATAATAATGGGGATGTTGCCATAACGCTGTTTGATCTTCTGGGCCAGCTCGATGCCGTTCATCTGCGGCATCTGGAAGTCTGTGACGATGCAGTCCACGTCCTCCTTCTCCAGCTCACTGAAAACCTCCTGGGGGGTTTGGACGCATACCACCTCTAAGTCAGGGTCCAACTGGTGGATGAAGTACCTTAAAAACTCAAACTGGTTGGGGTCGTCGTCGACGTGTAGAACCCTAATCCTGTTTAGCTGTGACAGCTCTGTGGGCACCACGTCGACTCGGCTTTCAGTTTTAAGTGGCGTAATAAAGATTTAGGGAATTTGATTCCATAGGATGGCTGCTAGTTCCCAGTGGTGTTAAACATCTCCCCCAGGCTGATTAGGATCCCGTTCTCGTCCCGGGTTATAACCAGGGGCAGCCTCCCATCCCACTTCTCCACCAACAAGTACTCCAGATACTCATCCGTCAACCGACTACTGATTATCTCGATGGTCCGCGCCGTGGCATTGGCCGCTATGATCTTTGAGACGGCCTCTCCCTCCGCCCTTCTGATGGTGGCGTTCTTCTCCGCCTCCGCCTGGATAATTTGCTGCTGAGCCTCGTAGCGAATCCTCTCCAACTCGTTCTTGGCCACCAGGGCCTGCTGCTCCGCCGTAACCTTGGCCTCGATGGCCGCCGAGAAGCTCTCACTGAACTGGAAATCCGTTAGGCTCACAGCCACCACCTGGATGTGGAACTTGGAGAGCCTCTCCTCCAATATGCTGTCAAAGGTCTGCTTCACCACCGACCTCTTCGTGATGAGCTCCTCAGCCCTAAACATCGCCGTCGTGGCCTTCAAGCTCTCCTCGATGTTGGGCTTGATAACCCTGTTCACATAGTCCTGCCTGAGCTCCTTGTAGATCTCGTTTACATACAATGGGTCCAGCCGATAGTTGACGGCCACCGTCGTTGAAACCTCCTGGAGATCCTTGGTTGCAGTGGATTCTACGGACTCAGTTTTCTGTATCTGGACGTTCATGAGGACAACGCTCTGGCTGAAGGGGATCTTGAAGTTGAGGCCCTCCTGGAGGATGCGGTCCTCCACCTTCCCCCAAGTTAGAAGCACCCCCCGGTAACCCGAGGGAACCCTGACGACGGAGGTGGTGGCAACCACTACCCCCGAGGCGCCCAAGATGATCAATATGACCACCAGGGTAGCCATCCTTCTAGCCCCAAGGGGCACATCGGGAATATCCACTCTATCCCTAAAGTAGCCCATACCTATCCTGGTTCAGATAGGGGTCTCGGCTATTAAACCCAATGGGAGTTAGAGTGTTTCCCCCACAACCCGGAGGACCACCTCGAGGGCTCGGGTGGTGAGGGGGAGGTCCATGGAGGGGCCTGGCTTGGCAACGGCCTGGGAGGGGAGCTTGGGCACATGGATGAAACCAGCGGGGATCTCCCACCCCCTCTGGTCTAGGGCGTGCATCAACTCGTAGAACAGGTGGTTGCAACCAAAGGTTCCCGCAGAGTTGCTAAGTTTGGAGGGGATCCCCTCCTCTTGGAGGGCTTTATGGATGGCTCGGAGGGGGAGGGTGGAGAAATAAGCCGCAGGGCCCCCAGGCTCTATGAGGGTGTCAACGGGCTTCGCCCCACAGTTGTAGGGTATCCGGGCGTCCGCCAGGTTTATGGCCACCCTCTCCAGGGCTATCGCTTCACCCCCCGACTGACCTGTGGATATGACGGCCGCGGGTTTAAGCCTGTCCAAAGCCCCAACTATGGTGGGTCGAATCTCTTGGAACCTTAAGGGGACCTCCACCACCTCAACCCTATGGCCGTTGAAGATCTTTCCTTTGTGGGGTTTACACGCCTCTATGCTAGGGTTGACTTTGCTACCCCCGAAGGGCTCGAAGCCGGTTAGTAGTATGGGGTTCACAGCTCAGACTCTGGGGCGGAGGGGAGAAAAACCTTTCCAAGGGTGCGGTTTGGGTTATGGGGGTACAAGCTGGAGTATTGGGGCAGAACCGGTGAGGGGGAGGTCTACCTATTCGAGTTGGAGGATGGGATAAGGGTTCTAGCCTCCAACTATGGCGGCACCCTGGTGAGGGCTATGGCTCCCGACAAAACAGGTGTGCTGGGCGACGTAATCCTTGGTTTCCCAAGCCTCCAAGGGTATCTCGCCTCCCCCTCATACCACGGCGCTACGGTTGGTAGGTACGCCAACAGGATAAGAGGTGGGAGAGTTGTTTTAAACGGGGTGGAACACAGGCTTTCCCTCAACGAGGGGGGGAACCACCTCCACGGGGGGTTTAAAGGGTTCGACAAGAGGGTTTGGA
>CAYWWV010000009.1:30386-37563 GCA_964462185.1 uncultured Candidatus Bathyarchaeia archaeon | reverse complement strand
CCAGACCTTATCCCCCTTGGGCCACTGGAACCCGTGTCTGGGACCCCCTTCGACCTCCGAAAGGAGGCCAAGCTGGGAGAGCGCCTGCGTCGAGACTCTCCCCAGCTGGCGCTTGCAGGGGGTTTCGACCACAACTTCGCACTCAACCCCACCAGAGGCCCCCAAGCAAGGTTAGTGGACCCCACATCGGGTAGGGTCCTAGAGGTCCGCACCTCTAAACCCGGGCTCCAGCTATACACTGGGAACTTCCTCGACGGCTCGGAACGGGGATACCGGGGCGTCCACGTGGCCAGGGCAGGCGTGTGCCTGGAAACCCAGTTCTACCCCGACTCCCCCAACCACCCTGAATACCCTTCACCCGTCCTCGAACCCGGGGAGACCTACCACCACTGGACCGAGTACCGCTTCACCTTAACCTAGAAAAACTTGGAGTTGTGGAGGCCGGGGTTTACTCGGTGGGAGCGTAGTAGCATCGCTTGGGGGAATGGACTTTCCCCTCTTTCTTCAACTCCTTTATGGCCTTGGACACCTCTTTGCTCTCCACACCCAAGGCTTTCGCCACTTCTCCCGGTCTAACAGGCTTCCCCAGGTCCTTCATGGTCTTTAGAACTTTCTCAGCCATTTCGCTCATGTCTGGTCTATAAGCTGGGCGGATTCGCCTTGTTTAAGGGTTACCGCCCTTTGCCAGGCGTAAACTAACAAGTATAACAATAGGACACCAAATAGTATACCTAAAAAGAAAAAACTTTTATCTAAACGGCTACTGAGGTATACCAGAAGGTGTCCATTGGGTGTCCACCATCAAGATAGATGAAGGGGTGAGGAGAGAACTCACACACCTACAGCAGGCGAGGGGGAGCCCCAAGCCAAGCTTCAACGAACTGGTCTGGCTTGCATTGAAACGCCAAGCACTCATCCCCCTCCTCCTCCGCTACATCAAGGACCGCTTCAACAGCTGGAACCCCTACGATTTCCTGACCTGGTTCTACCAGGTTTCAGGGTCTCCCTTGGACCCGGAGCTGGTCTCGGTGTACGCGGGCATGGTGGCGGAGCTGGACGCCGGATTGGAGGAGTAAAGATGGAGTTGGCACTTGGTTTCGACTATGTGTTGAAGGGTTTACCCCAGTGTGAAGCTGGTTGGAGGAATTTAATGGGGGCCTCCCACGAGGCCTTGGAGCACGCTTTAAGGGGGTTGTGGCGTCTTGAAGCGTATTAAACCGGAGGCAAAGCCCGGGTTTTTGCGCTGAAACGAATAGCCGTTTAAGCCGTTTTCCAAGCCCCTGACTCAATCCGAGCCATATTTCTGCCTTTTAGGTCTACCCCCCCTCCCCCCTGGGGCCTGGGGGTGTTTTTATAGTTGTTGGGAGTAGTTGATGGTGCTATGTTCGAGATTGAAAAGTTCGAGTTTGGTGGAAGGAGCTTCATGGGTTTGAAGTCGGAGATCCCTGGGGGGCCACCCCTCCTCCTGGTGAGAGGCGAGAAGGGTTTGGTGATGTGCGGCTACCTCAACTTGGAGGTGGCCGAGAAACTTGGGTTGGCTGCTGCCATCGTCTCCGGCGTGTCCAGCTTCGAGGACGTGTTTGGGGCGGAGGTGAAGGCGGCCACCAGCGCCGCCAGGGCGCTGGGCGTGGAGCAGGGGCGAGTAGTTAGAGATGTCATACACCTTCTGGGCTAAACACAATTATCCACCAGTGCCCTAACCCTCTCCTTTGCACCCGAAAGGATGTTGGCCCCATGGCTCAACAGGAGGGCGTCGAAATCGTAGTTTAAAAGAGTGGACAGGTTGCGGGCCGCCTCCCCCACGTCTTCGCAGTATTTCTCGGGGGGTGCCTCTAGGTTGCCCTCCTGGTCGCCGAAGATGGTGTCCCCCGCTATTAGGGCCCTGTGTTTGTGGAGGAGGAGGCTTAGGTTGCCCCGGCTGTGTCCGGGCACCCTGATGACCTCTATGTTTCCGAAAGCGCCGATGATGTCGCCGGTGTCCAATGCTACGTCTGCCTTAACCCCCGTCCTCTCCAGCAGCCTTTCCTCGTCGCCCAGGCCCACCACCACCTCAGCGTCAGTCAGCTCCTTCACCTGGGGCAGGTTGAGGATGTGGTCCCCGTGGGCGTGGGTTATGATCACCATCTTTACATCTCCCCACTCCCTCCCCATGTTTTTCAGCTCAAGCGATATGTTCTCCAGGCATTGGGGGGTGAAGCCCACATCCACCAGGATAACCCCCTCCTCGCAGTCCAGAAGATAGACCTCGGTGTCCAAGCCGTCTGCGTCGGCAATGCGGACGGCGTGAAGTCCTTCCAATATCTCCATCGGGTTTCCAGAGCTGGTGGAAGGCTAAAAACCTGTTGGGCGCTAAAGGGGTTCCACCCGCAGCAGCTTGCGGCTGGAGGTGTGGCCCCTCACAATGGTGGCCTGGAGGCCAAGGGTGTCTCTCACCAACCTTATGAGAGCCTTGTTGGCCCGCCCTCTGCGGGCAGGGGCCTTAACATGGGCCTCGTAATGGTTCTCACCTATTGGGATGAGCTTCTCCTCTCTTTGGCCCGGCTTCACATCTACGGTGAGAAACATGGTTGAACAGGGTGTTTAGTCCTTCTGGCTAATAATGGAGCCAAAGGTCTCCGCTATGACCTGCTCCGTCTCATCTGGGAAGTCCCTGTAGAGGCTGGAGATCATGTTTTGGACAAGGAATTTTTTAAAACCTTCCTCATCCAACCCCTTCTTGTATCTCCTCCTCATACCCCCCTTACAGGTTTCTTCGGAGTAGTCTAAAACGCCTTCATCTACCATGGCGTTCAGGAAGTTGATTATGCTTGCCCGGCTAACTCTCCGGCGGGGGCCAAGCACCTCGTTGGTGGCCTCATAGACCTCCCTGCTAGTCAGCCCCTCACCCTCATGATTCCAAATAATCCTCAACGCCTCGATTTGATAATCTCTAAGAACCTTCTGAAACCCCTTCTGCGAAGGGTCAAACACTAGTGGCATTTTGAAACACCCGTTCCGTGACTATCCGCCCGAGCTAAATATAAATCTTAGCAAAATGGCTACCCGTCGTCCAACACGTGTTTATCCAGGACGTAGCACTTAAAACGGGCCTCCAGGACCTGTTTCTCCCCCACCCAGACGCCTGCCTCCACCATCCTTCTACGCCCCTCAACCCCAACAACCCGTGCCCTGGCCACCATCACATCCCCCCGCCTAACAGGGGCCAAGAAGCGTGCCTCTGCACTGCCGAGAACCACATGGGGGTGGTTCACGGCTAGCATGGCTGCATAGTCGGCCAGACCGAATGTGAATCCTCCATGCACCAGCCCCTTCTGGTCCACCACCATGTTCTCCGTCGCCACCAGGCGGACCACCGCCGCCTTCCCTGTCTCCACCTCCAAGGGCGTACCCAAAAGGGTTCTATCGGCCAAAGAATGAGTATTAATCTGCACACCCAAAACCAGGGTTAAATACTAATTATCTCTTACCCCTCCAAGTGGAAACTATTATACCTGTGAGTAATCCGAGTGTTAGCCATGAAGCTCGTAACGTATCGAAAAGGTTCCTGCTATAGCTTGGGCGCCGTCGTGGGAGACTACGTGGTGGACCTTAAGGCAGCCACTGGTGCAGGCTCCATGCTACAGCTCTTAGACATGGGGGAGGAGGGCCTCGCCAAAGCCAGGGAGGCCGAGGCCAAGGCTTTGGAGAAGGTGGAGTCGGGGGAGACTCAGGGTTTAATAAAGTTGGGGGAGGCAAAGCTTGCGGCTCCTATCCCCCGCACCAGGAAGAACATAGTCTGCCTGGGCCTCAACTATGCCGAGCACGTGAAGGAGGGGAGTCACGGAGACCTGCCTGAACACCCTGTTTTCTTCACCAAGTCTCCAACAGCCATAACGGGTCCTTACGACCCCGTGGTCTACAATAGGGCCGTGGAGAAGCTTGACTACGAGGTGGAGCTGGCCTTCGTCATAGGGCGTAAGGGTAAGTATATTCCCAAGGATGAGGCGCTGGACTATGTGGCTGGTTACATGGTCTTCCAAGACATATCGGCCCGTAAACTACAGCGCCAACACCTCCAATGGTTCCGGGGGAAAAGCCAGGACACCTTCGCCCCGATGGGGCCCTACCTGGTCACCAGCGACGAGGTGCCCGACCCAGGCAACCTGGACATCCGGTGCAAGGTAAACGGCGTCACAAGACAAGACTCCAACACCCGCAACCTGATATTCGACATCCCCACCATCATCTCCACCATCTCCAACGGCATAACCCTCGAACCAGGCGACGTATTCGCAACGGGAACCCCCTCAGGCGTGGGAGCAGCCCATCCCCTGGGACTGCTAAAGGTGGGTGACATCATAGAATCCACGGTGGAAGGACTGGGTGTTATGCGGAACCCCGTCGTTGGGGAGGAGTAGCCTCGAGAAACGTTTATATCGCTTTTCCCTGGTTGAGGTTATGTTTCAATGGTTCTCGAGGGAGCCACCAGTAGAGACGTTGGTCGATAGAGTTGAGTAGGGACAAAATAATTGGGCCGCCCAAGCTAACCAGGTTTGAGAGGGCAAGAATAGTGGGCGCAAGAGCCCTGCAAATATCTCTGGGAGCCCCACTCCTCGTGGAGGTCCCCCCCAACCTCTCCGACCCCATCGACATAGCCATCCTAGAGCTGAACGCCAACGTGCTACCCATAACCATCCGACGCAAACTCCCCGACGGCAGCCACGTAGACATTCCTCTATCCGACTTGTTGAAGCCCAGGAAGCTGGAGTAGAGGGGCAGTGGGGGAGAGAACGCGTTGGAGGCAAGCAGCCTACGGCTTACTGGTTGTGTCACTGGTGGTGGGAGTCATCCAGAGAACCAGGTTCCGGTTCCTCGACCCCCTCTTCGAGTTCTTCATCTTCCACCTCTCCACTATCGTGGCATTTGTAATCTATAGCCAAGCTCCGCAAGAGTAAAAGCAATTATCCAGGCAACCACCACCCAGATGAGATCAAACAAGGCGAACACCGAGGAAAAACTATTACGTAGAAAAGGGATAACGGGCATCGAGACCGCCATCATCCTCACAGCCTTCGTCATCACCGCCTCCGCCTTCAGCTTCATCATCCTCAACGTAGGCTTCCTCACGAGCGAAAAAGCTCAGACCACGGTGATATCTGGGATGAAGGAGACCACGGCCAACATAATCGCAGACTCGGGCATCACAGGCTACTTTAGCAACACCACCACGGGGGACCAGGATGAGGTCTGCCTGGAGGAGGTGCTCTTCTACATCAAGCTGGCGCAGGGACACGAGCCCGTGGACTGCAGCGATGACAGCCTAATCATAACCTACACCAACGAGCGAGGCCACGCCATAATATACAGCGACAGGTTCCGGAACGGGACCATCACCACCATAACCCCCGTCACAGGAGACAGCGACTCCCTCCTAGAGCTGGGGGAGAAGATGCAGATCTACGTCGACTTTAGGAGGATCAACTCCAGTGATGTGAAGCCTGTGCCCACCGACCACAAGGATATCTACGCCAAGCCCTACGAGACCATCAGGCTGGAGTTGAGGCCTATAATAGGGGCTGTGCTTACAATAGAGAAGGAGATCCCGGCGGTAAATGCGCCGGTGATGACCCTTAGATAGATATCTCCCTACTCACGGTGACTGTCTCGGTGATCTCCACTCCCCGCCTCCTCAGCTCCCCCACCAGCTCTCGGAAGAGGTTTCCTTTTATAACCCTGACAGGCCACTGGATGCCCTTTTCCTTGATTGCTCCCCTGCCTAGCATCCTGGCCACGATGGCCGCGGTGTAGCCAGTGGTCCTGGCCATCGAGGTGACGTTTTTCTCCTCGTCGTAGTAGTCCACCATGTCGTACTCCCAGACCACCTCCTCCCCGTCTCTGGAGCCCTCCACGTGGACCAGCATCACGGTGATGTCTCTGTCGCCTTCCCCGGGGTCAAACCTTACCAAGGGGTAGACCACCTTGTGGAATAGGTCTCTTGGAACCACCTGGGCCCCATCTACCTCCACGGGCTCCTCTCCAATAAGCCCCAGGTCGTTGAGGAAGGTGATCTTGTCCACGAAGCCGGAGTACCGGATGGTCTTGCCCCTGAAGGTTCTCACCCCCTTCTCCAGGCAAAGCTTCAGCAAACTGGAGGGGTAGCCGTCAACGAAGGCCTCCATAGGCTCCAGGCCCTCAACGTAGATGGGCTCCACCTCGCTGTACCTGTCCAGCTCCACCAGTTTTCCCTCGTCGATCATGGGCACCTTCCCAGGCCTCACGGGCATACGGGTTCCGCCGAAGACGATCTTGTAGTCCAGAGGGGGCTCCGGGTCCCTGGGAAGGCCGCCGCAGGCGAACATCACCGATTCCACCTGGTCCAGCCCGTAGATGGCCTGGCCGGCGAGGACATCGATCAACCCTGGGTCCACCCCACACCCTGGGATGGCTGTTATCCCGGCCTCCCGCACCTCATCGTAGAGGGGGCCTTCATGGGGGTAGCCCCCACCAGCCAAGTCCACAATGTTTACGCCTGCCTCCATTGCTGCCTTCAGGACATTCATGCTGAACTTGGCAGCCGTACTATTGACCACTACATCGTAGCCCCTCATCTTCTCCACCAGGGCTCCGTGGTCCAAGACGCTGAGCACCTCGGCGTCGAAGTTTTCGCAGCCCACCAGTTTAGGTGCGGCCTCCACCTTGGCGGGGTCCACATCACACCCCGTTACATGTTCTACGCCCTCTGCCTCACAGCAGTCCCGGGCCACCGCTGGGCCCATGAGCCCCAGCCCCAAAACAAGGACCTTCATCTATACCAGGTGAACTAGTCCTGGACAGCCTATAACCTCTCTGGTCCCCCTGTGGAAGGTCTTAAATAAGCTGTGGCGAGAATCTCATCGACTAGTAGGTGTTTAAAATTGGTTGATTTCTCGTTCACTGAGGAGCAGGATCTTTTCCGGGAGGCTGTGAGGGAGTGGCTTTCCAAGAACCTCACCCTGGAGCAGGTCCGCGAAAACGACACCAAGCATGAGCTGCCCAAGAGTTTTATCAAAGGCCTGGGAGACATGGGTTTGCTGCTGCTAACCCTGCCCGAGGAGGATGGGGGTAGCAACGCTGACTGGGTTACGGCCACCATAGCTGCCGAGGAGATGGGCTACGCCGATATTAGCGTGGCCTCAGCTGTATTCTACCTGGTGCAGGC
>CAYWWV010000009.1:3185-30286 GCA_964462185.1 uncultured Candidatus Bathyarchaeia archaeon | reverse complement strand
GGGGGCTACTTCGTCACCGGGTATAACAACCGGGAGGCCGGCCACCGGGGGATGACGGCGGTCTTCCTCCCCATCAACTGGGAGGGGGTGGAGGTGACCAAGCGTTTCGAGAACATGGGCCGCATGGCCATCAGCACCGGCGGCTTCAAGATGACCGGTGTCAAGATACCCCCCGAGTACCAGCTGGGGGAGACCAACCGGGGCTTCTACTACACCATGGAGGGCTTCGACGCCGCCCGCGTCCTGGTATCGGCAAGCTGCATAGGGGCTGCCGAGAGAGCCCTGGAGCTGGGGATGGAATACATAAAGGAGCGGGAGGCCTTCGGGCAGCCCCTGGCCAAATACCAGGGAATCCAATTCGACCTGGCCGACATGGTGGCCCACCATGAAGCCATCAAGAGCCTTATCTACCGCACCGCATGGATGCTGGACCAGAAATACAAGACGGGCAGGTTCAGCGCCCTGGAGACAGCCAAGTACATCTCCATGTGCAAATACCTGGCCCCCCACTACGCCTTGGACACATTCAGGAGGGTGATGTACTGGATGGGTGCCTACGGCTACACAAAGGAGTGCCCCCTGGAGATGGGTCTTAGAGGCGTTATGAGCTACTGTATTGGGGCTGAGGGCGCGGCCAACATCCAGAAGATTGTGGTGGCCAGAGAGACCCTGGGGCGGGAGTGGACCCGCTCCAGGTAGCCCCCCGGTAAGTATTTAGAGAAGGCTAGGGGTTAATGGGTTAGAATGAGTTCCATAAACCAGCTGCCCCCCCAGGTCCAGGAGAGGCTTCAAAGGCTTCAAAGCCTACAGAACACCCTCCAACAGCTGTTGATCCAGAAACAAAACATTGAGCTGGAGATGATGGAGTCCGACAAGGCCATCGAGACCCTTAAGAAGGCCTCCCCCGACAGCCGGGTCTACAAGTCTGTGGGCGCCGTCTTGGTGGAGAGCCCCAGGGACCAGGTGTTGAAGGAGTTGGAGGAGCGGAAAGACTTCTTGGAGATGCGGTTAAAGGTCTTGGAGAAGCAGGAGGCCAAGACCAGGGAGAAGGTGACGGGCCTCCAGGAGACGCTCCAGAAGGAGCTGGGCATCTCCACCGAGTGAGGGCCCCCATGGTCTCCCCCCAAATAGCCAAGCTCACAAACCTACTCCGCCCCCGAACCATGGTTTTACCCCACATCAACGCCGACCCCGACGCCTTCGCAGCCGCCCAAGGCATGAGGGAGCTAGCCCTAACCCTCAGGCCAGAGATAGACTGCCAGGTGGTAGCTGTGGGCGGGGTCAACACGCCCTCAAAAAAAATGGCCCAAGCCCTTAGCCTGGACTACGTCACGGAGCCCCCCTGGAGGGGGGGAGCCCTCATCCTGGTGGACTGCTCCACCCTAGACCAAACAGGGGTCTCCCTGGGGGAGTTAAACCCCGAGACCCTGATAGCCGTGGACCACCATAACCCCAGGCCGTTGGAGGGGGATGGGCTACTCGTAGTAGACCCCGAGGCAAGCAGCAGTTGTGAGGTGGTCTACCGGTTATACTTGGAGGCGGGGCACAGGCCCAGCCACCCAGTCGCCCAGGCCCTCCTGGCGGGCGCCGCCAGCGACTCCAAGGGGTTCAGCATCGGCGGCCGAAGCCTCTTCCAGATGGCCGCAGACCTCCTAGGCGAGAAAGACATATCCCAGGTCCTAGGGCTCATCTCGGTGGACGTAGAGCCCTCGGAGAAGGTGGCCCGTCTAAAGTCTGCCCAGAGAGCCGAGTTATGGCGGCTCGGCCAGTGGGTGATTGCCACCAGTTATGTGGGGTCCTTCGAGGCCTCGGCTGCTCGGGCCCTGGTTTCCCTGGGGGCTGATGTGGCGGTGGTGGTGAACGAGTCCAAGAGTGGGAGCCGGGTGAGCATGCGTTCCACGCAGGGTTTCCACGCCTCTACGGGGGTGAACCTTGGGTTGGTTGCCCAGAAGCTGGCTGAGGGGCTGGGGGGTACGGGCAATGGACACCCCACAGCAGCGGGGTACAACGGCCCAGGCACCTACCAAGAAGTCAAGAATGAAGTCCAGAAAATCCTGGAAGAACTCATATCCATCAACACCCCGGGCTAACCTACATAATCAACCCTAAGCCTAACTCGTCGTTTCTTCGAGCCTTCTCAACAACCTCTTGGGAGGCCTGGACCCAGAAGGCTATTTACATTGGCTTAACCTGGTATCACTGAGCGTCGTCTTGTATGGAGGGACCTCCATCAGGCTTCTTTTAAGAGGTTTACCTGGGGGTTTCCCTTAACCCCCTCTGGAGGTAGTTTTCCGTTTGTGGTTAGAAAACTATATTTTGGTTTAGCTTGTTCCTTTAGGAGAGTCTAGGAGGATTAGGGGTTGGGCCAAGTAGAGGTGGAGGGGCTGACCTATAGCTACCCCCAAGCCTCCAAGCCCGCCTTGCAAGACATCAACCTCACCATAGAGGAGGGCGAGTTCATCCTCTTCACCGGGCCCAGTGGATGCGGCAAGACGACGCTCTGCCGGGCGCTCAACGGTTTGATCCCCAGGTTCTACCAGGGCGAGATGAGTGGTTCTGTTAGGGTTATGGGTTTGGACACGCGGGAGCACCCGACATGGGAGTTGGCTCGCCACGTGGGTTTAATCTTCCAGAACCCCGAGAACCAGATCTTTGCTCTAACCGTTGAAAAGGACATAGCCTTCGGCTTGGAGAACCTGGGGGTTTCCCGGGAGGAGATGTACCGCGAGGTGGATTGGGCTGCCAGAGTTACTGGGATCCAAAACCTCCGCTTGAGAGCCACCCACGAACTCTCAGGAGGCCAGAAGCAGCGCCTCACCATTGCCTCGGTGCTGGCTATGCGCCCCAGCATCATCGTGCTGGACGAGCCCACAAGTTTCCTAGACCCCGTGGGGGCTGAGCGAATATTTCAGGTCTTGGACCGCCTCAACAAAGAGCTGGGCATAACCATCATCATCATCGAGCACCGCATAGACATAGCAGCCAAGTATGTGGATCGAATAGTAGTCTTCGATAGGGGGCGGCTCGTCAGCGATGGGTCCCCGAGGGAGGTTCTGGGCAGGGAGGAGACCCGGCTCCTGGGTGTGGGAATCCCCAGGGTTTTAATGCTCTCAAAAATGTTGGGCCCAGAGCTATTCCCGTCCCCACCCCTCTCCCCCGAGGAGTTCTACCAAGCCATACTCCCCCGGCTCCCCAAAGCAACAACCGCCACCACAAAGCCGTCTCCAGCCCACCAATTCGTGGGAGAGCACTACCACAAAGCCATCATCCAGGTGGAAGGGGTAAGCTACACCTACCCCGCGGGGGTGGAGGCCCTCAAAGACGTGGACCTGGAGATCCACCAAGGCGACTACGTAGCCATTATGGGCGAGAACGGCGCGGGGAAGACAACGCTGATCAAGCATTTCAACGGCCTTCTCAGGCCCCAGCGTGGCAGAGTGTTGCTGGATGGGAGGGATATCTCCGAGACTAGCGTGGCTCAGCTGAGCAGGAGGGTGGGCCTGGTATTCCAAAACCCCGACGACCAGCTATTTGAGGAGACGGTGGAGAGGGAGGTTGCCTTCGCCCTGAGGAATTTTGGGATGGATGAGGGGATGGTGGAGAAAAGAGTGGACTGGGCCCTCAACCTCCTTGACCTTGCTCAATACAAGCATAAAAGCCCCTTCACCCTCAGCGGGGGGGAGCGGAAGAGGGTGGCCCTGGCATCAGTCCTTGCATGGGACCCAGAGGTGCTGGTCCTAGACGAGCCCACCATCGGCCAAGACTACGGCCAGAAAGAGCGATTAAAACACTTCTTAATGCAGCTGAGGACCCAGGGGAAAACCATCGTGGTTGTGACCCACGACGTAGAGTTTGTTGCTGAGAGCCAGCCCCGCATCGTGTTGATGGCCGGGGGGAGGGTCCTAGATGAGGGGCCCACCAAAGAGGTGATGACCCGGGTCGAGTCCCTCGAGAGGTGCAGCGTTGCCCAGCCCGAGATCACCAAGCTCTTCGCCCTCCTATCCAACCACGGGCTCCCCAAGGACGTGGTTGACGTGGGGGAGGGGTGCGATATTCTCAGAGGGGTTTTAGGGGGTGGCCGTACATGAGCCTCCTGGAGAGCCTTCGCTTCACTCGGGGCGACTCCCCCATCCACAGGCTGGACCCCCGAGCCAAATTCCTCCTAACCCTAGTCTTCTTCGCCTCCTCAGTAATCTTCCTGGAAGCCATTCCCCTCCTCCTCATCCTAGCAGTTCAAATACCCCTGGTTGTCACAGCCAAAGTAACCAAGGAGTGGTTGAAAACAATCAAGGGGGCCAGCGTAATAGCCGCCTTCATCTTCATCACCAACCTCATCAGCTTCTACTATTTCCGCGGGGGACTCACCCCCAGCCTAGTTGAATACAGCGCCGCCCTAACCATCCGCTTCATAGTCCTCGTAACCAGCTTCAGCGTCTTCTTCCTCACCACCAGCCCCGACAAACTAAGCCTGGCCCTCGAGAAGGCACGCATACCCTACGAGTTCAACTTCGCCTTCATCACCGCCATCCGATTCGTACCCGTCCTAGCCGACGAGGCCCAAACAATAATGGATGCTCAGAGGTCACGGGGGCTGGAGCTGGACAAAGGCAACTTCCTCAGCCGTGTCAGAAACTACATTCCCATCCTTCTTCCACTGATAATCAACAGCATAAGAAGGAGCCTGGAACTCGCTGAAGCCATGGAGTCAAGGGCTTTCGGAGCCTCCCCCAACCGTACTAATCTCTATGAGCTGGAGATGACGCCCAGAGACTACCTGGTATCCCTGCTAGCCCTGGTCCTCCTGGCCCTAGCCATATACGTTAGATTCTTGGCTAATTGGAGTTTCACTCTCACGGGGTGAGCCCCCCGCTCCATAAATATAAACAACTATGTTTATATTGACGCATTTAGTTATACAGCGAAGTAATGACCATATATACGGAGGTCAGGCACTAAATGACTGCCCAGCCAAAACCCTCCGAAAAAACAGGTGTAAACGATGGAACCTAGAAAAATCCAAAAAGTGGGTTACTCAACCCTAAGCGTCTCCCTCCCCATGAGTTGGGCTAAGAAAACAGGCCTAAAAAAAGGAGACCTGGTTTTCATCTCAGAGGAAAGCGACGGGGCTCTCCGGATAACCCCCGAGCAGAGCCGACTAGATGATAAGCAGGTCTACGTGGTAAACGTGGACCAATGCGACAACACCAGGGTCCTCTCACGGGTAATCGTGGGAAACTACGTACTCGGCCGTAGCCTCATCAGAGTTGAAAGCCAGAGGAGGCTCATACGGGAACAGATCGAGGCCATTCGTGAGGTGACTCGACGCCTAATTGGAATCGGGATCATCGAGGAGAGTGAGACCCACCTGCTGCTCCAGTGCAGCGTGGACCCGAAAAACTTCCCCATGGAGACGGTGCTAAAACGCCTCTACATGATCGTCAGCATCATGTTCAAGGAGTGCCTAGACGCCCTCATCGACAGGGATATGGAGCTAGCTAAAGACGCCTTGGCCAGGGAGCAGGACGCCGACACCATCTTCTGGTTGATGATAAGGCTTCTCTCACTGGCGCAGCAGAACCGCCTCATGTCTGAGACCATTGGAATAACCAGTCCCCTCAACATCACCCAGTTCAACATGATTGCCTGGTACCTGGAGATGATCGGCGACAGGCTCTACGACGTCGCCCGCATCGTCATGGCCATCGACAAGTACAGGCGGAAAGAGGAGGAGGACCTCTTCGAGAGGCTCAGCCAAATAGGGCTGGTAGTCTTCAATATGTTTGACCAAGCCATGAAGAGCCTCTTCACGGCAGACATCAAACAAGCAAGCGACGCCGTCGACCTCTACGAGGCTGTGGGGAGGGAGGAGGAGAGCCTGCTGAGGGAGTTCCAGGAGAACCATGACCCCGTCCTAGCGGCCCACGTCAACGAGATAGCGTGGGAACTCAGGATAATTTCAGAGTACAGCACCGCCATAGCCACCACCAGTATCGACAAGGTGATCTGGGGTGAGAACGACATCTGCTCCCTCCTAGAGGAGCCCCAGGAGACCGAGGAGGCGGCAACCCATTGAAAGGCCTCTATATAGAAACCACTCCCCATAAATACCCTGCAAAGAATGGGAAGGGTTTAAAAGACCCTTCCAGTGGTATTAGACAACATCAAAAAGGATTACGATAAATATGCCACGCTTCAAACAGACAGCCGAGATCCTTAAGTTAATGCATGATAGGGAGAGAGTCCGCAACATCGGGATCATCGCCCACATAGACCACGGGAAGACAACTATGAGTGACAGCCTCCTCGCCATGGCTGGCCTCATGGCTCCCTCCAGGGCGGGGGAGGCCCGAGCGCTGGACTACCTCGAGGAGGAACAGAGGAGAGGCATCACCATAAAGACGGCCAACATCAGCCTCCTCTACGAGGAGGGAGACGACCAATACGTCATCAACCTCATCGACACTCCTGGACACGTAGACTTCAGCGGTAAGGTGACCAGGGCTATGAGGGCTCTGGATGGCTGCATCCTGCTGGTGGACGCCGTCGAGGAGTTCCAAATTATGACCGAGATACGGCTCCGGGTGGCCCTGGAGGAGTTCGTTAAGCCAGTCCTATACATCAACAAGTTCGACAGGCTCATCAAGGAGCTCAAGATGGACCCCGCGGCTATCCAGAAGAAGTTGCTGCGCATCATCAACAAGTTCAACGAGATAGTCCAGACGTATGGTCCTGATGAGATCAAGAACGAGTGGACGATTAATGCAGGCGAGGGGGAGGTGGCCTTTGGCTCTGCTTTGGATAGGTGGGGTTTCACCCTGCCCATGTTGGCCAAGAAGGGTTTGACCCTCCCCAAGATTATCGAGATGTATAGGAACAACGAGTTGGATAAGCTCCAGGAGCTCCTTCCTTTGAGTGAAGCCGTGTTGAGCATGGCTGTGCACAAGCTTCCCAGCCCTGTTGAGCACCAGCCCAAGCGTATCCGCCACATCTGGAAGGGCGAGATGGACAGTAGGATGGGGCAGGCCATGGAGCAGGTGGACCCAGACGGCCCCCTGGTCATCTGTATCAGCAACATCATCATCGACCCTCAGGCTGGCGTTGTGTGCACCGGTAGGGTTTTCAGCGGGACCATTCGCAAGGGGGATACCCTCTATCTGGTGGGGGCTAATAGGATGGCCAAGGCCCAGCAGGTCAGCATCTACATGGGTGCCTACCGGGAGATTGTGGACGAGATTCCCGCGGGCAACATTGTGGCCCTCCTGGGCTTGAGTGACGCCAGGGCGGGTGAAACCATTGTGGGCGAGGACCTCATGGGCGAGGCCGTTCCCTTTGAGGCCCTGAAATACGTCTCCGACCCTGTTCTCACCATAGCCGTGGAGCCCAAGAGACCCACGGACCTGCCCAAGCTCATCGACGCCCTCCAGAAGATGAGCATCCAGGACCCAAACCTGGTCACCACCATCAACCAGGAGACTGGTGAGTACTTGATGGCGGGGATGGGGGAGCTCCACCTGGAGATTGCGGTTAAGGACTTGAAGACCCAGTATGGATTGGACGTGATCCAGAGCGAGCCCACAGTGGTCTACCGGGAGACTATCCGGAAGGAGTCTGGGCCCTTCATGGGGAAGAGCCCCAACAAGCACAACAGGGTCTTCTTCACCTTCAAGCCGCTGGACCCCAAGGTGATAGACCTCATCAAGAAGGGCGAGATAAGCGAGATCATGAGCCCCTCCAAGATCGAGCAGGTGCTAGTGGAGAAGGCGGGGTGGACCACCAAGCAGGCCCGCAGCGTCTTCGCCATCAACGAGAACGCCAACGTCCTCATCGACACCACGGTGGGCGTCCAGGGCCTCCGAGAGGTGAAGCAGCACATCAGCTCAGGGTTCCAATGGGCTCTCTCAGAGGGGCCTCTAAGCGGTGAAGCCGTCAGAGGAGTCTTGGTGAATATGGTGGACATCAAACTCCACGAGGACCCCGTCCACAGGGGCCCCGCGCAGATGATGCCCGCCGTCCGCCAGGCCATATACGCGGGTCTTTTGAGCGCCGATCCCACCCTACTGGAGCCCATTAGCCTCATCCAGATAAGGGTGCCCGCCGAGGAGATGGGTAACGTCACAGGGCTGCTGAGCAGCAAGAGGGGCAGCATCCTAAGCGTGGAGCAGGACGGGCCCATAGTGAACATAAAAGGCATGATCCCGGTGGCGGAGTCCTTGGGTATTAGCCAGGAGATGAGGGCCGCCACCAGTGGCAAGGCCTTCTGGCAGATGACCTTCGACCACTACGCGCCGGTGCCCGACAACATGCTCCCAGACCTGGTTAAGAAGATTCGCACCCGGAAAGGGCTGCCACCTAACCCGCCCAGGGCCAGCGACTACATCGTCAGGGAGTAGCCAACCCACCACACCTTTATCACCCCAAACATATTTTATGGGTGGTTTGATCCGCAACGCCAAGACCCTGCTGAGCAACGCTTCAAGCGAGTTCTTCCAGCGGCTTCGCAGGGACGCCCTCACCATACTTGAAGCTGCTTTGAAAGCCGCCGACCCATATAGGGCGGTGTTGGACTGCCTTGCCTTGCGGGGCTCAGAGCTAGTCTACCCTGGAGGCCGCTTGGACCTAGACGAGGTGGATCGGGTGTTAGTGGTGGGCGGGGGGAAGGCTGGGGCCGCCATGGCGGCTGCCGTCGAGGATTTGATGGGCGACCGGGTGGAGTGGGGCCTGGTGAACATCCCCATGGGCTCGAACCCAGTCCAGCCCCCTGAGAAGATAGGGCTCAACGAAGCAGGGCACCCCCTCCCCACACCAAGCGGCGTTGAGGGGGTCAGAAGGATGCTGGAGGCCACCACCGGTTTAGGGGTGGGCGACCTGGTGGTGGTCCTCGTGTCGGGGGGTGGCTCAGCCCTCCTCCCCCAACCCGTGGAGGGAGTATCCCTAGAGGACCTGGCGGCCGTAACAGAGTCACTCATGCGCGCGGGGGCAACCATAGACGAGTTGAACGCCGTGCGCAAACACCTGTCCAAGGTGAAGGGGGGGCAGCTGGCCCGCCACCTACACCCCGCCAAAGTCTTGGTCCTGGTGGTCTCGGACGTGGTGGGCGACCCCTTGGACACCATAGCCTCCGGGCCCACGGCTCCAGACCCCACCACCTTTGGCGACGCCCTCAGCGTGTTGAGGCGATACGGGTTGGAGGGCTCTACTCCCAAGGCCGTGTTGGAGAGGCTGAAAAGGGGGGTGGAGGGTAGGCTTAGGGAGACACCCAAGCCGGGGGACCCGGTTTTTCGAGGGGTGGTGAACCTGGTGGTGGCCAGTAACCGACGGGCCCTGGAAGCTGGGAAGGCGGAGGCTCAACGACTAGGGTACCACACCATGGTTCTAACGGGCTTCCTGGAGGGAGAGGCCCGCGAGGTGGGCGTGGTGGCAGCCTCCATCGCCAGAGAGCTGGCGGAGCAGAGAGCACCCCTGGAACCTCCCGCCGCCCTTCTAATGGGGGGTGAGACCACGGTGACCGTTAAGGGTGGTGGCTCGGGGGGTCGAAACCAAGAACTGGTTTTAGGGGCGGTCACCCGCCTATCAGGCCTCCCAGCCCTACTCGCCTCCATGGGCACCGACGGAGTAGACGGACCCACACCCGCCGCCGGAGCCATGGCAGACGGCGCCACACTAGCAAGGGCCACCTCCCACAGCCTCAACCCCCATGAAGCGCTCCAGGAGAACGACAGCTACCGATTCTTTACTGTGCTGGGGGATACGATTGAGACGGGCCCCACGGGTACGAATGTAAACGACTTGGTGGTGGTGTTGGTGGGTGGCTAGGGACTACAAGCTTCGGAGGGAGGTTGTGGAGGAGTTGGCCGCGCTCATGGGGGACCTGGAGGACTTGGTGGACTTGGTGTTGGTGGAGGGGAGGAGAGACCGGGAGAGGCTGGAGGCCTGGGGGTGTAGGGCGCCCATAGCAACCCTAGGCCCCCTGGGGGTGGGGGAGGCCGAACAAGCAGAGATGCTGGCGAGTAAGTGCTCCAGGCTGCTTATCTTAACCGACTTCGATGAGAAGGGGAGAGCGCTCAACAGCCGTTTCTCGAGGCTGCTGGAGGGACGGGTCTGTGTGGATCATGGGCTTAGAGCCAGGTTTGGCCGGTTGATGGGGGAGCTACGGGTAAGGGCCGTAGAGGACCTGGGTGGTGGATTTGAGCGTGGGGGTTGAGCCTTTCAACGCTGAGTGGTTCCAAGAGGCTAAGAGGTGCCTCCACCCTGGGCTGGTGGGCTTGGATGCCGAGGGGGTTCACGTGGGGAATGCCTCGGTCCCTGGGGCTACGGCCAAGCCCGTGGTGGATATGGACGTGGTTTCCAAAGGCTCGGCAGCCCATCTAAACCACATACCTGTGAAGAAACACCCTTCGGAGAACCCTTTGGCAGTGGAGAGCTACAACAAGGCGAGGCTGGCCCAAGGAGCCACACCTCTACAACCCCAACAATCCAAGACAGAACGGCTCCCAGAAGAAGGGGGACCAGCCTCCTTAAGCCTCAGAGAGGTGGCTAATACAAACAGGGCCGCGGTTGAAAGCCGGGGTTTTTAACCCTCCATGGAGGCTTCAATATGCTGATGGAACCCCAACCACTGCTGATAGACGGGAAACAGGCCAAAGCCATACTGTGTATGTTGAAGACCAACGTCCACGACCACACCTTCTATAGGATTCGCCTAGACGAGCTTAGGCGGCTGGTGGAGTCGCTGGGAGTGGAGGTGGTGGGGGAGGTGGTCCAGAGCCGGTTTAAGCCCTTTTCCAAGTACTACGTGGGGAGCGGAAAGGTGAAGGAGCTGGCCCGGAAATCCAAATCCCTGGGCGCCAACATGGTCATCTTCTATAACATTCTCAAAAGCAGCCAGAAGCTTAACCTCATGAAGGCCCTGGGCGTGGAGGTGATCGACCGCCACGAGTTGGCCCTCGAGATCTTCGACCAGATGGCCTCGGATAGGCTGAGCAAGCTCCAGATCCAGGCCGCGCGCCTGGAGAAGATGGAGCCCTTCTACAAGCTCCAAGCCTCCATAAACTACCGGGAGGAGAGGCCTTTCTTCAGAGCCGGCGGTGAGTACGCCTTCCACGGCCAGTTGAGGGAGATCTCCAGGGCCCAAGCACGCATATCCAAAGAGATCGACAGGCTCATGGAGGAGAAGAAACGGCGGATCTTCAAGCGGCGAAGGGAGCTGGGCTACCCCGTGGTCTGCATCGCCGGCTTCTACAACGCTGGCAAGACCAGCCTCTTTAATGCCTTAACGGGGGACAACAAGACGGTGAGCAGCAGGCCTTTCACCACACTCTCAAGCAAATACCAGCGGAGATACATAGACCACGAGACCACGGTGCTATTCATAGACACCATTGGATTCATGTTGGACTTGGACCCGCGCCTCATTGGAAGCTTCAAGCTGAACCTCTTAGACATGAAGAGCAGCGACCTGGTCCTCCTCCTCCTCGACCTATCGGACCAACTGGAGGCCTTGAAGCTGAAGATTGTCGAGGGGGTCAGAATCCTAAGGAGCATTGGGGTTGAGAGGGAACGGATAATACTGGTGTTCAACAAGGTGGATAAAAACCCGTCTAGGTGCGGTGAACTCCCAGATGCCCTGAGCCTGGACCAATTCAGGTTGCCATGGATATGCATATCGGCTAAGGAACGAACCAACCTAGAAGGCCTCCTAGAGCTAATCGATGAAAAACTGGCTGCCCTCGGTGAACCCCCGCCACTTGACTGGGTTGAAGATGTTTCTGTGAGACACAGGAGAGCGGTGAACAAACTATTGGAGTGGTACGGCGCGCCGCCACCCCACCAACCCCAACCCCCATTCCCCAGCTTGGTGAGGACAATACTAAGCCAAAACACCTCCTCGCCCAACACCCAGCAGGCCTACAAGCGCTTAGAGGAATCCATAGGCTTGGACCCCTCCAAGATAGCAAAAGCCCCGCTGGAATCACTCCAGGAAGCCATTAAACCCGCTGGAATGTGGAGACTGAAAGCAAGGACCATCCAAGCAGCCGCCAGGATGGCCTTGGAAGAAGGCGGCCTAGACCACGTATTCAACAAACCCCTAGCCGCCGCCAGGGAGCGACTAATGGAAATACCCGGGGTGGGACCCAAGACCGCCGATGTGGCCCTGCTTTTCTCCGTGGGAGCCCCCGTGGTCCCGGTGGATCGCCACGTGGAACGGGTAGCGAAGAGATTGGGGGTAGTGAGACGGGAAGCGGGGTACGAGGAGACCAGGAAGGCCCTGGAGGACCTAGCCACCCCTGACCGGTTCCGAGACCTCCACCTGGCCCTGGTTAAGCTGGGTAGAACCATCTGCAGGCCCTCCAACCCGAGACACGGGGAGTGCCCCCTCCGAGACCTATGCCCCCAAGCACAAGAGTAGAACACTCCCCCTGGGACTCAACAAGAGGGGAAACCCCGCTCAAATCGTTCTAACCCAATAAAACCACCGGCGGCTCGGCCTCGCCACCGGTGAGACTAACCTTTAAAAGTGAGGTATGTTGATTCCATGTAGCTCTTAGACGGAGTGTCACCTAATGCCAAGAGTAAGATCGCCTAAGCGGGGCTCACTAAGCTACTCCCCCAGGAAGCGGGCCAAGAACCCTAAGGGGAGGGTGAGCCACTGGCCCAAGCTAGATGGGAGTCCCCAGCTAGCAGGCTTCGCTGGCTACAAGGCAGGCATGACCCACCTGTTCTACATCGAGGACAGGCGACGAGTTCCCACGTATGGCCGCGAGGTAAAGGCCGCGGCCACCGTGATAGACACTCCCCCCGTGCTGGTCGCCGCGATTCGGGCCTACAAGAAGACCGTGGACGGCTTGAAGGCCGTCACAGAGGCCTGGATGAGGGACCAGCCGAGAGACCTACACAGGCGCATACCCTTTGCCACCGATCCCCGGCCCGAGGACAGGCTTAGGGAGATGCGGGACAACCTGGACAAGTTGGCCGAGATTCGAGTCATCGTGGCCACCCAGCCCAGGCTGGCCAGCATACCCCAAAAAGCCCCAGACCTGATGGAGATACCCATAACAGGGGGCTCCATAGAGGAGCAGCTGGACTACGCCGAGAGCCTCCTGGGCAAGACGGTAAGCGTCAAAGACGTCTTCCAACCCGGGGAGGCCATAGACGTGGTGGCCGTGACCAAGGGCAAAGGGTTCCAGGGCCCCGTCAAACGGTGGGGCATAAGGATACTCAGCCACAAGTCCCGGAAACAGAAGAGGGCCGTGGCATCCATCGGCGCCTGGACCCCCCGGAGGGTCCTACCCCAGGTGCCGCGAGCAGGCCAAATGGGGTTCCACAATAGAACCGAGTACAACAAGCGAATCATGTTGATGGGCGAAGACAACGAGAGGGTGAACCCGAAAGGCGGCTTCAAGAGATACGGCTTAGTCAAGACGGAGTACGTTTTATTGAAGGGAAGCGTGGCTGGACCCCCAAAACGCCTGGTGAAGATGAGGAAAGCCGTCAGGCCCCAACACTACGAAGCGCCCCCCCAGATAACATACCTGCACACCCAGTGGGGTAAGGGAGGTGTGGAGCAGTGAAGGTCCCTGTTTACGACTTGGAGCGACAGGTAACCGGGGAGGTTGAGTTGCCCAAGGTGTTCCAGACGCCTGTGAGGTTCGACGTGATCAAGAGAGCAGTCGTGGCCCTTCAAAGCCGGAGGTTCCAGCCCCAGGGCAGGGACCCCATGGCTGGGAAGCGGACCACGGCCGAGTCCTGGGGAACAGGCCACGGCATAGCCCGAGTCCCCAGACTCAGGGGAAGCAGAAGAGCCGCATTCGCCATAGGAACAGTAGGCGGCCGCAGAGGATTCCCCCCGCTCTCAAATAAGAAGATCGTCAAACGCATCAACAAGAAGGAGAAGCGGCTTGCCATCCGATCAGGGATAGCGGCTACAGCCGTGAGGGAACTCGTTGAGAAGAGGGGGCACAGGTTCCAAGCGGACACCCTGCCTCTGGTAGTCAGCGATGATTTAAGCACACTAACCAAAACCCAGCAGGTAGCTGAGTTCCTGGTGAAGATGTCCCTATGGGAGGATGTGGAGAGAGCCAACAGGAAAACCATACGCGCAGGCAGGGGTAAGACGCGGGGCAGGAAATACAAGAAAGGCCGAGGCCCCCTCATCGTGGTGGACCAAGACCGGGGAATATCCCAAGCCGCCCGCAACCTTCCAGGCGTAGAGGTCACAGATGTCGAGTCCCTCAACGCCGAGATGTTGGCCCCAGGGGCCCACCCTGGACGCCTAGTGGTTTGGACCGAGTCGGCTCTAAAAAAACTGGACGAGGTGTGGGTGAGGTAGCCATGGACCCAAGCAAAGTAATCAAATACCCCCTGATGACGGAGCGCAGCGTCAACATGATCGAGAACGAGAACAAGCTAGTCTTCATCGTGGACCGGAGGGCCTCCAAGGCAGACATAAAGGTGGCTGTCAAAGCACTATACGAGGTGGAGGCAGTCAAGGTGAACACCTTGATCACCAAGACGGGTGAAAAGAAGGCCTTCGTCAAACTCTCGGACCAGTACGACGCATCCGACCTGGCAATAAGGCTGGGAATACTGTGAGGTGGTTAAATGGGTAAAAAGATTAGAGTTCAGAGAAGGGGAAGAGGCGGGCTCCAATTCAGAGCCTCCAAGAACAAGGTTGCACCCGCAAAATACCCCACACTGGCCCCGGAAACCCTCCAAGGCAAGGTGAGAGCCCTCACCCACGAACCCGGGAGGGGGGCGCCCCTCGCCTACGTGGAACTAGCCCCCAACCAAGGGTTCTACCAGGCGGCGGTGGAAGGCCTAGCAGTCAACCAACCAGTATACATAGGCCACGAAGCACCCCTAGCCGTGGGAAACATCCTACCCCTTGGGAGCATACCCGAGGGAACCATGGTCTGCAACATCGAGCTTAGACCCGGGGACGGGGGAAAGATAGCACGATCCAGCGGCGCCTTCGCCACAGTAATGGCCCACACCGGCGACAAAACCACCCTTAGATTCCCCAGTAAGAAAACAGTCACCCTGCTCAGCGCCTGCAGAGCCACCATAGGGGTCGTCAGCGGTGGAGGCCGAAAAGAGAAACCCTTCATGAAAGCCGGGGAGAAGTACCACGCAAAGCGGGCCAAAGGGCACAAATACCCCACAGCCCACGGCGTGAAGATGCCGGCGGCCATGCACCCCCACGGCGGTGGCCGACACCGCAGGCCGGGCAAATCCACCACTGTGAGCCGGCATGCCCCACCTGGAGCGAAAGTCGGCCTCATAGCGGCTCGCAACAGCGGTAGAAGACAGAGGAGGAGAAACTAAGGGTTTAAAACCCACTTAGCCGAAGGAGGAGTTGAAATGCCCAAGGAATTCAGGTGGCGGGGGAAAACGGCGGAGGAACTCCAGTCCATGTCCATGGATGAGTTCATCCGACTCCTACCCGCGAGAATGCGGAGAAGCCTCCGCCGAGGCCTAACGGATGAACAGCGCAAAGTCCTGGAGAAGCTTAGGAAGGGTGATGGGAGGCCTGTGAGAACCCACGCCCGGGACCTGGTCATACTCCCAGAGATGTTGGGAAAAACCATCTACTGCTACACAGGTAAGGAATTCAAAGAGGTAAAAATCAATGAGAAGATGCTGGGGCACTACCTGGGCGAGTATGCGATAACCATGACCCCAGTGAGACACGGGAGACCAGGAATAGGCGCATCGAGGAGCAGCATGTACATCCCCCTCAAGTAGCCTTCCACCCCTTTTTTCTGGGGGAAAACCCCCTGTTTACACCGTTTTTCAAAAAGATGGCCCCAAGAAACCGGGGGCTAACAATGTTTTTATATTAAGACGTGATTCAACCATGGCGAACGGTGCGTATATGCCGACCTGGAGATACTCGGTGCAGGGACTGGACCCCGAGCGGACAGCCATAGCCAGCGGTAGGGACCTTCAGATCAAACCCAAGGCTGCTAGGGAGATTTGCCACGCCATTAAAGGCATGAAGCTGGAAGACGCCAAGCGGTTCCTGGAGGACGTGGCAGCCAAGAAGAGACCGGTCCCCTACTACCGCCACAGGAAGAAGGTGGCCCATAGGAAGGGCCTCCAAGGCCATGACGCAGGTAGATATCCTGAGAAGGCTGCCACCGAGATACTTAAGGTCCTCAAATCCGTGGAAGCCAACGCCGAGTTCAAGGGTTTGTACCCTGAAAGGCTTCGGATAGTTCACGCAGCCGCCCAGCGGGGGAGGGTTATAAGGAAATACATCCCCAGAGCCTTCGGAAGGGCCACCCCCTACTTTAAACACCTTACACACATAGAGGTCGCGGTCGAGGAGTTCTAATGTCTGTGGTCAAGAGAATAATCAAGGACAGCGTTGAGCGCATGAGGGTTGAGGAGCTGCTGGCCAGGGAGTACGAGCAAGCCGGCTTCGGGGGTATAACCCTCACCAAGACTCCTCTGGGTTCCCAGATAAACCTCTTCGCCATGAGGCCTGGCAGGGTTATTGGGAGGAGGGGGAGGGCCATCAAGGAGGCCTCCCTCAAGCTGGAGGAAGAACTCGGCTTGTCCAACCCCCAAATAACCGTTATAGAGGTGGAGGTGCCCGAGCTCAACCCCCTGATCATGGCCTCCAGGGTGGCCAACGCTCTGGAGCGTGGGATCCACTTCAGGAGGGCTGTCTTCTGGAGCTTGAACCGCATCATGGAGGCGGGGGCCCTGGGGTGCGAGATCGTTTTGAGGGGGCCTCTGAGGAGCGCCAGGTCCAGGTTCGAGAAGGTGGTGGAGGGCTACGTGCCCAAGGCTGGAGACCCAGCCCTGAAACAAGTGAGAACAGCCACCATGCATGTTAAGATGAAGCGGGGTGTGCTAGGGGTTACTGTGAACATCGTTCCCCCCGACGCCAAGTTCCCCGATAAGGTGGATCTCAGTGAGCTGCCCCCAGAGGAATACCAGCCCCCCGCACCAGTAGAGGCAGCCCCTGAGGCCAAAGCCGAGGAACCTGAGGCTTTGGAGGAAGCAGCGCCAGAGGCCGTCGAGCCTGAACCCGTTGAGACGATTGAACCCGTGGAGGAGGCCGCTGCCGAGGCTCCTGAGGCCCCGGTTGAGGAGGCGAGGGAGGAGGCTGAGCCCCATGGAGAGCCGGAGGAGGCCGAGTCTGTGGAGGCCCAAGTAGAGGATTCCCCAGCGGAGGCTCCTGCCGAGACCACTCCAGTGGAAGGCGCAGACGCACCGCAGGAGGAGGCCCAGGCACCTGAGAGCCTGGAGCCCGAGGCTCAAACCCTTGAAGAGGGAGAGGCCCAAGAGGCGGCGGAGCCACCAATGCAGGCCCAAGAGGAAACAGTCCCATCCAAGGAGCCGGCTGAGGTGGATCAAACACAGGAGGCTGAACCACATCCCCCAGAGGAGGATGAGGATAAGCCCCCCCGTGATGGACCGGAGGAGGGTGAATAAGCATGGCCCTTCTCAAGATGAGGGAGATTCGGGAGATGTCCAGGGAGGAGCGGTTGGATAAGCTCCAAGAACTCCGCACCGAGCTCACCAAGCTAAAAACCATGATAAAGGCAGGTGGAGCCGTGGAGAACCCTGGGCGAGTCCGAGCCCTCAAGAGGAGTATCGCCAGGATACTAACATCCTTGAATGAGGAGGAGGGATAACCGTGTCTAAACCTATCGACTCACGTGAAATAGTGCGACACGAGTTGATAGGGCTACCTGTAGAGGTGGTGGACGACTCCAACCCCTGCAACAAAGGCATCAAAGGCGTGGTGCTGGATGAAACCATGAAGACCCTTGTAATCAGGGGCAATGGGGATAGGAGGGTCGCCAAGAAGGACGCGGTGTTCAAGTTCGACCTGGGCGAGGAGAGTGTCCTGGTGGAGGGATACGCCATCATGGGGAGACCCGAGGACCGGGTGAAGAAGAACAGAAAGAGATGGTAAGGGACAAGAGTTGATGGCTTTAAAGAAACCGGAGAAGGACTGCGGCGAGGAGGACTGCCCCTTCCACGGCTCCCTATCTGTGAGAGGGAGGATCCTTGAAGGAGTGGTGGTTAGCACCAGGATGCAGAAATCCTGCGTGGTCCAAGTCAACTACACCGTTTACGACAAGAAATACGAGCGGTACTCCCGCATGAGGAGCAGGATCACTGCCCATCGAACCCCGTGCCTGCCAGTCAAGGTGGGCGACCAGGTTCGCATAGCCGAGTGCCGGCCCCTTAGCAAAACCAAGTCCTTTGTAGTGGTGGAAGTGCTGAAGGAGGCATAGGGATGTCGAAGAGGATTAAGCGTAGGATTCTGCCACGGAGGAAGACCAGCGGCGGGTTGACTATTGGTAGCATGATTAATTGCGCCGACAACACTGGGGCGAGGCGGCTCAGAATAATCCAGATGATTGGGTATAAGGGTAGGCGTAGGAGGCTGCCCAGCATCGGGGTTGGCGACCTGGTGATGGTCTCATGTAGGGAGGGGACGCCTGAGATGAGGAAGCAACTGTTCAATGCGGTGATTGTCCGTCAAAGGAAGCCTTACCCTCGGAGTGATGGGACTTGGATTCAATTCGAGGACAACGCGGCCGTGATCTTAACCCCGGAGGGGACCATGAGGGGATCTGATATTAAAGGACCCGTGGCCAGGGAAGCCGTGGAGAGGTGGGCAAGGCTAGGGGCTTTGGCCAGGGTGGTGGTTTGATGAGGGCCAAGACCACTAAGCCATCCAAGGCCAGGAAGCGGCTATACTCTGCCCCGCACCACTTAAGGGGGAGACAGCTCTCCGCGCCCCTAAGCCCAACGCTCAGGGCCGAGCACGGTGTTAGAAGCATGCCTATTGTGGAGGACGATACGGTGACCATTGTGAAAGGCGACCGGCGGCTGGCTGAGGGGCGGGTTCTAAGGGTTGACCGCAAGCACTATCGAATCTATGTTGAGGGGATAACCCGGACGAGGATGGATGGTTCCACCGTGCAGGTCCCCATCAAGCCGCAGAATGTTATGATCACGCGGCTCAACCTCCGGGACCCTTGGAGGAGGGGGGTGCTGGAGAGGAAAGGGTTCCAGGAGGAGGAGTAGGTTGGGTAAGAAGGGGCCCTCAAGGCACTTGAAGAGGCATGACAGCCCTGCCCACTGGCCCATACATCGTAAAACCAAGGTTTGGTCCATCAAACCCAAGCCAGGCCCCCACAGCCTAGAGACCGGGATACCAGCCACGGTTTTACTCAGGGAGGAACTGGGCTACGCTGAGACGGCTAAAGAGGCCAAGATCATCCTGAGCCAGAACAAATTCTGGGTGGACGGTAAACCCAGGAGGGACAAGGGATACACCGTGGGGCTGATGGATGTGGTTCAAATACCCGACACCCAGGAGTATTTCCGCGTCCTGCCCGCGGGGAAGGGAAGGCTCAAGCTAACCCCTATAACCCCCGAGGAGGCCCAGATGAAGCTGTGTAAGGTGGAGGGAAAGAACACCCTGAAGGGGGGCAGAATCCAGTTAAACCTCCACGACGGCTCCAACATCATCCTAGAACCCGAGGAAGACCACTTCAAGGTCAACGATGTGGTGAGCCTGAAACTCCCTGAGCGGGAGTTGCTGGGCCACTACGAGTTCAAGGAGATGAAACCCGCCATAGTGATTGGAGGGCGCAGCCAGGGGGCCAGGGGGACCCTGATCCACATAGGCGACGAGCCGGGGGAAAAGAAAACCGCAACCCTCAGGACTTCTCAGGGGGAGGACATCAGGACCCTTGCCAGTTACATCTTTGTGGTTGGTGACAACGAGCCCGTGATAAGCTTGGGTGAGGAGGAGGGGGTTTGATGGCGGAGAACCCTATGAGGGAGATAAGACTGGGCAAGGTGGTGGTCAACATTAGTGTGGGCGCCAGCGGTGAACCCCTCCAAAACGCCATGGATATTTTGGAGGAGGTAACCGGGCAGAAGCCAAACCATCGAGTGGCCAAGCAATCCATAAGGCCCTGGGGCATCCGCAGGGGCGAGCCCATGGCGTGCACCGTTACCCTGAGAAAGGAGAAGGCCGACGCTTTCCTGAGGAAGGCCCTTACAGCCGTTGGACACCGGTTGAAGGCTCGTAGCTTTGACAGGGATGGGAACTTTGCGTTCGGCATCCGAGAACACATAGACCTCCCGGGCACCAGGTACGACCCCGAGAAGGGCATCATTGGTATGGATGTCTGCGTTTCCCTGGAACGCCCAGGTTACCGGGTTGCCAGGCGTAGAAGGGCTAGGTCCAAGGTTGGGCACAACCACAGGGTGACGCCGGAGGAGGCGATGAGATTCATAGTCGAGAACTATAATGTGGAGGTGGAGGGCCGGCCATGAGCAAGCAGATCCCCCCGAAGAAGAGGCACTACGGGAAGGGTAGCAGGGGATGCATCCGATGCGGGACCAAGCAGGGGCTCATCAGGAGATACGGGTTAAACCTTTGCCGCCAGTGTTTCCGAGAGGTGGCTGGGAAGCTTGGTTTTAAGAAGCTGAGGTGAGGATATGGATCCACTTGTAAATGCGTTGAACACTATAATGGCCCACGAAGAGAGGCGTAAGAACGAGTGTATTATTGCACCGGCCTCGGGGTTGGTGGGGCGGGTTCTCCGGCTCATCCAGTCCAAAGGGTACATCGGCGAGATAGAGTTCATAGACGACGGCAGGCAGGGCAAGTTCAGGGTGCAGCTTTTCGGGCGGATAAATGAGACCAAGGCCATCAGGCCCAGGTTCAAGACAAAGGTATCCGAGTTGGAGAAGTGGGAGAAGAGATTCCTCCCCAGCAGGGACATAGGGGTACTCATACTCTCCACCTCCAAGGGTGTGATGGACCACACCAAGGCCAGGGAGGAGAACGTCGGCGGAATACTGCTTGCCTACGTGTATTAGAGGTGTGTATAGGTGACTGTTCAAATAGTGGAGGGCTTCGTGGAGATTCCGGATGATGTAAACCTGACCCTAGATGGGAGTAAGGTTGCAGTCACAGGTGTGAAGGGCTCGGTGTCTAGGGATTTTGGCCACACCAAGCTGAACTTGGAGCTGGCGGGGAACAGTCTACGCATCTGGTATGAGAACCCCCGTAAGAAGCAGGCCGCCCTGGTTAAGACCGTTGCCAGCCATGTCAGGAATATGATTAAGGGGGTGACCCAGGGCTTCACCTATAGGTTGAAGATCGTGTTCATCCACTTCCCCATGACGGTGACGGTCCAAGGCAACCAGGTGGTCATCAACAACTTCGTGGGCGAGAACAAGCCCAGGACTGCAAAGATACTTGAGGGAGTACAGGTTTCCGTGGAGGGGGACGACGTGGTGGTCACGGGAGTGGACATAGAGGCCGTCGCCCAGACAGCCGCCAACATCCAGCAAGCCACCCGCATCCGCCGCAAGGACCCTAGGAAATTCCTGGATGGCATATACGTCTATAAGAAGGAGTGAGGGATGTGAGCGAGGAACTGAAGAGGCTTTTGAGGATTCGTGCAAGGATTAACAAGAAGCGGCCCCGCTTTAGAAGGTTCGAGTCCTGGCGTTATAAACGGCTTAAGGATCACTGGCGGAAGCCTAGGGGTATCGACAACAAGATGCGTACGGAGTTGAAGGGCTGGCCTAGGAGTGTTAAACCCGGGTATAGGGGTCCAGCCGCTGTTAGGGGTCTCCACCCCTCTGGTTTGGAGGAGGTTCTGGTTTTCAACCCCAGGGACTTGGAGAAGATCGACCCCGAGACCCAGGCCGCCAGGATAGGGGGCTCCGTGGGAGCCAAGAAGCGTGAGGCCATCCTGGAGAGGGCAAAGGATTTAAACATCCGCATATTGAATCCTGGAGTCCAAACCGGGAAAAGCGATTTCGAGGAACTAGAGGAGGAGCCACAATGAACCTGTCTGCCCAGAGAAAGTTGGCTGCATCTGTGCTGGGCTGCGGCGTCCACAGGGTCTGGATGGACCCTGAGAGGATGGACGAGATAAGCATGGCTATAACCAGAGCCGAGATCAGGGGCCTAATCAAGAGCAAGGCTATTCGCGCCCTCCCAGAAAACAGCCAGAGCCGGGGAAGGGTTAGGGTGTTTGCCGAGAAAAAGAAGAAGGGTAGACGCAAAGGCCCGGGGAGCCGGAAGGGCGCCAAGATGGCTGTTGTGAGCCGCAAAACCCGGTGGATCAATAGGATAAGGGCCCAGAGGAAGCACCTCGCAAAGCTGAGGGAGAGGAGGCTCATCTCCGTCAGCACCTATCGGATGCTGTACCGGAAGGCCAAAGGGGGAGAGTTCAGGAGCGTCAGCGACTTGGAGAGGTATATCTCCGAGAACAATCTCAGGAGGCGGGCCTTTGGGTAAGGGTCCCAGGTTCCGAGTCCCCTACCGGAGGAGACGGGAGGGGAAGACCGACTACCATGCTCGGAGAATCCTGGCCACCTCGGGTGCGCCGCGGTTCGTAGTCAGAGTTAGTAACCGCCACGTATCTATACAGCTGGTGGAGGCCCATATACCCGGCGACAGGGTGCTGGCTTCAGCCACGAGCCACGACCTGGCCAAGCTAGGGTGGAAGGCCAGTGGGAAAAACATCCCCGCCGCATACCTTGTGGGCTTCCTGGCTGGCAAAAGGGCTCTGGCAGCAGGTGTTGAGAGGGCCTATCTAGACATAGGACTTAAAAGGCATACACTAGGGAACAAGGTATACGCCGCGGCGAAGGGCGCCATCGACGCGGGATTGGCTATCCCAATGGACCCAGATATAGCCCCCTCGCTGGAGGCAATTAGAGGCGAGGTTATCGCCAAGTATGCGGAAACAGGTTTAGACCCCATCGAGTACGAGAAGAGGTTCTCAGTCTATCTCCGTCGTGGACTAAGACCGGAGGCTCTTCCGAGCCACTTCGATGAGGTCAAGGCAAGGATTGAGGAGATAAGTGTTGAGTAGAAGACGGGAAAACCCCCTGGAGAACTGGCGGCCCAGGACGGGCTTGGGGCGGATGGTGTATGAGGGCCAGATCGCCAGCATATACGAGATATTTGAGAGGGGGGATAGGATCAAAGAGGTGGAGATCGTGGACGCGTTGGTCCCCGACCTCCAAAACGAGGTCATAAACATTAATCTGGTTCAGAAGCAGACGGACGCTGGTGAGTCCAGCCGCTTCACTGCGCTGGTAGCCGTTGGAAACGGAAACGGGTTGGTTGGCGTGGGGCTGGGTAAGGCCCAGAGGGTCAGAAACGCCATAGAGAAGGGCACCAGGCTGGCCAAGCTCAACCTATACCCCATTAGGAGGGGGTGCGGGAGCTGGGAGTGCGACTGCGGCGAGCCCCACACCCTTCCCTTTAAGGTGACGGGCAAGGCCGGGAGCGTCGAGGTAACCCTGATACCAGGGCCCCAGGGCTTGGGGCTGGTGGCGGGGGACACAGCGAAGTACGTGTTACGCCTGGCTGGGATAAAGGACTGCTGGAGCAGCACCAAGGGCAAGACCACCACAACCACCAGCTTCGCCTACGCCACCTTCAACGCTTTGAAGAACACCATGAGGGTGATGACGCCCTCAGACTGGGTGTGATGGCGATGAAGAGCCTGCTGGTTGTAAGGGTGCGGGGCACTATAAATGTGCCTAGAAGGGTGGAGGACACCCTCAGGATGCTTAGGGTGGAGAGGCCCAACTACGCCACCATCATTGACGATAGACCTGACTACCAGGGAATGCTCCAGAAGGCGAAGGACTGGATCACCTGGGGCGAGCCCACCAAGGAAACCGTAAAAGAGCTTCTTGAGAAAAGGGGGAGGGCCCCGGGGAACCGCCCCCTCACCGAGGACTACGTAAAGGAGCTGGGGTTCCAGGGCTTCGACGACTTGGCCGAGAAACTGGTGACCTGCCAGCTAAGCCTCAACAAGCTGGAGGGGGTTAAACCCTTCTTCAGGCTACACCCCCCCAAGAAGGGTTATAAGAAGTCTGTGAAGCGGCCCTGGAAGAGCAGGGGAGAGTTGGGCTACCGGGGGGAAGCCATCAACGAGTTGGTTAGGAGGATGTGTTGAGTTGCCGCACAAGTTGAGGAAGACTCGTAAACAGCGTGGAAGCAGGTATATGGGCTGGGGCCAGGTGGGCCAACACCGTAAAGCCGGGGGGAGAGGGGGTAAAGGCAAAGCCGGGGGCAGGAAACACTTCTGGATTAGAACCGTCAAATACGAGCCCCAGCGATTCCTGAGGATTGGCTTCAAACCCCCCTCAGCAAAGAAGCCCCGCCCCGCCACTCTAAATGTGGGCGACCTGGAGGACTTGGCCAGAAAGGTCCTGGGCCCCTCTTGGGGCGAAGACTCGGTCCTAGACTTGGAGGAGCTTGGCGTGGCCAAACTGCTGGGAAGGGGAACCATCTCCCGGCCCCTCACAGTCAAAGTAGGCTACGCCTCCTCCCTTGCAAGGGAAAAGATTGAAGAAGCCGGCGGCACCATCATAGAACCATAAACTGAGGGAAACATTTGCGGTTCCTCGACCTGTTCAAGCCCATCTCGCGGTTCATACCCGAGGTCAAACCCCCCAAGAGAAAGGTGCCTTTCAACACCCGCCTCATGTGGACCCTCGCCGCCCTAATCATATACCTCATCATGAACCAGATCCCCCTCTACGGCATCCCACAGACCGGGGGAGCCGACCCCTTCGCCACCATGCGGATCATATTCGCCTCCAACAGGGGGACGCTGATGGAGCTGGGCATAGGCCCCATCGTGACCGCTGGGCTAATAATACAACTATTGGCGGGCTCAGAAATCATCTCCTTCGACAGGACCAACCCAGAGGACCGGGGACTCTTCACCACCGCCAGCAAGTTCTTCAGCTTCGTCATGGTTGTGGTCCAAGCCGGGATATACATAGTTAGCGGGGTCTACGGAAACATAACCCGGCAGCAGGCCCTCCTCATATTCGTCCAGCTCCTGGCTGCTGGCTTCGTCATAATGATGTTGGACGAGCTGGTGCAGAAGGGCTGGGGGATTGGCAGCGGCATAAGCCTGTTCATCGTCGCAGGCATCACCCAGAACATATGGTGGATGAGTTTCAGCCCCTTCATAGTGGGGGACGGGCGATCACTGGGTGCTGTGGTGGCCTTCATACAGGGCATCATCCGGGGCTTGGAGCCCCGTAGCTGGTTCTACAGGCCTGGATACCCCGACATGATCGGCTTCCTAACCACCCTGGCCGTCTTCGCCTTCGTCATCTACGTCGAGGGTATGCGCGTGGAGATCCCCATAAGCCACGGAACCTACAGAGGCTTCAGGAGCCGGATGCCCATCAAGCTCCTCTACGTGAGCAACATACCGGTCATCCTCACGTACGCCATCTTCGCCAACTTCCAGCTCCTGGGGCAGTTCACCTGGACGCGGTGGAACCGGGACAACAGCAACCTGTTTCTAAACATGCTGGGGATGTACAACCAGACAAGCCGTGGAACCTACCCCATAGGAGGGCTAAGCTATTACACCACCAGCCCCGGCAGCCTAACCGGGGTCCTGGCCGACCCCATTAGGGCTTTGATCTACTTTGTCATCGTGGTTGCCTTCTGTGTCTTGTTCAGCGTTACTTGGCTGGAGATTGGCGGGCTGGGTGCCGACCAGATGGCCGACCAACTGCTCCAATCTGGGATGCAGGTGTCAGGGTTTAGAAGGCAGAGGAAGCCCATAGAGAGGCTGCTCAACAGGTATATCCCCACTATAACCATCATCGGCGGTATGATCATCGGGGCCTTGGCGGCCGTGAGTGAGTTCTTCGGCGTCTTTGGCTCGGGCATGGGGGCGTTGTTGGCTGTGAGCATCCTCTACCAGTACTACCAGACCATGGTCCAGGAGCAGGTGGAGGACCTCTACCCCTTCCTCAGGGGCGCCTTGGAGTAACCATAGGTTTTTTCAAGCCCCGCGCCCTCCCCCAGCATATGACGGTTAAACTCTACCACCTGGACCCCTACCTGTCCGAGTTCAAGGCCACCGTGACCGCCGTCGAAGGCAGATCCGTTGTGTTGGACCAGACAGCCTTCTACCCAGAATCCGGGGGGCAGGCCGGAGACCGTGGCTGGATAGAGGGGGTGCCCGTCGTGGACACGGTGCTCCGCGGGGGGGAGGTGGTTCACATCTGTGGGTTTGAGCCTTCCTTTGGGGTGGGGGAGGCTGTGGAGGCCCGCCTGGATTGGGGTAGGAGGCACCGCATCATGAGGCTTCACTCAGCCAGCCACATCGTGGAGCATTTTCTTTTCCAGCGCTTCGGCAAGCTCAGCCGGCTGGGCAGCCACGTAGACGACTCCAAGGACCGGTCAACCTATGTCTACGAGGGGAGGATGGACCCCGAGGCCCTGGCTTGGGTCCAGGAGGAGTCAAACCAGTTCATATCGAGAAACCTCCCCATCGAGGTCACCGAGGACAGGGAGGGCGTTAGGACTTGGAGGTGTGGCCCCATAGAGGTCCTCTGTGGGGGAACCCATGTGGCCAGGACTGGGGAGATTGGGAGGGTAAGGCTTCGGAGAAAGAATCCGGGGCGGGGGAAGGAGCAGGTTGAGACCCTGCTGGAGGAGTAACACTTTATTCTGCCACAAGTGTATACAGCCCTATGTTTCAACCCCCCCGGGGAACCAGGGACTACTTGCCGGAGGAACAGTGGAAGCGCAACTGGGTGAAGGACCGGATCAGGGAGGTTTACGAGGCCTACGGCTTCGAGCCTCTGGAGACCCCCGCCTTCGAATACTTGGACCTCTTCAAGGTGAAGAGCGGGGAGGCCATCATCAACCAGATATACACCTTCAAGGACAAATCAGACCGAGAGCTAGCCCTCCGCTTCGAGCACACCAGCAGCACCGTGAGGGTGGTGGCCACCCAGAAAAACCTGGTGCTGCCCTTTAAAAGGTATGTAATCGGCCCCGTTTGGAGATATGAACGCCCCACCGAGAAGCGGTTCAGGGAGTTCTGGCAGGCCGACATAGATATCTTCGGGGTGGAGAGCAGGATAGCCGATGCAGAGGTTTTAACGGCCTGCGTTGACGCCCTAAAGCGGCTTGGCTTCGAGGGCTTCAATGTTAGGGTGAACGACAGGAGGGTGCTGGGGGGGCTAGTGGAGCAGGTCGGTGTACCCAAGGAGAAGCGGCTAGACGCCTTCAGAGCCGTGGACAAGCTCTCCAAGAT
>CAYWWV010000009.1:0-3085 GCA_964462185.1 uncultured Candidatus Bathyarchaeia archaeon | reverse complement strand
GACCTCAGCCTAGCCCGGGGGTTGGACTACTACACCAGCTCTGTTTTCGAGGTGGAGGCGTTGGGGTATGAGGACTATGGAAGCATCGCTGGGGGGGGACGGTACGACGAGATTGTGGAGTTATTCGGGGGTAACCCGGTTCCAGCCGTGGGTATAAGCTTTGGCATCGACAGGCTCACGCCCATCCTGGATGAGAAAGGCGTGTTCCAGGGGCTTCAGAGGGGGGCTAGGGTTTACGTGGCTCCCATCGGGGAAAAACCCATGCGCCAAGCCCTCCAGATCACTCAAGCCCTGAGGCAAAAAGGCGTCTCCACCCTGGTAGACCTGATGGGTAGGAATCTTAGGAAGCAGCTGGAGTACGCGGCGAAGAAGGGGGTTAAATGGGTGGTTGTGGTGGGGGAAAGAGACTTGGAGAAGGGGGTGGTCACTTTGAGGGATATGGTCTCAGGTGAACAGAGGCAAGTCCCCCTGGACTCCGTGGTGGAGGAGGTCTCCTAGAAGTCCTTCCCATCGGCTGAGTAGTAGACCACCTCTCCCCTCCGGTCCACCACCGCCAGCTTGAGGGAGACCCCGCGGCCCAGGTTTGCCAGCTCGTCTAGGAGTTCGCCAGTGGGTATGGGTCTGCCCTCATCAATTATCCTGACCCAGTAGGAGGGCGGCTTCTTACGGTATTCCCCCCGCTCATACACCAGCAGCCCCTTCTCCCCCACCTCAACAACATAACCCCGTATACGCAAGTCCCGGTAGACTAGGAAACGGTTCCAAACCTCTGGGTCCCCAGGGATAAACCTGTCCAACAGGTCTTTGAGGGAGAGAGGTTGCCTGGTCGCCTCATCCAACACCTGGACTCTCCCCCTATCCACCAAGAAAAGAGCCTCGACACTTCGGAGAAAATGGGTTCGACCCCGCCTATAGCCAAACCCGCCTTGGAGAAGGGAGTCGGCCTCCCCCTCCACGGGCACAACCACGCCCTCACCAGTGTAAACCCCTACTATCGGCTCCACATCTAGGCTTTGAGGGGTGGACTGTGATAACTCTTCCCTCTTAGCACCCTCACGGGCCTATTTTTGCTGTTTAGGTATCTCCCACCTGCTGTTCTTTCCGTCCCTAATCCAGACTCCGCCCATGGCTCTAACCTTGTCGTTTATGGGGCCCCACAAGTCTCCGAGGAACCTTTTGGGGGTGATGGTTACCATGGCCTCGTCCTCCACCACGTCAAGCTGGGAGACGTCGATTCCCGCGGCCTCTAATACCTGTTGGGCGCTGCCTGGGGGCCAGCCCTCGCCAAGCGTAGGCAACCTCTCCTCAACCTTTGCCTCTGCCTTTCCCACGGTGATGACTATCCCAATTTTACTTCCGCACTCAGGGCAGGTTATCCAGCTCACCTTGTCTTTCGACAATCCCCACACCACCAAAGTATTCGAGCCCCCCAGTATAAGGCATGTGGTCAAATTTGGATGAAAGAAAAACCCGTGTGAGCCCAGGGGTTAAATATTTAACATGGAGCCCTGGCATTAGGAGTTACCTCGAGGTCTCTCCATGCCGCGTCTCGCCGAGTTCTTCAGCTTTATGCGGGGCAACGTCCTGGTTATGACGGTGTGTGAGTGTGTCTGGAGGTCGAGCATTGACATCATCTGGCCTTTCATGCCCCTATACGTCTTGAGCCTGGGGGGAGAATACGAGACCATCGGGGTCATCATGAGCATTGGCAACTTGGCCAGCCTCATCCTCTACCCCCTCGGGGGATACGTAGCCGACTACCAGGGCCGCATCAAACTCATATCCTACATGACCTTCGCCTATGCCTGCGGCTTCCTCATCCCCGCCTTCACCAACAGCTGGCAGTGGCTAGCTGTGGGGATGTTCGTGCAGAGCCTGGTGACCTTCTACTTCCCGGCCCGCCAAGCCCTTATAGCCGACAGCCTCCCCCCCGAGCAAAGAGGCGTTGGGTTTGCCGCCACCATGGCCATACCCAGCGCCTTCGGGCTTCTGGCGCCTCTGGTGGGTGGCTGGCTCATAGACACCTTTGGGATCAACAGGGCTATGCATGGCCTATACTTCGCCAGCTTCTGGATAGCCACTGGGGTGGCTCTCTTCAGGCTCCGGTATCTGAGGGAGACCATTGAAAACCCCAACAAGCTGGAGCTGTCCCCTTCCAGGCTCCCCAGCCTGCTCTTGGAGGCTTATCGAAGCATTTTCTCCGTACTCCGAGTCGTTCCCCGCAGGCTTTACACCCTCTCAGCGCTGGTCTCCTCAAGCGTGTTCTTCGCCAGCCTGACCAGCGCCTTCTGGGTGGTTAGAGCCCAGGACATCATAGGACTGTCGGTGACGGAGTGGAGCAGGGTCCTCCTGGTATCGGGAGCCGTCAGCGTGATACTGGGCATCCCAGCGGGGAGAGCGGTGGACCTCTTCAACAAAAAGAACCTGGCTGGGGCCTGCATGGTCCTGGGGGCCGTGGAGTCCCTCCTCTTCCTGAGGGCCTCCTCCTTCACCCATGTGGCCCTGCTGGCGGTGGCCACCACTGTGACCAACAGCTTCATGAATCCAGCCTTCCAGAGCCTCTTCGCCGATATGACCCCCAGGGAGAACCGTGGCCGCGTCCTGGCTTCAATCGGCGGCGGCGGGGTTTGGCTGATGAGGGGGGCTTGGGGAAGCGGCGTTCTAGGGATGTCGCTTCAAACCGTGGGCACCTTCCTGAGCGGCTACCTTTACCAGGTGGACCCCGACCTGCCATGGCTGGTGTTGTCGGGGGCGCTCCTTGTTTTAGGCGTTCTCTTCGTAGTATTGGTGGAGGAGCCTGAGGTGGCCGAGGAGTAGCCCTGTCCCGGCCAAACTGTTAAATCCCCAGTATATAGAGTTTATACCGGAGCGAAGACTATGGCCGAGCAGATGCCCCAATTCAAGTGTCCCTGGTGTGATAGGAAGAGCGCAAGCCCCGGCGGCGTGAGGTTCCACGTGAAGCTCACCCACCCCGAGAAACTGGAGGAGTTCAACCGAGAACACTACCCTGAAATGGAGAAGGTCTTCAAGAAACAGTTCGAGGACTAACTCCAATAAAACCCCCTTTTTACCAAACCACCCAACC
>CAYWWV010000008.1:29017-43148 GCA_964462185.1 uncultured Candidatus Bathyarchaeia archaeon | reverse complement strand
CAGGATCTTTCAATTCCCTCTTATTGGGATTACCCATTGAAACAGCGGGTTGACTTCTCTTTTTTCCCGTATTTAACCCTTTTTTCAGCCTCCTTCCAGGGGGGTGGCGTGAAGATCGATTTCTCGTAAAGGGGTTTATAAAGATCTTCACGCGTCCAAACCACCCAATACCCGGCAGCCACACGTCTTTCAACAGGGAAACCTAGCATACAAAAATAACCCCATAGAACCCCCCGCAACCCCCCGGTAACCATAATATTCCACGGAGACACCCTTTCACTGATGATGGCTGCACGGGAGGCCGCCAAATACCCCTTCCTCGGGGAAGCCGTGAACCACCTGGACTCCCTGGGCCTAACCCTGGAGGACCTGGCAAGCCCCACATACCGAAACGCCGTGGCCCGGGCCACCAGCAGGGTCCTGGAGGCCATCAAGCGGGGGGAGGTCTCCGCCAGGCTCGGCGACCCCGAAACCGAGTTCGTCAGCTACCCCATAGCAGCCATGCTCGTGGCCGTGGCGGGGGAGCCCTTCCTCTCCCGCCGATTCGCCCTGGCGGAGGCCACCAGGGCCCATAAACTCCTCCTCGAAGAACCCCTTGAGAGGCTCATAGCCATAGCCCGGGAGGAGTTCCAGTGGGAGATCCAGCCCTGGGAGAAGGCGGCTCCACGCGCCCAACACAGCCTATCCCTAGGGCTGGCCAACTACCTGGGATGCGCCTCCGGCTTCAAAGAGTCCAAGTGGAAACTGGTGAACAGGCTGGTGGACGCAGGCTACGTGGCCGTAACCCCCACCGAGGTGGCCCGCCTCCTACAGGTGGAGGTGGAGCGCTGGGTCTTGGAGCGGGTCTCACAGGAAACCAGGATCGCCCTGCCACCCCCCCTGGAGGAGGCCCTCAACCAGGTGAAGAAGGTCTTCCAGGAGAACAGGTCCAAGCTGGGGGCAGGCGCCCTACCCGACTCCGTGGTAAACGAGGCCTTCCCCCCCTGCATCCAATACTGCCTGGAAGGACTCTTAGCCGGGAGGAGGGCCAGCCACATGGAGAGGTTCACCCTAACCAGCTTCCTGGTCAACGTGGGCATGCCCTTAGACCAAATAGTAGGCCTCTACACCAGCGTCACCGACTTCGACGAGGCCCTCACCCGCTACCAAATAGAGCACATCGCCGGCTTGAAGGGCAACCGAACCAAATACACACCCCCCACCTGCAACACCCTCCGAACCCACGGCATATGCGTAAACCCCGACAACCTATGTAAACAGGTCTCCCACCCCCTCTCCTACTACAGGAGAAAGGCACGCCAACTGGCAGCCAAAAAGCCTGAACCCCTAAATACCAGCAGAGGGGAGTAGCATGGATGGAGCCAACCGAAGAGAAGCTGAGGAGGCTGAAAACCATGGGCCTCCACTACTGCAGACACTATGAAAACGTGGTAAGGTATAACCCCCCCAGCTGCGGCTCCTGCCCCTACGCCACATGGGGGAAGGGGAGCCAAGTTTATACCCGTTGCCAGGGTAAGAAGGATTAATGGAGGAGCCCTGGGGGAGCCCCCGCTTCGTGGAGGAGAGATTCAGGGAGTGGTACCAGACCCACAGCCGCCTGGTGCACCCCCCCCGCCGACCAGCTGAGAGGGAGTACGCCTTCATCCACTTCGGCTCCCGGGGGATGGTCCGCCACCTATCCCTCCCAACGGCCGGCGAACTCCAGGCCTACCTCAGAAACCACGCCCCCAAACACGCATACTACAGCAGCAGCTACTACCGAGACCCCACCGCCGACATGAGGCTCAAGGGCTGGCTGGGCGCAGACCTGGTCTTCGACATCGACGCCGACCACTTCGACCTCCCCTGCCAGAAGATCCACGACCGGTGGGCCTGCAGAAACTGTGGGGCCCAGGGGGTGGGCCACCCCCCAGAGCTCTGCACCTGCGGGAAAGCCCAGTTCGAGCGGGAGACCTGGCTATGCGATAAATGCCTCCAAGCAGCCAAGTACGAGACGGAGAAGCTCTTGGACCTCCTCATAACCGACCTGGGGGCGGAGCTGGGGGAGCTAACCGTCAACTTCAGCGGAAACAGGGGTTTCCACGTCCACGTCCAGGGGGACCGGTGGGGGCGCCTAGACCAGCACGCCCGACGTGAGATAGTGGACTATGTGATGGGGACGGGCATCGAGGCCCAATACATGGGGTTCACCCCTGGGGGTGGTGGATACCCCAAACCCCCCGAGGTGGGTTGGAGGAGGCGGGTGGGGAGAGCCCTCTACGACTACTTGGGCTCCGTGGGGGAGGAGGAGTTGAGGGCTCTCAAGGTGAGCCGGAGGAGCAGGGAGGCCATCCTGGGGAGGAGGGAGGAGCTGTTGGACGCCATTCTAGCCGGGGAGACCAGCCGAGTGCTGTCCTACCTCGACTCCAGGAGCATAGACCTCCTCCTCTCCAGGGCCGTAAAGCTGCTGGCAGCCGAGGTGGACACCGTGGTTACCACCGACGTCCACCGCTTGATCAGGCTGGCCAACACCCTACACGGGAAGACGGGGTGGCTCGTCCAAAACGTACCCATAGACCAACTACCCCAATACGACCCCCTCACCAGCGCCATAGCCTTCAAGGGGGGCCCCGTCAAGCTCAGGTTCAGGTGGGCCCCCAAAATCAAAATAATGGACACGTGGTATGGTCCATACGAGGACGAGGAGGCCACCCTCCCCCTGGAGGCGGCCCTCTTTTTCCTCTGCAAAAACGGGGCGAAGGTGGTGGATTGAGCGACCGGTATATGAGGCTCGTGGAGGCGTGGCAGAGGGAGGTGGGCAGCGAGGAGCTCCAGGGAATCCCCGACGGCTTCCTGGGGGAGATGCGGGAATACCTCTCCCAGCTAAACCAGACCCCCGCAGGGGCGGACAACCTAAGGGCCAGCCTCATCAAAACCGAGAGGGAGTTCGCCAACCAGATGTTCCAAGAGCTCCTGGAGACCCGGCTACGCAAGATCGTTTACAGCGAGCTGGATGGAGCCCCAATAGACGCCCAGGCAATGACCCCTGAGGAGCAGAGACTCCACAGCACCCTCCGCGGCCTCCTCTCCGAATACCGCAGGGGCCCGGGGGAGGCTCCTGGGAGAACCCCCCCGCCCAGCCCCCCCACTGTGGAGTCCCAGCCCCAGGTGGAGCCCCAGACCGAGGAACCAGAGATGGTGGTAGTCCGATTCCTCCAACCCCTACCCGCCATCATGGGGGTGGACATGAAGGCCTACGGGCCCTTCCAACCCGAGGATGTGGCTAGCCTCCCCAAGAAGAACGCTGAGAACCTGGTGAAGAGGGGTGTAGCCGTCCTGGTGGAGGCAGGCCCCTAACCACACCCTTTATACTAAACCACACCATATTCTGCTGTGCCTCCTGGGTGAACCCATATAAGGGAGGCATGTGATAGCTGGTGGAGAAAAGCGATGAAGATTCCCAAGTCCATTAGGACTTACTGCCCCAAATGCAAGACCCACACCAACTTCCAAGTCTCCATATACAAGGCTGGGAAGAGGGCGGGCGCCAAACGGGGGGAGCGGAGGCAGGCCCAGCGGAAAAAGGGCTACGGCGGCCAGAAATACCCCGAGCAACACAACCAAGCAAAGGTCACCAAGAAGCTAACCCTACTCCTGCGATGCGAGGAATGCCAAACCAAGAGGCTCAGAAAAGGCATCCGGCTAAAGAAGCTGGAGGTGGTGTAGATGGCCGAGTGGGAACACCTCATCCCCAGACCCACAAGCCGATTCCTCAGGGTTAGATGCCACTCCTGCGAGTCGGAGCAGGTGGTCTTCAGCCACAGCTCCACCCGCGTGCAGTGCAACACCTGCGGCGAGACCCTGGTGGAGCCCAGAGGGGGCAAAGCCAAGATCAACGCCAGCATCATAGCCATACTGGGGTGAACAAGGTGAGCCTTGGACTACCTGACTGGCCGGAGGTGGGAGACCTGGTGGTGGCCACCGTGAAAAGGGTGGAAAGCTACGGCGCCTACGTCACCCTCGACGAATACGGAGGAAAGGAGGGCCTGCTGCACATCAGCGAGATCAGCAGCAGGTGGGTGCGAAACATCAGGAACCACGTCCGACCCAACCAGAAGGTAGTCCTACAAGTTCTTAGAACCGACCCCCGCAAAGGACAGATAGACCTCAGCCTGCGAAGGGTCAGCAAGGACGAGACCCGCAAGAAGCTGGAGGCGTGGAAGAAGGCGCGGCGAGCCGAGGCCCTGCTGGGCCAGGTGGCCGAGGAGCTGGGCATGGACTTGGAGGACCTCTACCACCGGGAAGCCTTCAAACTCGTGGAGAAGTATGGCAGCCTCTTCTCCGGCTTCGAGGAGGCCGCCAAACGGGGGGAGGAGGCACTGTTGGAGGCCGGGCTGTCCCCCAAGGTGGCCTCAGCCATAGCCAACCTGGCCCGGGAAAAGATTCAGCTCAAAACCGTCACCGTCCAAGGCATCGTGGAGATATCCTCCCTCAGCAACCACGGGGTTAGGGAGATAAAGGAGGCCTTCGCCCAGGCCGCCCAGAAGGCCCACTCCATGGGCGCCGAGATACGCATAACCACCATGGGCGCCCCCAAATACCGATTGGAACTGGAGGCCGAAGACTACAAGAAAGCCGAGCAAGCCCTCGAGGCCACCGTAAACACCCTCAGGGAGGCCTGGAGGGGAGTGGAGGGGAGCTTCGACTTCAAGAGGGTTTGAATTGGTCTGGCTCCTCAGAAAATGCACCAGCTGCCGCAGATACACCCTCAAAGATACGTGCCCCCACTGCGGGGGAGCCACCGTCTCACCCCACCCCGCCAAGTACAGCCCCGACGACAAATACCAGAGACTCAAGATACTCATGAGAAGGCTGTCGGAGGAGGGGGAACAACCCCAGCTTTAAAAGGCTTTATACGTGGTAAACCCCAGTAAAACTCGATAACCTATGGTTAAAAGCTATGTGCGAATCTACGGTCCACCCCTGTTGAAGGCCATCAGGACCCTGGAGGGGGTGGCGGTGGAGATGTCCAACAAGACCCGCTTGAAGTTCAGCCACAAGTGCATACCCTACCCCACCCGGTTGCAGAGTGATCGTAACGACTGGGAGAGCTACCTCAAGAACCTCCAGAAGACCTACCAGGACTGCTACGAGCCTGAGAAGATAATCAGCGACGCCTCGATGACTCTGGGCGAGTACGACTTCGTCTTCGAGTGGAGCGAGAAGCCCAACCTCGACCAGGTGCAGGAACTCATCGAGAAGATTGATGAAGCCCTCGCCAAGGTGGGTGTGCTCTACACTATTACCACTGAGTAAACCAACTCTTTTTTCATTAAAAATAAGAGAAAGGGAGATTATCTCGATTTTTCTTTGTGCTCGGCTTCTAGCTGCTGGGCTGCTTCCTGGGCCTCCTTAAGCGCTTTCCGCTCCTGGATCTCCTCGTATACGATGAAGGCAGGCATGATTACCCAGATGGCGATCATCAACCAGAAGAGTATGGTGTCCCAGTTCACTTCTTGCCCCCCTTGTTCTTTCTGCCCAGGACGTTGAACACGCCCTTGATTCCAGCGGAGAACTCACGGTCCACATCGGTGGTGCCTCTCCAGTCGACCTCCACCTCCTCCGCCACCAACCTGGTGTAGTTAACACCTGGGATGTATAGCAGCTTCTGGGGGATCAACCCGTTGGGGCGGAAGATGATCACCAAGATGAGAAGCACTCCCAGGAGAACCGACTCGAAGTAGGCGATGGGGAAGAAGAATATGGACTGGAGGAACCACTTGTTGACGATGATGATCCTCCGCATGGCAACGATGAGGGCGCATCCCAGGAAGGTTCCGGCGTTGTTGCCGGGGCCCCCTAGGATGAGCATGAGCCAGGGCCAGTAGGTCCAGAAGGCTCGCTGGTAGTTGGTCTCCACCACGAAGCTGAAGTAGAACGCTAGAAGGGCTCCACTCAGCGCGGTGATGCCGCTGGCGAACATTAGGATGTTCCTCCTGATGCCCACCACGTTTTTACCTACGCTGCTCACCGTGACCTCGTTGTCCCTGATGGCCCTCATGAGCCGCCCATAGGGGCTGTTCAACATGGTCCTGAAGATGAAGAAGCTGATGAGTCCAAGCAAGAGGGTTATGACTGCTGTAAGCACCGTTCTGTCGCCAGGGTACCATTCGAAGATGTTTGGGATGAACATCCCCAGGGTTCCCCCGCTGATGGCGGGGATGTTCCTGCCGAAGATCTGGGAGGCGTCGGCCATGGTGATGAGCACGATCATCAGGTAGGTTGCCCTGAGCCTGATGGCCGGTAGGCTGATGACCCATCCTATGACCGCCCCCAGGAGCACCGAAACCGCTAGGCTGAATAGAAGCATGGACCAGCCGAACATGGGGTGGTCGGCGATGTAGGCGTTGCAGAGTTTGACGTTAACAGGGTTGTTGTAGGTCCAGTCGAAGTCTGAGGCCCAAGGCTTCAACTCCACCCCGGCCGCCTCGACCATGGTGAAGATAAGCCTAGTCGTTATTGCGCTTACGGTGAAGCCCCCCACGATGACCTGTACGGCGCACCCCATGTTGGGGATGCCGGCGTTCCCGTACTGGAAGTTGAGGGCCATGGCCACAATGACGAAGAGCCCGAAGTACATGGCGATGTCAACGATTAGCCTAGCTGAGCCTTCCACGGCCACTCCGCTAGCCAAAAGTCCGAGTGCGACGTTTTGCAGCATCTCTACTCCTCCTTTAATAGACCTAGGGATCTAGCCAGCCTCTCCCCCGCCTCCGAGGCCATGAACTTATTCCATGCCCCCTGGAGTCCCTCCGGCTCTATCAGCAGAACCGAGACCAGGAAAATCATGGGGACGAGAGGCCTATACTCGCCCACCCATACTCCGATGAGAGCCTGCCCCCAAGTAGTCAGAAGGATCTCCGACATACCCACGATGGCTCCGCCGATGACGCTCCCATAGATGCTGTTGAAGCCCCCTAGCAGACTACCGGCCATGATGCTTGTGATGATCATGGCGCCGGACTGTGGGGTGCTTTGGAACCACATGGGGATCATGGCGCCAGCAAGGCAAGCGAGTCCCCCCGTCAGGAACCAGCTGAACAACTGTATCTGGTGGATGTTAATGCCCAGGACTGACGCGAGTTCAGGGTCCTCGGCCGTGGCCCTCATGGCCACCCCCACCCTGGTCCTGGTTAGCATATAGTGAAGCAGTAACACCATGGATATGGTTAGGGTGAGTGAGACCACGAAGATGCCGGGGAACCCTCCAATCTTGAAGTCGTTCTCCTTTAGTAGGAAGACCATGGCATAGGTGCTGTACCTGTCCCTGAGCCAGTACGCATAGATCTGGATGAAGGCCGTGAGGAATATCTGTATGGCTAGAGTGCTGATGGTGAGCACTATGGCTCCGCCTCCCATATTGGTTAGTACGGCGATGATTAGCCTGTAGATTATGACGCTGATGATGCCGCCGACGATGAATGCCACTGGGAAGCCGTAGTAGGGCGAGAGCTTCATGATCTTTGCGAATGTGTAGCTCACGTAGATGCCTATTCCCGCGTATGTCCCGTGTGCGAAGTTGGGTACCTTCGCCGTTAGATATGTCAGTGTGAAGCCGATGCTTAGCAGCGTTAGCTCCGATGCGAAGACCAACGCTGCCATCCATATTGCAGGGATTAACATAGCGTAAACCCATCAGCCTTTTCACCCTTAAACTTAATAATACTTTGCATGGAGAGGCGCAAACCCTTACCCCCTTCTCCCCCTGGTTTCGAAAACCGTTAAAAAGTGGCTGAAAGCTCGTTGAAACCTTCGATAAAAACCTTAAATAATTTATGCGGGGTATTCTCTTCCGCGCGACAAACCTAAGGTGAAGCAAGACTTGGAAATGAAAGGTAACACAGTAGCCATAGTGCCTGCTGGTTGTTGGGCTTGTGGTCGGCGCTGGAGCCGGCTACTTCTTGGCTCCCTCCGGTGGAGAGGGGGGTGAAACCGGGACCGTTGAGGTGGTGGCGGCGCCCCTCGAGGGTAAGACCGTCCAGCTGGGATACATTGCCCAGCAAACCACTTCCCTGGAGACCGCTGTCCCCCACATCCAGGAGATCATGGAGCCTGACTACAACGACTACGCTGAGAAGCTCGGCTTGGATGTGTCCTTCGAGTTTCTCATCGACGATGCTACTGGCCAGGCAGCCGTCCACCTGGAGAAGGTCCAGGGCTTCAAGTCCATGGGCGTTAACGTCTTCATAGGGGGAGGCTGGTCCAGCCAGGCCCAGGCAGCCCTCAGCTACTGCAACGACAACGACATGCTCATGTGGAGCGCGTCCTCTACCAGCCCCCTGCTGGCCATACCCGGCGACAACCTCTACAGGATGTGCCCCGACGACACCATCCAGGCCCCTGCAATCGCCGAGATGCTTTGGAGCCATGGCGTAAAAGCAGTTATCGTGATCCAGCGCGGGGACGCCTGGGCTGACGGCATATACAACTATTTGGAGCCCGCCTTCACTGAGAAGGGCGGCGTAATCCTGGAGAAGATCAGGTATGCCGGCGAGGTCACAGAGTTCAGCAACTACCTGCAGACGGCGGAGGATGTGGTCCTACAGGCTGTGGAGGAGTACGGCCCCGAGCGTGTGGCTGTGGAGCTCATCGCCTTCAGCGAGAGCGTGGTCATAGTCACCCAGGCCCAGGACTACTCTACTATCTACGATCTAACCTGGTTCGGCAGCGATGGGACATGCATGGTGCAGCAGCACTGTGACGACGCCCCAGAGCAGAGCGTCCACTTGAGGCTTTACAGCACTTATGCGGCGCCCGCCGAGTCGGAGAAGTTCAACAATCTCTACGAGAGGTACTACCAGTTGGTGAGCCAGCCCTACGGATACTATTCTGCCTGCACATACGACATCGGCTGGGTTCTGGTGGAGAGCATCCTGAACTGCCAGAGCACCGATGCAACCGTCCTCATACCCCTCCAGCACCAAACGGCCTACAACAACTTCGGCGCCAGCGGCTGGAACAGGTTGAACGAGGCTGGGGACAGGTATGGAAGCAACTACCAGATCTGGAGCTACAGGTATGAGGGTGACGTCTGCAAGCCCTACGTTGCCGGCCTATACGACGGCATCACGGGGGAGGTCACCTGGTACACCTCTGAGATTGGCTACGTTCCCATCGGGCCTTAAGCACTCTTAGTTTCAACACTTTTTTTGGGTTTCAACTTTTACCTCTACTTAGAGAGGGGTTGCGGTGTTTAGGGAGTTTTTTTGTGGGGGGTTTCCAGGTTTCCCAGCAAAATTATTTAAAGAAAGTCTGGGTGCTATAAGGTTAGTTGAGCCATATGTCTGAAGTACTGGTAATCGATAATGTTCACAAGTACTTTGGCAAGTTCGCTGCCAATAACGGTGTGAGTTTCAGTCTGAAGGAGGGGGGCATCTACCTCTTGGTGGGCCCCAACGGGTGTGGTAAGTCCACCTTGGTTAACTGTATCTCAGGCGTCTATGTCCCTGAGAAGGGGAAGATCTATTACCGCGATGCTGACATCACAAGCGAGGAAATGTACAAGATTGCCAGGCGGGGATTGGTGCGGACCTTCCAGATTGCTTCTCCCTTCCTCAGCCTCACCACCCTGGAGAACATGCTGGTGGCCCTCCCCAACAACGCGGGGGAGAACATAGCCCTATCCCTCTTCAAGCCTACTTGGATCGACAGCGAGATTAGCGCTGTTAGGCGGGCTAGTGAGCTTCTCAGGGTTCTGGGTCTTAAACATGTCTGGAACAAGCCGGCTAACACGCTCAGCGGTGGGGAGTTGAAGCTCCTGGAGATCGGGAGGGCTTTGATGTCTGGGGCCGAGACGATTTTGTTGGATGAGCCTGTGGGGAGCATCGACCCCGTGCTCTGCCACCAGATCTTCAGCCACGTGCTTCGGCTCAGGGATGAGCTGGGCATCACCTTCCTGGTCATCGAGCACCGCCTCGAGGTGGCCGCCCAGTACGCCGACCACGTCTTCGCCATGGACCGCGGCAAACTTGTGACGGAGGGCACGGCGGAGGAGGTCTTCGAGGACGAGCGGGTGATAAAGTCATACTTGGGTGAGTAAGATGGGCAGCAAATACATTTTGGAGACCAAGAAACTCAACGTGGGCTATGGGCCCATACACGTGATATACGACCTGGACTTCAAGGTCCCCGACGGGGAGGTAACCGTCATCGTGGGGCCCAACGGGGTGGGTAAGACAACCCTTTTGAAGGCCATCATGGGGTTGGCCACCGTCTACAGCGGCGATGTTATTTTCGAGGGCCAGAACGTCACCCATCTCCAGCCCTACGAGAGGACTAGGGTTGGCATCGGTTACATGCCCCAGGTGGGGAACATCTTCAGCAACCTCAGGGTGGACGAGAACCTTAAGATGGCGGCTTACACCCAGAGCGACCCCGATGTCATCCAGGACAAGCTGGAGTTCGTCACCAACCTCTTCCCCGTCCTCAAGGGCTTTATGAACCGGCAGGCGGGGACCCTCAGCGGGGGGGAGCGGCAGATGCTGGCCGAGGCCATGGTGTTGATGAGGGACCCCAAGATCATGATGGTGGACGAGCCCACGGCTGGACTCATGCCTAAGCTGGTAAACGACGTTATGAAGCAGCTCAAGGAGATGGCGGACACCACGGGTCTACCGGTTGTCCTGGTGGAGCAGCGGGCCCGGAGAGCCCTCGCCGTGGGCGACTACGCCTACATGATGAGGGGGGGCAGGTTTACCTTCGAGGGTAAGGCCCAAGACCTGTTGAACCACCCGCTGCTGAACGAGATGTACCTGGGCGCTGTGGACGTCCACGAGCTAGAGCGGATAAAGGAGTAGCCAAACCTCCAGCCCTTTTTTCTTCATCCCTTACTCAGCTTGAATGGTTCTTCGTTTTTCGACTTACCAGCGTTAATTGTTGGTGTGTGGGGGTTTTCTGGGTGTTGGCAGGTTCTCCATGGTTTTAAGGATCTGCTGAGCCTAGAATTGCTTAGTGGAGTGTGTTTGGTGCGGAGGGTGGGATTTGAACCCACGAACACCTCAGTGACAAGGACCTCAACCTTGCGCCTTTGACCATGCTTGGCGACCTCCGCACATTCCAAGGGTTAGATCCAGTGGTTTCCGATTTATGCCTTTTGGGGTGGGGCTGCAGCGGGGAGTCGAACCCCGTCTCAAGGCTCCACAGGCCTTTGTGCTAGCCGTTACACCACAGCAGCCACGCAAACACGATAAAACTAGCAACCAATTAAAAGGGTTTCGCGGCTTCAAGGGGAAGCCCCCGGTTTTGAGGTCCTCACGATTTGTGAGTACGAGAGTTGAGTAGGGCTTTAAAGCTGTGGCAGGGGGTTGGGGTTATGGAGGCTCGTGGGGGCGCCCTGGCTGGTATGCGGGGCTTCACCGTTATTTGGATGGGCCAGTTCGCATCTATGCTGGGCTCCTCCATGACCCATTTCGCCCTCACCATCTGGGCCTGGGAGGAGACGGGTGCCGCCACGGCCCTAGCGTTGGCGGTCCTCGCCTTCTCCCTCCCCAATATACTGGTCTACCCCATAGCTGGTGCGTTGGTGGACCGCCTACCCCGGAAGCTGGTGATGATGCTCAGCGACTTGGCTGCAGCCCTGGGCACGGCAACCATCTTCCTCCTCCTACTGGCTGGCTCCCTGGAGGTGTGGCACCTCTACGCCGTCTTCGCCTTCATGGGCCTCTTCCAGAGCTTCCAGTTCCCTGCTTACAGCGCCGCTGTGAGCACCATGCTGGACAAGGACCAGTATGCCCGGGCCAGCGGCATGATGAGCCTAGCACAGAACGCCTCCGGGATACTGGCCCCCGTGGCCGCGGGGGCCCTCATAAACATTATTGGGACCCGGGGGATACTGGTCTTCGACCTGGCGAGCTTCACGGCTGCCATAGCGACCCTCCTGGTGGTGAGCATCCCCGACTCCAGGAGTCCCGGTGGGCCTAGGAACAGCATACTCGAGGACAGCCTCTACGGCTTCAAGTACATCCTGGCTCGGAGAGGCCTCCTAGGCCTCCAGCTGGTCTTCTTCCTAATCAACTTCACAGGAAGCATATGCTTCCCCCTCCTCCCCGCCATGGTGCTCAGCAAGACGGGTAACGACACAGTCGCCCTTGGTACAGTCCAGTCTGCCTTCGGGGTGGGCGGCCTGTTGGGCAGCCTCTTCCTCAGCGTATGGGGCGGCCCCAAGAAAAAGGTGCATGGCGTCCTCCTGGGGCTGGCCCTGAGCAGCCTACTGGGGATCACCCTAATGGGCCTGGGGGACTCGACTCCCATTTGGGCCCTGGGGGCCTTCACCATGATGTTCTTCAACCCCCTGATAAACGGGAGCAACCAAGCCATCTGGCAGAGCAAGGTCCCCCCCGAGGTGCAGGGCAGGGTTTTCTCGGCCCGGGCCTTCATAGCCCGGGTGAGCCAGCCTGTGGCTTTGTTGATAGCCGGGCCCCTGGCTGACAAGGTTCTTATCCCCGGAATGGTGGAGGGCGGCTCCCTAGCACCCCTGTTTGGGTGGCTGGTGGGGGTTGGCCCGGGGGAGGGGATTTCACTGCTCTACTTGGCCATGGGCCTCCTGGGGGCCTTGTTCGGCTTCGGGGGGTACCTGTTCCGGGAGGTGAGGGAGGTGGAGAGCCTCCTCCCCGACCACGGCGCCACCCCCAGCCAGGTCTAAGTCTTGGGCTTAGGCGCTGGAGGGGGCTAGCTCTCGGCCAGCTTTCGGAAGGCCTCGGGGGTCATCCTGAAGGTGGTCCACTCGTCCATGGCTTTGGCGCCCAGGCTGAAGTAGAACTGGCGGCTGGGCTCGTTCCAGTCCAGCACCGTCCACTCCACCCGGCCGCAGTCCTTCTCAACGGCTATCCTGCAGAGGCGCTTCAGCAGGGCTGTGCCGATGCCGTTGCCCCGGTACTCCTCTGGGACGAAGATGTCCTCCAGCCAGAGGGTGGGCTTGGCCTCGAAGGTGCTGAAGGTGTAATAATACAGGGCTATGCCCAGGTAGGGGGGGCCCACCTCCCCCGTGTTCTCCACAAGGAGGCAGTCGAATATCTTCTCCTCCCCAAACCCGTACCTGCGGTAGCTCTCTGGGGTTCCCTTAAACTCCAGCTTCTCGTATATAGCCAGCTGCTCAAGGAGGTCGAGGATGACGGGGATGTCCTCCTCGGTGGCCTCCCTTATCCTCCACTTTAGTCCCTCTATCTTTGGCATATGGGGTAGGTTTTGGGTCTCTGGTTTAATAAGCTCAACCCCTCAGCCCTGTTGGGGTTTGAAGAGGATTTTCCCTCCTAGCCGGTTTAGGGCCGTCTGGAAGGCTTCCTCGGCCTTCTCCAGGGGGAATCGGTGGGTGATCAGCTTGCCCACCTCCACCCGGCCCCTGGTGATGAGGTCTATGCTGGCTTGGAAGTTGGTGGGTTTGGCGTCGTAGGCCCCGTGGAGGCTGACCTCCCTCCTCACCACCCTGGTCAGGTCTAGGGGGGTGGGCTCCTCGAATATTCCCACCAGGGTGACCCGTCCCCTCTTCTTGACTAGCTGGATGGCCTGCTGGGCAGCCTGGGGGGCTCCCACGGCCACGAAGGCCACGTCTGCGCCCCGCCCCCCCGTCTCATCCATAACCCTCTCCACAAGGTCCTCCCTGCCCACCACAACCGTCTCCAGCCCCAGCTCCCCCGCTATGGCCAGCCTCACCCCATCGCTCTCCAGCCCGGAGACCAGGACTTGGGCGCCCCCCAGCTGGAACAGCTGGGCGCTTAGGAGCCCTATGGGGCCGCACCCGTGGACCACCACAAGGTCCCCCTCATGGAAGGGGGTGAGGTCGTGGACGAAGTGGACGGCGTTGCTGAGGGGCTCCACGAGGGCTGCCTGGTCGAAGCCCAGGTGTTGGGGGATGGGGTGGAGCAGCCTCTCGGGCACCTTGACGTACTCCGCGAATCCCCCGTCTATGTGTATGCCCAGGACCTTGGTGTCCTCGCATAGGTTGGGGTGTCCCCCCAGACACATCTGGCACTCCCCGCAGGACCAGACCGACTCCGAGACCACCCTCTCCCCAGGTTCAACCCCCTCCACACCGGGGCCCACCTCTGAGACGACTCCCGCAAACTCGTGGCCCAAGACCACGGGCAGCCTCATCCCC
>CAYWWV010000008.1:22765-28917 GCA_964462185.1 uncultured Candidatus Bathyarchaeia archaeon | reverse complement strand
GCCTCGAATATGATAAATGGGGTGGCGGGGGGAATACCTCTATGGACCAGGTGGAGAAACGGGTCCTCGAAGCCATCGACTACGAATCCATGCTAGGCTTCATCAAGGACCTCATAGCCACCCCCAGCTACGGGGGCGAGGAGACGGAGGCCCAGCAACTGGTGGCCTCAGAGATGAAAGACCTTGGGCTGGACGTGGACCAGTGGTGGATCGACTTCGAGGAGCTGAGGCGCCACCCAGACTTCAGCATGGTGTACCAGCGGGAGCGGGGCCTAGGTGTGGTGGGCAGCCACAGGGGGACGGCGGAAAACCCCACCCTGGTGCTGTGCGGCCACATAGACACCGTGGCCCCCGGCGACCCGTCGATGTGGAGGACTCCCCCGTTGGAGCCCACGGTGAGGGGTGGAAGGCTGTATGGGCGGGGGGCGGCTGATATGAAGGCTGGGCTGGGCGGGGCCCTATACGCCTTGAAGGCGGTTATGGACACCGTGGAGACTGGGGGCGGGGTGGCCTTTATGAGCGTCATCGGCGAGGAGGATGGGGGGTGTGGGGCGCTGGCCAGCTGCCTCCGGGGCTACAGGGGTGAGGGGGGCGTCGTCATGGAGCCCAGTGAGGCCAAGATAGCGCCCCAGGTGGCCGGAGCCATCAGCTTCAAAATCCACGTCCAGGGGAAGGCGGTCCACGCCTGCGTCAAGGAGGAGGGGGTGAGCGCCATAGAGAAGTTCATCCTCCTCCACCAAGCCCTGATGGGCCTGGAGGAGCGCCGAAATGCCCGGCTTAGAACCCCCCTCTACAGCCGATACCAGGTTCCCTATGCGGTCAGCGTGGGGAGGGTTGAAGGAGGTGTGTGGCCTGGAACGGTGCCGGAGAGCCTGGTGTTCGAGGGCCGCATAGGGGTAGCCGGGGGGGAGGACCTTGACGGGGTTAAGGGGGAGCTGGAGGCCTGCCTCGAGGAGGCCTCAAACAGGGACCCCTGGCTGAGGAACCACAAGCCCAGGGTGGAGTGGGCAGGCTACTGCTTCGCCCCCTCATCCATCCCCCTAGACCACCCCCTGCTGGAGGTGTTGAGGGACTCCTACAGGGAGGCCGTGGGGAGGGAGCCCGTCTTGGAGGGCATGACCTATGCCTCGGATGCACGCCACCTGGAGAGGGTGGCTGGAACCCCCACCCTGGTATTCGGGCCTGGCGACGTCAGGGTGGCCCACGGCCCCAACGAGCACGTCTCCCTCAAGCAACTGGAGGAGACGGTGAGGACCCTTTCCCTCGCCATACTCAGGTTCACGGGGGGCTCGGGTTGAAGACCATTGGACTGATCGTGAACCCTTGGGCGGGCATCGGGGGTAGGGTGGGCCTCAAGGGGAGCGACGGCTTGGATGTGCGCAGGCGGGCCCTGGAGATGGGCGCCCAACCCCTCTCACCCCGGCGGACGGTGGAGGCCCTCAGAGTGCTCAAGGGCTTGGAGTTTCGCTTGGTGACATACCCGGGGCCCATGGGGGAGGAGGAAGCCCTGGAGGCGGGGCTGAAACCCCACGTCATCGGGGAGATAGGGGAGGAGACCACGGGGGAGGACACCCGGAGGGCGGCCAAGGACATGGAGGCACTGGGGGTGGACCTCCTCCTCTTTGCAGGGGGGGATGGGACAGCCAGGGATGTTTACTCCGCCATCGGGGACCGTGTACCCGTGTTGGGCATACCCACGGGGGTGAAGATACATTCCGCCGTCTTCGCCGTAAACCCCCGGAGGGCGGGGGAACTCGTAAGGCGGTTCCTGGAGGGGGGGCAGGTGGAGTTCCGTTTGGAGGAGGTGATGGACATAGATGAGGAGGCCTTCCGCCGCAACATCCTCCAGGCCAGGCTCTACGGGTATATGAAGACCCTCTACGCGGAGGACGTGATCCAGGGGAGCAAGGAGGCAGGGGTGGCCGACGACGAGTCCAGCAAGATTGGCGCGGCCAACGAGCTGGTGGAGGAGATGGACCCCGAGGCCCTCTACATCCTCGGGCCGGGGACCACGGTGAAACCCATAGCCGACCGATTGGGCCTCCCCAAAACCCTCCTGGGGGTGGACCTGGTTCGAGGGGGCAAACTGGTGGCCCAAGATGCCAACGAGGCCACCATCCTACAGGCCCTGGAGGAGGCCCCCAAGGCCAAGCTGGTGGTGGGAGTGGTGGGGGGCCAGGGATTCGTCTTCGGCCGGGGAAACCAGCAGATAAGCCCCGAGGTCATCAGGAGGGTGGGCCGGGAAAACATCGTCATCATCGCCACCCCCCGGAAGCTGGCCAGGCTTGGGGGGCGCCCCCTCCGGGTCGACACCGGCGACCCAGAGCTGGACCAGGAGCTCAGGGGCTACTACAAGGTCCACACCGGCTACGGGAGGCGCACGCTCTACAAGGTGGCCTAGTATAGGGGCTTGTAGGGCCCCAGATACTCCTCCTGGAGGGTGTTCCCCCCGTCGATGACTATGCAGCTCCCCGTCAAATAGCTGGACTCATCGGAGGCCAGGAAGAGAGCCAGGTAGCCCACATCCTCGGGGGACCCCTGACGCCCCATAGGTATCTTGTAGCCGAACTCCCTCATGGCTTCCTCCGCGGAAACCCTGTCGCCGCCTCGAAGCCCCACGGCGCTGGGGCTGTGGATGTAGCCGGGGAGGATGGCGTTGACGTTGATGCCGTACTGGGCCGTCTCCAGGGCCAGGGTCTTGGTGAAGCCCACCACGGCCGCCTTGGAGGCCCCGTAAGCCGTCTGCCCCCCGCTGGGCGTGCCCACCATGGGCCCCGTCACGCTGCTCATATTGATGATCTTCCCATACCTTCGCTCCAGCATCCCTGGGAGGGCGGCCTTGCAGCACCTAAACATGCCGAATACGTTGACCTCGAAGACGTGGTGGAGGAAGTCCTCATCCATCTCCACCAGCCTTCGCCTGGGGTATATCCCCGCGTTGTTCACCAGTATGTCCACCCTGCCCACCTCCGCGAAAACCTCCTCCACCTGGCCGGGGTCGGTGACGTCCATCACCAATGCCTTGGCCCTGCCGCCTATCCTCTCAGCGGTCTCAGCTACGCCTGGGTCCACATCGGTCAACACCACCTGGGCCCCGTGCCGGGCCAGGACCCGGCTCACCCCCTCGCCTATTCCCTGCTTGGCCCCGGTGACCAGGGCCACCCTTCCCTCCAACCTCAACTGCTCCAACCCCCCTTCCTCTTGAAGGCCCTCCAACTCATGGCCCACCTCTCAGGGTCGTTGAAGCCATCCCACTCAACCCTGTGGATGCTGCTGTTGTGGGGGGCGGCCCTCACCAGCTCGGGGTCGCTGTACGCCTCCTCCACCACCCTCTCCAGGACAGCGCACCAGTAATCGATGTCCGCCTTGCTGTAGGTCTCACAGGGCTCAGGGGTGAAGGGCTCAGCCACCACCCAGGGGTGGTGGCTCATGAAGAAGCTCTGAACCCCATAGTCCACCACCCGCCTATTCAGCTCCTGTATGCCTATGCCTGTCTCCCTCTTCAACTCCTCCAGGCTCCAACGGGCCTGGTCCACCCTCCTACCGCCATAGGGGAGGGAGACGCCCCTGATCCTCTTGACCTTCTCCGCCAGGTACTGGTTGTTTAGCATGCTCACCTCGGCCACCTCCCGGAGCCCCCGCGCCCCCATGGATACGCACCAGGCGTAGCTCCTCACCACGGCCTGGAGGTTCCCCAAAAAGTCTCTGACCCGTCCAACGCTCTTGGGCCTGTCGTAGTCCAAATAGTATCTCCCACCCCGCTCCACGATCACAGGCACAGGCAGGTACTCCTCCAAAAACTCCCGCACCCCCACCGCCGCGCACCCGGGGCCGCTGCTGCCATGGGGGCTGCTGAAGGTCTTGTGTAGGTTGAAGAAGACCATGTCGAACCCCGCCTCCCTGGCCCTGGTGACCCCCAGCAGGGCGTTGGCGTTGGCCTGGTCGTAGCTGCACAGCCCCCCCGCGTCGTGGATGATCTCCGTCCACGCATCGATCTCCTTGTTGAATATCCCAGTGTCCTCGGGGTTGGTGATGAAGCAACCCGCCGTTCTGGGGCCCACAGCCTCCTTAAGGGCCTCGGTGTCAGGGAGCCCCGTCTCGGGGTCGGGGTATAGGGTTATCACCTTGTACCCCGCGGTGGCGGGGGTGGCGGCGTCGCAGGGGTGGCTGAAGACGGTGGTGATGACCTCGTCTCTGTGGGGCTCACCGTTGTCTGCATGGTATTTCCTCATTATCAGGGCGTTGGTGTAGCAACCAGCCGAGCCCCCTGGGGGCTGGAAGGTGAAGGCGTCCATCCCGCTTATCTCCCTCAGCCAGGTGTCTGCAAACCTGTAGGCGATCTCCAGGAGCCCCTGCATGGTCTCGGCAGGCTGGAGGGGGTGTATGTCTCTGATGGCTGCGGCGAAGTCCTCGTTCACCTTGGGGCTGTACTTCATGGTGCAGGTGCCCACACCGAGGTCGATGTCCAGCTCCATGCCCAGCGTCATCTGGCTAAGCCTCAGGAAATGCCTCAACACCTGGGGTTGGCTCAACTCGGGGAGGCCTGGGGGTTCCCGCCTCCTCATCTCCGGGGGAACCAACTCCTCCGCGGGGCCCACAAGGCTCCGGACCTCCTCCTCCGCCCTTGGTGGGATGAAGCCCCTCTCCCCGGGGTTGCTAAGCTCGAATATGATGGGCTCGCTCCAGCGGGCGGCGTGGTACTCTCGGGGCCTCAAGCCAGCACCTCCCTCAAGGCGTCTCTCAGCCTCCTCACGTCTTCCGCCTGGATGGCTTCGGTGACGCAAACCAGCATGGATTGGCCCAGCTCTGGGTAGTCCCCTGAAAGGTCTACTCCCCCCAGTATCCCTCTCTCCAGGAGGGCTTGGTTTACCTCCCCCACTGGCCTGGGCAGTGAGACTGGGAACTCCTTGAAGAACCACCTGTAAGGCGCCTCCACCCCCTCCAGCTCCGAGAGGAGGCGGGCCGCGTAGTGGCTCCGCTGGAGGATGGTCTCCCCCACCTCCCTCAACCCCCGGGGCCCCAGGAGGCTGAGGTATACGGCAGCGGTGATCCCCCACAGAACCGTGGTGGTCCCCACCCAGTCCTTGGCCTTGTCCCTAGCCACATAGCTGGTCCTCGAGTAGAGGGCCTGCCCAAACCCATACTCCCCCTCCACCACCGTGGGGGCGATGCTGATAAGCCTCAGAGGGTACTCGGCCACATACCTCTCCTCATCCCTCGACGCGATGAAGCCGCAGCAGCCCCCCCCAGCATACATGTGGACCCCCAGGGGCTGGGCCTCCCCACACACAATATCAGCCCCATACTCACTGGGCGGCGCTAGAACCCCCAGGCTCATGGGGTCCACCCCCACCACTGCCTCACCCCCCGCATCGTGGACCAGCTCCGTCACCTTGGCGGCCTCCCTCTCAACCACCCCCAAGTAGTTGGGGTTCTCGAAGTAGACCCCCGCCGAGTCCTCCCCCAGCTTGTCCTCCAAATCCCCCAAGTCCACCATCCCCGTCTCCCGGTCGAAGTCCACCAAGACCACTTTAACCCCTCCCTGGGGCTCGACGGAGCCGCAAAAGTTTCGGATGATGGAGAGCCTGGAGGGGCTGATGTTCCGGGCCACCAGTATCTCAGCCCTCCCCGTCAACCTGTGAGCCATCCTGATGCTGTGCCCCGCAGCCGCGCCCCAGTCGTAGGTGGGCAGCCCCGAGACCTCCATGCCCACCAGCTCGCAGATGAGGCTCTGAAACTCGAAGTTGGCCTGGAACCGCCCCAAATCGCTGTAAACACCCCCAGCGTAGGCCGTGAGGAACTCGCTCCGGCTCTGGATCACCTCGCAAACCTTGGGAACATAGTGTTTCCAGCAGCCCCCTCCCAGGAAGCTGGTCAACTCCCCCGTGTCCCTGTTCCGGGAGAGAAGGCTCTCCATGTGGCGCCTCAACCCAGCCTCACCCATAACGGGGTCGGGTAGCCTCAACCCCCGCTTCAACAAAAGCCTCTCTGGGACCATCTCGGAGTAAAGCTCCTCAATACTCCCAGCCCCCACAGCCTCAAGCATCTCCTCCTTGACCCTGGGAACCGAGTTGGGGATATAGGGGTGCACAAACTCCTCATCCATGCTCTATCGGTGGAACATATCAGCCAATGAGGATATCATACTTCCC
>CAYWWV010000008.1:0-22665 GCA_964462185.1 uncultured Candidatus Bathyarchaeia archaeon | reverse complement strand
GAGAGCTGCTGTATGCTCTGGGTGCCCGTTAACACAGCCAAGGTGTAGGCCCCGGCGTTCAAGCCTTCCAACACCCCCTTCTCGGTGTCGTCCACCTTAAGCACCCTACGGGGGTCGGAGACGCCGTGCCTCCTCATGCTCTCCAGGATCATGGCTGGGTTGGGCCGGCTAGCCCCCACGTCCTCGCTGCACACCCATCCGTCCACCAGGCCCTCCTCGAGCCATCCCAAGTGGTCCAGGATGCCCTGGGCCACCTCCCGTGGGAACCCTGTGGAGGCCACCACCTTGACTCCTTTTTCACGTAGAAACTGGAAGACCTGGGATGATCCCTCCACCTCCCTCAGGCTGGAGATGTTTTCCCGGAGCGACTCGAGGAACCTTTGGAAAACCGCCTCGGCTTTCTCCCCTGCCAGCTCCTGGATGACAGTCCACTTGTCCCTCCCCCGCTGGGCGTTGAGGACCTCCATTGGGACCACCACCCCCTGGCTGCGGAGGGCGTCGTCGTAGCTCTTCAACACCAGTGGGAGGCCGCCCACCCTGTCGTCCACCGTGGTGCCAGCCATATCGAACACCGCCAGTTGGATTCTCTGGCTATTCAACCCAGACCACCACCTCCTCCAACGCCTTCCTCCTGGCCTCCCTGGTGAAGCCCCTCCCCGCGGGGTAGCCCAGGGGGGTCACGGCCACCACATCCTCTCCATCGCCAATCCCCAGGAGGCGTTTGACGGCCCCGTTGTCGAAATCCCCGATCCAACACGTGCCCAAGCCCTCGGCTCTGGCAGCCAAAACCAGGTGGGTGAAGGCGATGCTCACATCCATGATGAAGCTCATATCCCCCATGTATCCCCCCCTGTTGTAGCCGATCCTCCTACCCGTGGCCACCACCACCACGGGGGCCTGGGCAATCCATGACTGGCCTCCACAAGCCTCTGCCAGCCTCTCCACCAACTCCCGGCGCCTCACCACGTAGAACCTCCAGGGTTGGCGGTTGCTCCCGCTGGGAGCCATCCGCGCCGCGTTGACGATCCTCTCCAAAGCCTCCTCCGACACCTCTCGCGGCTGGAAGGACCTAATGCTGCGCCTACTCTCCAAAACCTCGTAGAACTCCATATCATACGAAGATGCGACTCCTACGATATAATCTGTGGGTATGACACCTGCGCTGAACCGTAGGTTTATATCAGCCACCTTTACATCCTGGGCGATACACATGGAAAAAAGAGTCAAGCACCTGCTCTTGCTGGCTGCAGCCATCTTAGCGGCGGCAACTTTCTACGTCTTGAACCCCTGGACCGCTGTCGCCAACACCCTAGCAACCGTGGAGGTGGACGACATGGCTCTACACAGAGCCGAGCTGAGCGACACCATCTTCATCTATTATATACTGGTGGACAACCCAACGCGGACCGCGGTGACTATAGAGAAGGTGGAGATAACGCTGCTCGTGAATGGCACAGACTACTTGAGCAGGGTGATGTTTAACGAGCCCCTGACAGTGAAACCCGGCACCGGGGTCAGGCTGCAGAAGCTGGTCCACCTAGCCGGATCGCCCATCGGATACCAGAACACTGGGAAGAGGAAGTACCTGCTTGAGGCGACCTTGGAGATCTTCGCGTCCGCCAAGTCCCTGGGCATGCGCTCAGAGAACAGCCGCGTGTTAACCGACCAAAGGTCATGGTTCTACGTGAAGTTTGACTAGAAAGGGTACACGGCGTTATGCGGGGGCTTATAGGCAACCCTAAGACAGGGCGTAGTTGAGGATTGCTTCGACGTGGATGCCCACGGTGTCTAGGATGGCAAGAGCCGTGTCATCCTCGCCTATGAAGAGGGGCAGCTCGGTGCACCCTGGTATCACGGTGTCAACCGGGTAGCCAGCCATTATCTCCAGGAGCCTGTCTTTGCTCTCCTCGTTGTGGACGCCTACCACGAGCTCGTCGAAGATGATGCAGTCCACCCTGTCCTCCTCAGCCTCGACCTGCGTCACCACCGCGACGCCACGTTCCCCGAGTTTCTCGTTGTAGAACAAGGCTTGCATGGTGTGCTTTATCCCGAGGAGCAGGGCCTTCTCGACCCTCTGCTCCGTAACCTTCTCCGCGGTGGTGTCGGCGATGCTGATCATGGGCACCGCCGCCGCTTGAGACCTCGCAATATACGGTGTAAGGCGAGTTGGCCGCCATAGCTATGAACTCGGCGCCCGCGCCCTAGAGCCCTCTAACGCCGTGCATGATGACTCTATGTAGGCGTCCCTGTCCGTGTTCTCATAGTCGGTGAACCGTTGGAAGTCGAGGTTGAACACCACCCCCTTCGGGTAATGGTAGTCGCCCCCCCTCTCGTGGTATTTCTCGTGGAGCAGCGTGTAGTACCTGGCCGTGGACTCGTGGCTTATGCCTCCCAATATTCCTATACGCTTGGGTCAACGTGCCTCGGTTTTAGTTGACTCGCGGCTACATCCCTATGCCGGGGGTCCTGTAGCGCTTCTCCCACTCCTTGCGCATGGCCATCTCCCTGGGGTCCCTCACCCGGTCCACGCATAGAACCCCATCCAAGTGGTCCAACTCGTGTTGCACCAGCTCAGACAAACCATCGGAGAACTCCTCCAGCCTCAGCCTCCCCTCGCCATCGGTGAAACTCACCCTCACACGCCTACTCCTGGGGACCCTGACGAAGAAGGCCACATCCAAGCTGAAGCAGCTATCCCAAACCATGAACTCCTCCTGGCTCCTCCAAACGATCTTGGGGTTCACCAAGTAGTCCCTAAAGCCTTCCGTTTGGATGTAGACCAATCGCTTCAAACACCCAATCTGGGGGGCAGCAATGCCCCTTCCCAACCCATGGACCCGCTGGAGCTCCGTCAACGTATCCCTCAGATCCTCCATGACCCCATGCAACTCGGAGTCCTCTGGCTTCACCTCCTGGGAGACCTCCCTCAACAAGGGATCCCCCATCAACCTGACCTCGCGGACAACCATGGTCCTACATGGGGGCCGCCTCCTCTAAGGATTTGCCCCAGGGCTACTCCTTCAAGAAGTAGACGCCTGTCCTCAGGGCTGCTGCAAGGCATGCCAGGAGGCTGAGGGCCGAGGAGGCCCTGACGGCCTGTCCCACCTCGTCGCCCCATGTATAGGTGGTGCCTATGACCCAGCGGTACTCCTTGAAGAGAAATGCGAGCAGCCTGTTGGAGCCATATAGGAAGCCGGTTAAGAAACATAATAACAAGGCCAAGCCCCACAGCCTCCTCAAACCCCTCGGCAACCCTTCCCCCACACCCTCTACGGGGTCCCCCTCCAGTTCCAGCGCCCCCGCTCCACCAGTAGCAACTCCTGTTGTCAGCCCCTCCCCCTCTTTGAAAGCTGTATCTCCCTCCCCTTGGCCTCCCTTGGACTTCCTGAGGTTGAGTAGGGCGACTAGGATTGAGGCCCAGAAGGGCAGGGCTCCCGCCACCAGTAAAACCGGCTCCATCTAGACCGGGGGATAGAAACCTTCTCCGCCTTAAACCAAATGTGGATCGGTGATCCAGAAAGAGGTTGGTGGGGCTGGAAGGACTTGAACCCTCGACATTTGGGTTTCTCCGCTCCAGAAACTCCTCATTCCCACAGGGGTCGGTTAACCTTTTTGTAATCTCTGGAGCCCAACGTCATAGCCACTAGACCACAGCCCCGCCAACATTTTCCCCGCAACAACCCAATATAAGTCTAACCCCGCCCCGAAAACTCCTCCAACAGGGCACTCGGGTTAAATATTCTCGAACTCCCTGAACCAGCGGTAAACCCTACAGTACCCCTCAGTCAGGTAGTCTCTAATGTGTTCGGGTGGGATCTCAAGGCCCTCCAGCTCCTCGCCCAGCTTTGTTAGAACCTGGATCAACTCCCGTTCCACATAGTAGATGCACCTTAACCCAATCTCGATCTCCTTGGCTGCTTCGGCTGCTGCTAAGGCATCCTTTTCGAATCCCCATAAATCTACTGACCCGTCCTCGTATCGTATGATGATGGAGGTTCCATCCACCTCTGTTTTGGGGTACTCAGGAAGGATGTTCTCCATATGGAAAGGGTTGCTCTTTATAAATTTAAATCATTTTTGAATAAAAGTTAAGATATGGGTTCTATCACTGTTTCACCTGTCTAAAAACAGACAGAAACATGAATACACCACCGTTAAACCCTTCCACGCCTTTCCCAGGTAGTGCTAATCTTCAGGAAGGAGTACCTCCCGTTAATCAGGTTGGGGGTGAAAACCCAGACCAGGAGGCTTCGCAGGCCTCTGGTGAAGCCAGGTAGAGCCTATAGGTTGAGGGTGAACTACTCGTCGGCCTTGCGGGAACGTATACTGGTGGAAAGGGTGTTTCCCCAACGCTTATCCGAGGTCACCTTGGAGGATGCCGTTAAGGAGGGGTTTACCTCGGTGGAGGAGTTCGCCTCGGCCATGAAGTCGCTCTACGTTGGGCTTGGCCCAGACCAGGAGCTGTGGGTCGTCGAATTCAGATACCTAGGGGATCGAAACGTTTAAACCCCAGCCCAGTGGGATGTTGTTTGGAAACCGGCCAAAGGGCGTGGGATCCACCCGAACCCATTCCGAACTCGGAAGTTAAACCACGCTCCGTTCGCGATGGTAGTGTTGTCTTCGGCTACGCGAAGTCGCGAAAGCCGGTGACCACCCTCCTCTTCTATAGGAGTATGCTTTTCCACCTATGGGTGGAGCACCCGCAGGAGTCGTCCGCCGGGTCTATCCTGGCCAGGGTTTTCAGGATTGCCTCGCAGGTGGGCTTGGCCCACCTCTTTTGGAAGTCCCTGAAGGCGGTGCTGCCCTGCCACCTCGCGTCTATGAGCCCCTCCCCGTAGTTGCTCACCAGCTCCAAGGCCGCGTAGCAGGCGCCTATCTCACGGGCGAAGAAGACCTCCGGCACCAGGTTCATGGTGACGATGTCCAGCCCCATGTTTTGCCACCTAACTCTGATCTCCGCTGGGCTCTCGAGGCGTGGCCCCTCAGCCACCCCGACAATCCCCCGTTGGAAGACCCTGGGGAAGCCGGCTTCCTGGCATGCCTTCACTAGGGCGTGGGAGAGGGTGGGGCACATGGGTTGGCGTAGCCTGTAGCTGTACCGCGGCACGTCCAGGCCCTTGTCCTGCAGGCTAACCATTAACATCTGAGGCCTCTTGGTGGTGTAGTCCACGAAGTCGTCGGGGACCACCACGTCCCCCGGGTCCAATAGCCTGTTGGTGGACCCACACAGGGCTGTCCCAATGATCTTTCGGACGCCCGCCTTCCAGAGGACGTAGAAGACCCTCTCACCGCTACTGTTGGGCTGGGTGTTCCTGATCTCCCGGGTTATCCCGTGGAAGTCCACGTAGAGAAACTCCTTCCCATGGGCCTTGGCGTGGGTGAATGGGGCTGTGGGGCCGAAAGGCGTCTCGAACACCAGCTCTTCCCCCAGGACCTCGACTCCTGGGAAACCCCCTGGGAACCCCGCTCCAATGGTGGTGCTGCCGCCCAGAACCGCTATTCCAACCCTTGGAATCTCAGACATGGAGATACATCCCCCCTCATGCTTTAAGGGCTTACTGGGGGCTGTCTCTAAATACCTGTTTCCCTGGTACCGAACAGACTTACATTCTCGCCGCTCCATACTTTCAGATATATAGAGCGATTGACGACATATTTACCGGCGATACTTTTAAATATGTGATTGGGGCTGTATCGCTACTCTTCACGTGCCTCGGATTCCCCGAGGAATCACGTGATTCCCTATGCTGGTGAAAGTATGCTGATTTCAAAAGAAGCAAACATGGATGTCTGCCCCGACTGCGGCAGTAGGCACATCATCATCGATAACCGCTCTGGCGAGAGGATATGCGGGGCCTGCGGGCTGGTCTTAACGGATAACATGATCAACGAGGGGCCTGAGTGGAGGGCCTTCAGCCAGGACGAGAGGGACTCCCGGAGTAGGGTTGGTATGCCTCTCAGCCTAAGTGTCCACGATAAGGGTCTGAGCACCATGATTGGGCAGGTCTACAAGGATGCCAATGGGAGAAGCATCCCCACCCCCACCATGTATAAGATGTTGCGGTTGAAGAAGTGGCACATAAGGTCAAGCTACCAGAGCAGCGTCGAGAGGAATCTCAGCCACGCAATGACGGAGTTGAGCCGCCTGGCCGACCAGCTCCACCTCCCCAAGCCGGTGAAGGAGAAGGCTGCCCTGATTTATAGGAAGGCCTTGGAGCGGGGGCTGGTGAGGGGGAGGAGCATCAGCGCCATATCGGCTGCCAGCCTGTACGCGGCTTGTAGGTTGACGGATACTCCTCGGACCCTTCAGGAGCTTAGCAGCGTGGGTACGGTGGACAAGAAAGACTTGGCCCGGTGTTACCGGTTGCTGTTGAGGGAGTTGAAGTTGAGTATGCCTCTCCCCAAGGCCCAGTACCGGGTCCCCAAGATCGCGGCCAAGGTGGCCATCAGCGAGAACACCCAGCAGGCAGCTGTGGACATATTGAGGAGGGCCGAGAAGCTGAAGACCACCGCTGGGAAGGACCCCATGGGGTTGGCCGCCGCGGCTCTATACATTGCCTGCGTCATGTGTAACGAGAAGAGGACCCAGAAGATGATCGCTGATGCCGCCGGGGTGACGGAGGTCACCATCCGCAACCGGTATAAGGGTTTGAAAGAGGCTCTCCACCTGGAAATATAGGCAGTTTTTTCTATTCTTCCAGCCCCCATACCCGTGTCTAAGTTGGAGCCAGTCGATTATCTATCTGAGGAGTCGTATAGGCCGGGGTGGCTGGAGGATGGGGTCACCGAGTCTACCCTGGAGTCCGTGGGTGGCAGGCGGGGTGAGTTGGTCTCCCTGGGGGAGGGCCTCGCGGGGGCTAGGCGCGTCTACCTGGTGGGTAGCGGGGGGAGCTACTCTGTCCAACACCCTTTGAGGTATGTGGCTGAGAGGTTCACCCTGGAGCAGGTCTACAACTTTAGCGGCTGGGACTTCTTGGAGAGGAGGCCCCGGGGAGTGGATGGGGATGCGTTGGTGGTCTTGATTAGCCAAAGCGGGAAGACCAGGGAGGTGGTGGAGGCCCTAGAGTGGTCCAAGGAGAGGGGGGCCACAACGCTGGGGTTAACCCAGGAGGCGGGCTCCAAGATACATGAAATGGCGGACCATGGCTTCGCATGGGAGGGTCGGGGCGTAACCCTGGGGAAGCTGATGAGCCTCTACTACCTTTTCGGGGGGCTTCTCCGGGAGAAGGGCTACCCCGTTGGTGGCAGGCTCCTGGAGGTGGCAGATGGATTGCCCGGCCTCCTCCCAGCAATGATCCCCGGTGCCCGGGAGGCTGCTAGGCCCCTCGGCTTGGAGTTGAAGGACCGAGACCCCATATTCGTGTTGGGCGGCGGGATAAACTCGGGGCTGGCCTACCAGTTCGCCCTCTGCACCCTCATGGAGATGTGCTGGGTCCACGGCATATACGTGGACTACAGCGAGTTCAGGCATGGCGCCCTGGAGCTATTCGACCAGGGGGCCACCGCCCTCTTCCTACGGAGCCGCTCCGAGATGAGGGGCCTGGAGGACCGCATCCTTGGCTTCGCCAGGCAGCAGGGGGTCAAGGTCTGCGTGTTCGACTCCCAGGGCCTGGAGGTGGACAACCTGGCCACGCCCTTCACCCTGTTCATAGAGTTGGAGTGGCTCAGCTACTATCTCAGCCTGGCCCGCAACAGGCGTATGGGTGCCTGGCGCTTCTACGACAAGGTGGACCTCTAGCCGCCCCAAGCCCCCAGCCTACTGCAGACCCGTGCAGCCCACCTGTGCCCCCTCGCCAAAGCCTCCCCAAGCGAGTCCCCCCGCTCCCTGCCGTAGAGGAAGGCAGCTATGAAGGCGTCACCGGCCCCCAGGGTGTCCACCACCTCCACAGGCTCCGCCGCCCCCATGGTGAAACGCTCCCCATCGTAGGCCAGAGACCCCCTGGCCCCCAGGGTGACCACCACCACCCCCCTGGTCCTCTTGGAGAGGTCTAAGGCCGCCCTCCTAGCCTCATCCCCCGCCAGGTGGCTGCCGCTGAAGAAGGAGTAGTCCAGGTGTTCCATTATGCTTGTACCTGGGTGTTTGAGCTGGTCGCTGAAGTCGCATGAGAGGACCCCCACCTGTTCCCTGAGGTTTGGGATGTGCTCCCTGCCCCACCCCCAGATGGTGAAGTGGGCCACATCGTAGGAGCTGGGAGGGGGGATTCCGTCGAGGGGGAGCCTGGCCCAGGCTTGAACCCCCTCCGAGTATCCGGCGAAGACCCTCTCACCCCCCTCCAGCCTTATCTCTGTGACGGCGGTGGCCCCCTCCACCACGGTGATATGCGTGGTGTCCAGCCCCGCAGCTGCCACCTGGGATAGGAGGTAGGCCCCGTTCTCATCGTTGCCGACGACGCCCACGTAGTCGGCGTGGGCGCCATGGTGTTGTTTGGAGTAAACAGCCACATTCAGGGCGTTTCCCCCTGGGAACCTCCTCCCCAGGTCCACGTAGTGGTCGATACAGTTGTCCCCGATGGCCAGCAGCCTCATGGATGGCCCATACCGTCTGGCCAGGTGTAAATCTTCCCCCAACAGATGCGGCCCAAAGACAACACCCCCTAAACCCCCACTGAAGGGCCTCCCTCACCCACTCGACCCACGGCAACTTCAAGGGTTATAGAACCCTGGCACGGGGAAGACACAACCATGGCATGCCTCCACTTGGAGTCTTGAAACACGGCGAGACCATCTGGTTTGTTCCGATTGATGAACCACTGCAAAGGCGTTCGATCCCATAGGGCCCCCCATGCATAAGAGAACAAAACCCGGGTCTATGTGTGAAGGAGCCTACTACTCGAGATTTCTCTTGAGTAGGTGAGCCGCAGTGAATACCAGTGCCACCGTGTAGAGGGATAGAACTATGGCTTGGAGGGTTATGTCGCCGCCTGGTCCCATGGTGGTCTTGAATCCCTCCACCGAGTAGGTGAGAGGCAGCGCATATGCTAGGGGCCGTAGGAGGGCCGGCATCTCATCTATCGGTATGAATACTCCGCAGAGGAAGATCATGGGAAACCGGAAATAGTTGCTTAGGGTCTGGGCCTCGAAGACCTCTTTAACGGAGACGGCCACCATGGCCCCCAGGGCTGAGTGAGCCAGCGCTGTGAGTACCTGTATAACTATGAAGCCCAGGATGTCGGCTATTTGGGCCCCCAAGACCAGGGTGGTTAGGAGAGTCATTACCGTTGAGATTACCAGCCCGAAGATGGCGCCCCCCAGTATCTTGGATAGTATGATTGTGTGGAGGCTTATTGGGGCGAGGAACAGGCGCTCCAGGGCTCCCACCCTCTTCTCGAAGGTGACCACAATGGCCTCCATGCTGGTGGTTCCAAACAGGCTGGCCAGGGCCACCAGGCCCGGGGCCAACTCCGTTAATCCCTCGGGGTTCCTCAGGCTGAATGAGAGGGCCAGAACCAAGGGGAAGAGGATGCCCCAGCTGATGTTTGGCGGCTTGAAGTAGTAGGCCTTGAGGTCCTTCTCAACGATGGCCAGCAACCCCTCCAACTCATCCCACGCTGTCATGGCTTTCCCTCCTTCTCCGATCTCATCTCCTCGGAGCTGAGACCTGTGAGCTTGACGAAGGCTTCCTCAAGGCTTGGCTGCAATGTGTTTATCTCTGTGATCTCGAAGCCATGCCTCTTGGAGAGCTGGCTGAGGGCGTAGATGGCCTCGGAAACATCACTGGTGTAGACTCTGACCTTGTCGCCTTGGAGGGTGACCTCATCGGCGGGGAGTCCCTCAAACAACTGGATTCCGAGGGGGTTTGAAGCCTTTAAGGATGCTTCGAGGATGGGGGTCTCCCGGACCAAGGCCTCCAGCTCTCCAGGGGTACCCACCTTGACTATCCTTCCCCCCACCAAAATAGCCACCCTATCGCAGAGCTCCTCAGCCTCCTCTATATAATGGGTTGTGAGGAACACAGTGACCCCCTCCTGCTTGAATCCCTGGATCATCTTTCTGAGATTCCTGGCGCTCATGATGTCCAGCCCACTGGTGGGCTCATCCAGGAAGACAATATCCGGGTCATGAACCAGGGCCGCAGCCAGCACAACTCTGCGCTTCAGCCCCTTGGAGAGCTTACCGAAGCCCCGGTTCCTGTAGTCTTTCAGCCCAAACATGTCTAGGAGGCTCCCTATCTTCTCCTCCCTAGCCGCCCGGGGCACCTGGTAGAGCCTTGAGACGAATCTCAGGTTATCATACACGCTTAGCTCTGGGTAGAGGTTGGAGGTCTCGGGAACGACCCCGATCCTTTTCTTGATCTCCACTCTCTCACGCCTATTGTCGAGACCATCGATGACTGCTCTGCCGCTTGTCTGTTCTAAGAGTCCGGATAGTATTTTTATGGTGGTGGATTTCCCTGCCCCGTTGGGGCCTAGGTAGCCGAACACCTCGCCTCTCTCCACGTGGAAGGAAACGTTGCTGAGGGCGGGTTTTCCGTCGAATGTCTTGGTTAAACCCTCAACGAGTATCGAGGTCTCCATTTCCATACTTGAAGAGGGGGTGTTTAATCTAAGCTTATGGGTTCTACAGTTGTGAAGTTCATCTATCTGTTGGCGGTATGATCAGCCTCTGGGGGTTGCCTTTTTTAGTCTCCCTAGCTCCTCTAGGGTTTGCTCCGCTTCGCGCCTCTCCCTCCGGAAGCTTTCCAGGGGTGCCCCTGGATGTCTACCCGCGTATATTTCAGCTTGGAGGGCTAGTTCCAGCTTGTCGGCGGCCTCCACCAGACGCGCCTCCCACGTGGTTTGGCTCCGATACTCCTCCCAGCTCTCCTGGTATAGGCCTCGAAGTGTTTCCGGGAGCCTCCCTAGCAACTCGGCCATGGCCTCGTCTTCCCTCGCCTCGTCGCCAGCCCCCTTGGCGGGTCGGGGTATGTCGCCTGTCAGGCTCTCCGCCAAGTCGTGGAGCAGCGCCATCCTGAGGGCTCGCAGGGTGTCTAGTCCCAGGGTGTCGCTGAGAACCATGGTGGTTAGGGAGACGCCGTAGGAGTGGTCGGCCACGGACTCGGGGTCGGGTAGCCCGGCCTCCATCCACCCCGTTCTCTTGACTCCCTTGAGTCTGAGCCCCGCCTGGAGGAGGTCTTCGAGTTGGTCTATCCTCATGGTTTTTGTCCCTGGGCTTTGGCCAGTCGGATGGCCTCCAAAACCCTGTCGTTGTTGGGGGGGCACCCCTCCACGTAGACCCCCTTACCCCTGTTGTGGGCCTGGCAAACCCCCATGATGATGGGTGTGGTCTCTAGGCCCTCGGGGACCTGGGCCTGGCTCCCCACAACGATCACCGAACCCTCGGCCTCCCCCAGCCTCCCCGACTGCTCCAGGTCGTAGAGCACGCTATGGATGGTTCCGTGGCAGGCGCTGCAGGCGCCCTTGGAGACCACCCTGATTCCTGGGGCGAACTCCTCTCCCGTTGGAGGGGGCTGGAACTTGTAGGTGTAGCTTTCCAGGGGTTCGCCCACCACGTCTATGGTTTGGGAGGGGTCGAGGAGGCCTGCCCTCGCGGCCTCCGCCAGGTACTCCAGCTCGTAGGGGTTGAAGCCCATCGCCTTGGCCGCCACCACATCCAAGGCGTATATGTCTGTGCTGGCCATCACGGTGTTCAGCCTTACCTTGGGGCCGAAGCTGGGGCCCAGGCCCTCCATGGCCACCAGGGCGTCTAGGAGGGTGAGGTCCACGGGGACGGCCTTGCTGAGGTCCAGGATGCTCTTCACCACACCCCTCCGGTGGAATGCCCTCTTCATCGGCTTGGGGATCACGCCCTTCAGGTTCTTCACCCCCAGGGTCACAACCAGCTGGTCGTGGGTCTTCATCACCGGGAGGTTCACCCGCACGTCGGCCTCCATGAAGGCCCTGCACACTGGAATCCTCTCCCATAACAGGGGGTTGGGGACCTCCACCTCCACCGTGGGGCTGGAATCCACATCCACCAGACCCGCCCCCAGCCTCTCGGCCAACTCCTTGAACCCGCTCAACTCCAGGGCTTTACTCGTCTCCGTGAAATACCCCGCCCCCTCCACGATGAGCACCTCCCCAGCACCCGCCTCGTAGAGGAGTTCCACCAGGGACCCCACCACGTTCTTATCCGTGGTGACCCCGGGGCCTGAGAGTTCTCCGGTCACCACATTGGGTTTGAGGGCCACCGTTTCCCCCTTCTCCACCAGGGAGTTCAGGCCCCCCACCAACTCCAAGCATCTGGAAACCATGGTCTTCACCTCCCCAGCACTGGGCTCGGAGCCCCACCTCACCACTGCAACCCTTGGAACCATGCTCCTTCACTAACCCCTTACCCCCTTTCTCTATAAATAACTGGAGCCCTTCTGTTAGATCTATGGAAGGCTTTCTGGTGAAGCCCATAGGGGTGGTCACACGCGTCGAGGGGGACACCTCCACCATCGAGATCTACCCCCAGTACCAGCCAGGCCTATACAGGCTGGGGGAGGGCCGGATCTACGTCCTCTACTGGTTCCACCTAAGGGACAACGAGGAACACCGAGGCGTGTTGAGGGTCGTCCCCAGGAGGCATGGGGAGACCGAGGAGCGAGGGGTTTTCGCCTCCAGGAGTCCCAGCCGGCCCAACCCCATCGGGCTGACGGAGGTTGAACTCCTAAGGGTTGAGGGGGGGAGGCTGAAGGTCCGGGGGTTGGATGCCCTGGAGGGCTCGCCCGTCCTAGACCTCAAACCCGTGGAACACCGCTAGCCCCAGTCATAATTAAATAGCCCTCCAACTAGATACCCTCGATAATTATGCCCAAGACAACAGTCTCAATCATCAAGGCCGATGTCGGGAGCATTCCAGGGCACGTTAAGGTCCCGAGGATCCTCTTGGACATGGCTGAGAGGAAGATGCTTCACGCCAAGGAGAGCGGCCTCATAAACAGCTACTATGTGTTCAACGCGGGGGACGACTTGGAGCTGCTCATGACCCACGACAAGGGGGAGAGCAATGAGGATATCCACAGGCTGGCCTGGGAGACCTTCATGGAGTGCGCCGCCAAGGCCAAGGAGTTGAAGCTCTACGGCGCCGGGCAAGACCTCCTGGTGGACGCCTTCAGCGGCAACGTCAAGGGGATGGGGCCGGGGGTTGCCGAGATCGAGTTCCAGGAGCGGGGAAGCGACCCCTTAATAGTCTTCGCCGCAGACAAGACGGAGCCCAGCGCCTTCAACTACCTCATGTACCGGGTCTTCGCAGACCCCTGCAACACCAGCGGGCTCGTCATAGACCCCCGGATGACCTGCGGCTTCAGCTTCGAGGTGCTGGATGCCAAGCATAGCCGGTCGGTGGTTCTTAGAGCCCCCGAGGAGCTTCACAGCCTCCTCGCCCTAATAGGCACCACGGAGCGCTACATGGTGAAAAGGGTCTACCGGAACAGCGACAACGAGGTGGCCGCCTCCCTGAGCACCACCAAGCTGGCCTACATAGCTGGGAAATACGTGGGGAAGGATGACCCTGTATGCTTGGTGAGGGCCCAGAGCGGCCTCCCCTCGGTGGGCGAGATAACCAGCCCCCTCCTACACCCCTACCTGGTGGCCGGGTGGATGAGGGGGAGCCACTGGGGCCCCCTCTACCCCGTGGCTCTGAGACACAGCCAGTGCACCCTTTTCGACGGCCCCCCCAGGCTCATAGGGCTGGGGATACAGGTCTCCAACGGCAAGCTGGTGGAGGACGATGAGGGAAAGCCCATCGTGGTCGACCTCTTCGACGACCCGGCCTTCGACCTGGCTAGGCGTGAGGCCCTGGAGTTGGCTGCCCACCTGAGGAGGCAGGGAATCTTCCAGCCCGCCAGGCTGGGCGCCGAGGCGATGGAGTACACCACCCTGCCCCAGTGTCTCAAAGAGCTGGAGTCCAGGTTTAAAGAGGAGTAGCCCAAGGCTCTCCTTATTATACATGGGGGCGTTCTTCCCTAGTGGATATGGAGCTACGAGAGGCCCTGGAGTGGCTCTACGGGGTGAGGCGCTTCGGGCCAAAGAGAACCCTGGGGCCCACCACCTACTACCTGGAGAAGCTGGGGAACCCCCACCACTCATTCAACTCCATCCACATCGCCGGCACCAACGGGAAGGGCTCCACCTCGGCCATCACGGCCTCCATACTCCAGGAAGCCGGGTTTAAAGTAGGGCTGTACACCTCCCCCCACCTAGTAAGGTTCAACGAGCGCATCAAGGTGGACGGCGAGGAGATCGGAGACAGGGACCTGGCTAGGCTGCTTACCCAGGCCCACGGCATCTTCCAGGAGATGCTCTCCCTGGAGAAACCGATGCCCCTGCGCTTCTTCGACATCGCCACAGGTGTGGCCTTCAAATACTTCCAAGAGCAGGGGGTGGACTTCGCCGTCGTGGAGGTGGGGCTCGGCGGCAGGCTGGATGCCACCAATGTGCTGGCGCCCCTGGTCAGCGTCATCACCAACATCGGCCTCGAACACGTCAACATCCTCGGCCCCACCCTCGAGGACATCGCCGGCGAGAAGGCGGGCATCATCAAGGAGGGGGTTCCAGTGGTCACAGGCGAGGTCAAGCCCAACGTGCTAAGAGTCTTCCAGAGAGTGGCACAGGAGAAAAACACCACGGTCATCCAAGCCCGAGCTGTGAACCAATACTATAGGAGCTCGGCGACGCTGGAGGGCCAGACCTTCAACCTTAAGACCCCCAAGAGGTTCTACGAGAGCCTTTGGATACCCCTCCTGGGCCTCCACCAGGTAGAGAACGCCTCCACCTCCATAGCCGCCATAGAACAGCTCTCCAACCACGGCTTCGAGATCCCCCCAGAGGCGGTTCGCAGGGGCCTCGCCAAGGCCAGGTGGCCTGGAAGGCTGGAGGTGGTCCGTAGGAACCCCCTGGTCATCCTCGACTGTGCTAAGGATGCTGAGGCGACCTCGGCCATACGGACCACCTTTAACAGGGACCTCCCAACGGGGGGCTTGGTGGCCGTAGTGGCCATATCCAGCGACAAGAACATACCAGCCATGATCCATGACCTGGCCCAGGTTGCGGAATACTTCATACTGACCACCCACAGCGTTAAACGCCGCTCGGCCGACCCCCACTACCTGGCCCAGCTGGTCTCCTCCCACGGCAAGCCATACCAGGTGGAGGCCGACCAAGTGAAGGCCTTCAAGGCAGCCCTCACCAGGGCAGGTGAGGGGGGGGTTGTCCTGGTGGTGGGCTCCGTCTATCTGGCTGGGGACGCTAGGAGATTCTTCCTGGGAGAATCCGGGGGAGGCTCCTAGCCAGGTTGTCGGCGTCGCCCTCGATCCTCTCCCTCGCCCTGGCTGCGCCCTTCGTGATTGCGTGGGCAACCTCCTCCCACTTCTCCAGCACCCTCCACGCCGAGTCCTCCAAGGCGTGGAGGCCGCCCCCGAGGGGTGTCACCAAGCCCTCTACTCCCAGGTTACGGGCGAAGCCCTCGATCTTGGGGTCGTAGTTAATCGAGGTGAAGGGGGTCCCCACCCTGGCGGCCAAGACCAGGCTGTGAAGCCTAAGCCCAACCACCAGGGTGGAGGAGCCAAAGAGCCTTAAAGCCTCCGCCACGCTCGCCGGCCTGGGCAGGACAAGGGCATCCTCCTTCATATACCCCTGGATCAGCCTTATCTCCCCTAGGTCGTCATCGGGAGGGACCCGGTGAAGGGGTGCGAAGCAAACCTCGTATCCCTCTCGGATTAAGGCGTCGGCAGCCAAGCCCTGCATCCTCCTGGCCTTGTTGATGGCTGCCTGGCCGAGTTCCTGGTGGTAGAGCCTCTTGTAGTCGGGGCTGAGCCTTCGGGGGCAGAAAACCACCCTGGGTTTCCGGGGCCCCACCCTGGGGGGCCTTAACACTAGTGCCGAGTCCCCCGTCACCTGAAAGTGGGGGGCCTGGCGCCCCAGGAAGGGCTTCAACGCCTCGTATGAGAACCTATCGCGCGTGGTCAGCCAAACCATGTTTCGGAGGACCAGGCGGGTGGCCTCCCTACCCACCAGGGACTTTATGGGTTTACAGCCCACCCCCAACCCGATCACCCGGATGTTGGCGAGCCCTGGCGTTGCCATGTGTATGACCCTGGATATGTGCCCATAGTCGTAGAAGGGGGTTCCCCCGGTGAGAAGGTGGGCGTCGGCGTCCACCAGGGTTTTCAAGTATTTTCCACCCTTTCTCATTAAGGTTTTGGGGCTCTCCAACTTGACTGCCTCTAACCCTGTGGCCCTGGTTGTGAGTGGGGGGTTGCTGGAGAGGGCTGTAAGCCTCAGGTTTTTTATCCTGGGTTCCAGCAAGGCCTTAACCCCCATAAGGATGGCCTGGTCCCCCAGGTTCCCAGAGCCGAACCAGCCACCATACACCAGCGCCCTCACCCCCCTAAAACCCTCCCATACTCCCGAATATGGAGATCAGCCACCAGGCCCTCCTCGTGGTTCTCCTCCACATACCTCCTGGCCCTCCCCCCCTTCTCCAACCACTCGTCAGACTCCAGGAGCCACTTAATGCCCTCCCCGTAGTCCATCCCTTGGACCTTGAACCCAAACCGGGACACCAAGCCGTCGGGGTCCTCCCCGCTGATAACCGGGGTCCCGGCTGCGAAGGCCTCAAGGAAGCTGATGGGTAAGGCCTCCCTCACACTGGTGTTCACCAGGGCCCAGCTATTGGCCAGAATCCTCTGTTTCTCATCCTCACCAACAAAACCCGTGAGCCAAAGGTTCTCCACCCCCCCATACCTCCTCCTCAGCGCGGCGTCCACCCTGGGGTTGTGGCTTCTCCCCATGGCTATGAAGCGTACCTCTGGGAACCTCCTCGCCAGCTCCAAGAACAACTCCACCCGCTTCTGGGGGTCCCATCTGGCCAGGAAGCAGACCGTGGGCGCCTCGCTCTTCCCAGGGGGTTCACGGGGGATGGGGACGGGATTGGGGAGGACCTTGGGCGGCTGTCGGAGCCTGAAGTGCCTCATAGCCCTGGGGACCAGGAACCTTGCCTGGGCATAAAGCCCGTCAACCATCCTACAAGTGTGGCCCAGGAACCAGGCCTCAACCCTCTCCCACGCCTTATGGAGGGAGGACCCAAACTCAGGTGCCACCTGGGATATCCGCCGCCACTCCTCATAGTTATACGGGTCCTGGAAGGTGACCACGTGTTTCCCGGCGGGTGCCGCCCTCAGCGCCACATAGGTGTTGTAGCTTATGGCTTGGCTGTGGTACAGGTCTGCGTCTACCCTCCTGAGAAACTGGAAGGCCTCAACCCAGCCCCTGGGCCCCAACCCCCCATGGCTATACCCCAGCACGGTCGCCCCCTCCAACTCCTCCACCCTGCCCTGGCCCGACATCCGCCTGGTGACAACCGAGACCTCAACCCCCCTCTCCACCAAATTCCTCGCCAAGAGCCTCGTTAAAAACCCGAAACCCCCATACACCCCCCAGCTGAAGACCTCTGGGCAAACCAGGCAAACCCTCAAAACCCCTCAACCATCAATAAAAACTAAATATCAATAATGTTTAAAACTTTGAGGGGGTTAGCTGCTTCACCAGGCCAGCATACTGGTTCCCGTCTACAACGAGGAACACGCCCTGAGGGCCAATATGCCCCGCTTACTGGCATTCCTGGAGGAGGCCTTGGATGATTTCGAGGTCCTCGTAGTGGAGAATGGAAGCCGGGACAACACCCTGGAGGTAGCCCGCTCCCTCTCCGAGTCCAGCTCCCGAATATCTGTCCACTCCCTACCAGAGGCCTCACTCGGGCAGGCCATCAAGGCGGGACTACAAACAGCCAGCTTCGAGAAGGTTGTATGCTTCCCCATAGATCTCTCGGTGGGCCTCGACTTCATCCTCGAGGCTGTCAAGCTGTTGGACTCCTTCCACATCGTGGTGGGCAGCAAGAGGATGGCCGCGGGACTGGACTCTAGGCCCCTCCCCAGAAGGATGGCCAGCAGAGCCTACCACGGCTCCGTGGCCCTACTCTTCCACTCCCAGCTCAGCGACACCTCCTGCGTCAAGGCCTTTCGGAGAACCAAGATCCTAGACCTCTTGAAGGCAATACCCAGCAATAATTCGGTCTTCGAGACCGAGCTACTCCTAGCTGCGGAGGAGTTGGGCCTCAACATAGTCGAGGTCCCCGTTCAGGTCTCCGACAGCAGGAGGGGCAGGATCCCCCTCGCCTTGAAGGCCTGGTCCAAGGCTCGGGACCTTTTCTCTCTTCGGGTTGACTCCCTGAGCCTTTACTTTGGGGGGCTATGCCTGGTCTCAGGGTTGGCCCTCATGGTTTGGCTGGTGTTGCAGAAGCTCGTCTCTGGCAGAGGAGGGTTTTCCCACCCCTACAGCTTCCTCCTTGCCCTACTCCTAGTCCTATTCGGGGCCCAAAGCGTCTTCTTTGGGTTTAACTCCAGACTCCTACTCCAGCTGCGCGGGGGCCATTGGGTGGATTAAGGCTAAGGTTTTTCAGCTTCTAAGCCTTTACCAACCAGTCTGGTGGTTAGATGTTGGAGGCTTTGAGGCAGCTGGTATTGGAGAGGGGCCCCAAGCTAGCGGTTGCCGCCGCATACCTCGTAGTCATCTACCTAGTATACAGGTACTTGGTTAGGATCCTCAAGAAGCGTTGGAGGGCCCTGGAGCTGGATGAACACATACTCAACGGCTTGATACTCCTCCTCCGAATAGCTGCAATAATACTGGCATTCACCAGCATATCCCCCCTCTTAGACCTCCCCTCAAACCTATTCATAGGGACTGGAGCCCTCCTGGGCACAATATTGGGCTTCGGCTCAAGCCAAACCATCAACAACGTGGTGGCTGGAATATACGTCTTGGTTAGCCAGCCCTTCAAGGTGAAGGACTATGTTCTCATCGACAGCATTGAGGGACAGGTGGAGGAGATAAACATAAACTACACCAGCATATACACACCCACCTTCAACCTCCTAAAAATACCCAACACCAAGATTATGAACAGCAAGATACTCAACATGACCCACGAGGACGTCATCAAATACAGCTTCCAGGTCTCCTTCTCCCTCGACCTCCCCCAAGAGGCCCTAGAGGAGAAGGTCTTAGAGTCAACCATAAAGAGGTTCCAAGAGGAACGAGAAACAAAGAACATTAGACCCCCAGAGACATATTTGGAGAAGGTGGACCGGGTTAGTCGGAACTACATGATTCGGCTCTTCGTCCCCCGTGGCGAGGCAAAGAGGCTGTTCCAGGAAAAAAACCTCTTCCTGAGAATCCTAGCAGAGCAATTGGAGGCCCTCAAGGCTTCCGGTTAATGGGAAGATTCTTATTCTCAGTAAAACAGAGTCCTTTGGTGTTTCCTTTGGGTGAAATCTGGATAGCCAGGGATCATGCTGCGTGTAGCGGTTGTCGTAGGTGCGAATTGGCTTGCAGCCTCCACCATGAAGGCTTCTTCTGGCCGGAGGCGAGTCGTGTACGAGTCTTCATGCCTTTCCCTGGGCTGGAGGTCCCCCACCTGTGCTCCCAATGCATGGACTACCCCTGCGTGGAGTCCTGTCCCGTGGACGCCCTCTCCGTGGATCCGGCCACCGATGCCGTCCTGGTGGACAGGGAGGCATGCACAGGTTGCGGAGAATGTATAAAGGCCTGCCCGGGCTCTGTTCCTTTCCTGCATCCTGGGGATGGGAAGGCTGTTATCTGCGACCTCTGCGGAGGTGAGCCCAAGTGTGTGGAGGTCTGCACTGAGGCAGGTTATAATGCTTTGACCCTGGTGAAGGAGGGTCCCAATATTCACAGGAAGACGCTTAGCAGAAACCCCTTGGAGGTGGCCAAAGACCTGGCCATAAGGTTCTTCGCTGAGAAGGGTGAGGAGGTGGTTGAATGAGTCCAGGTGGATACGCGGGTAAATGGCTGGAGGTAGACCTCTCCAAAGAGAAGATAGAGGAGGTGGAATACGGCGAGAAAACCCTCCAACAATACTTCGGCGGCAGAGGGCTGGCGGTCAAGGTTCTGTGGGATAAGGTGGGGGAGAAGTGGGAGGAGCTGGATCCCCTCTCCCCGGAGAACCCCTTAACGGTGTTCACAGGACCCATGACGGGGTTCTACCCCGGGAGCCGGATCTGCATAAGCGGCAAGAGCCCCATAAGCCTGGGCACGGTGGGCTCCACGGCTGCCACCGAGCTGGCCAACGAGTTGAAATCCGCTGGCTACGACGGGATAACCTTCTTGGGGAAGGCTGAGAGCCCCGTATACTTGCTGGTGACCGATGAGGGCGCCGAGATAAGGGACGCCTCTCACCTCTGGGGCTTGGATGGGGAGAAGACCCTTATCAAGCTGAACAAGGAGGTGCGGGAGGAGCTCCAGCGGCGTAAGCCCAACGTGGGCCTTTGGAGGGAGCCTGGAACCATATACATTGGGCCCGCCGCCGAGAACCTTGTCCGCAACTCGGCCGTCATGACCAAGATCTGCCACGCCGCTGGATACGGCGGATACGGCAGCCTCATGGGGAGCAAGAACCTGAAGGCAGTGGCTGTGAAGGGCCGGGGTCGGCTGCCCCCAGTGGATGCGCCTGAGGCTGTGAAGCTTCTCTGGAGGAAGGTCCACCAGATACTCATCGGACGGACCCAGTTCAGGAGGCATGGAACGGGTTACTCGGGGTACGGTGTGGGGGCTGATACCAGCAGCGAGCCTATCCGCAACTGGCAGGAGGAGTGGCATAATGCTGAGAGCTATGGGGGCCCCAGGTTCGAGGATAGGTACTGGGTGAAGAAGAAGTGGGCAGACTTCAACTGCACCATCAACTGTATGAAGGTTAGCTGTATAAAGACGGGGCCTTGGAAGGGGGACATCACCGATCTCCCCGACTACGAGCTCCAGGCCTACTGTGGGACCAACTTCGGGATATTCGACCCCGAGGCCAACATCCACCTGAGTGCCCTGGTGGACAAGCTGGGTCACAGCGGGATCAACGGCCCCAACACCGCGGCCTACGCCGTGGAGCTTCACCAGAGGGGGATCCTGACCGATGAAGACTTCGGCTTCACGCCCAAGTGGGGCGATGTGGAGACCTTCGAGAAGATCCTTACCATGATGGCCTACCGCGAGGGGATCGGGGATGTGCTGGCCGAGGGCACCTTCAGGGCCGCCCATAAGATCGCTGAGATGAAGGGGTTGAAGGCCGAGGAGTTGTTGAAGTACGCCGTCCAGGTGAAGGGGATTGAGGTGGGCGCCCATGGGACCAGGAGCGACGCCGACTACACCCACGACATCAGCTACGCAGCCAGCGTCCAGGGCGGGGACCACACCTCGGTTGCCGTGGACGGTTATACCGAGATGAGTGCAGGGGTCTTCACCGACAGCGCCGTCTTCTGCAACTTCACCTACTACGGTGTGCCCCAGACCATCGCCTTCGACTTCGCCAAGGCTGTGACAGGTTTCCCCATCACGCTGGAGTCTTGGAGGCGGGAGACGGGGCCGAGGATCGTCACCCTCCAGAGGGTTCTCCTCCTACTGGGTGGCCCCGACCACAAGTGGACCCCCATAAAGGACGACGACAACCCCCCCAGGTTCTACGAGCCCCTGCCCAGCGGGCCCTACAAGGGGAAGACCACCGACCGGGAGCTGGTGAACACCAAGCTGAAGGCCTTCTACGAGACCCTGGGCTGGGACGAGCGGGGAATCCCCACCAAGGAGACTCTTAGGAGGCTCGACTTGGGCTTCCTGGAGAAGGCCGTCTCCAAGCTAGAGTAGAGCCCCTTCCACCTCCCCCTTCTTTTCTGGTTAACCCACCACCTGGGCAAACACCCTTAGATGGTTCTCGCCCATTATCTTGGCCACCTCGCCCTCAGAGTAGCCTCTATCTAGGAGTTCAGCCGTTATGGCTGGGAACCTGGATGCGTCCTCCAACCCCCTGGGTGTGGTGGGGATGCCGTCGAAGTCGCTTCCCAGCCCCACGTGTTCCACCCCACCCAGCTCGGCCACTCGATCTATGTGATCCACAACGCCTTCAAGCGTGGCCTCCCCCGTGGAGACGAAGGAGGGTGCGAAGGTCACCCCCACCACCCCACCCTTCTCGGCCAATGCCACCACCATGTCGTCGGAGAGGTTGCGGGGATGGTTGCAGAGGCTGCGGGCGTTGCTGTGGCTGGCCACTATGGGGTCCCGCGAGACATCCAAAACATCCCAGAAGCCTTGGTCGTTCAGGTGGCTAACATCCACCAAGACCCCCAGCCGGTTCAACTCCTCCACCACCTCCACACCCAGCTCGCTGAGCCCACCCCCAGTCCTCCGGTCGGCCACACCGTCGGCCAACTGGTTTCTGAGGCTGTGGACCAGGCCCACCATCCTAACCCCCAAGGCGTGGAAAACCCTCAACACCTCCACGCGGCCCTCCAACACGTCACAGCCCTCTATGCTCAGCACCCCAGCAACCCCTCCCCGCCTCTTGGCCTCCCTAATGTCAGCCGCCTTGAAGGCCTGGACCAATCTAGGCTCTGCCCGGCACTCCCTCCTGAACCGCTCAACCATCAAGAGGGCTGTCCTCAAGGGGTGGGGGGGCCACCTGGTCCTCTGGGCGCTCACAGCGAAGAACTGACAGGAGACCCCGCCCTCCAACAAGCGGGGCACATCCACGTGGCCCAGGTGGGAGCGGCTCCCCAGCCCCACATCCCCCCTGTAGGCCCACATGGAGCCCCGGGCCTCTGTGAACTCGGGTAACATACACTTCAGGGAGTCGCAGTGGGTG
>CAYWWV010000007.1:44870-52428 GCA_964462185.1 uncultured Candidatus Bathyarchaeia archaeon | reverse complement strand
AGGGAAACCCACGCGGAAACCCTAACCAACCTCAACGAAGATGTGTAGAGAGTAAGGAGGCCCGCTCCCGCCGTATTCCGCTCCAAGGAACTCGACGAATTCATCAGAGGATTAGACCCCAGTGATAGGAGGCGGATCTGGGTTGAGGACATGGAGCGGGTCCTCAAGGAGAACATGTACGCGGGCGATCTCATCTCCCGGAGGCAGATACCTTCCTACTATGTTGAGCGCTACGGTGTGACAAACCTCTACCGGTACAGGCATCCGGAGGGGTACCGCTCGTGCTACACCATCTTCAACAGAGAAGGCCTGGGCGTGTGCCCCACCGTCCTGGACCTCATGACCCACAAGGAGTACGAGAGGAGGTTCGGCTACCGGAGCCGGTGATCAGCGGACACGGACACTGGACTCCATCAAGGCCTGGAGCTTGGGATTGTTGACTCCCGTGTAGATTATCCTCTTGCCGTTGAACGCTATCTGTCCGTGGGCCTCCAGCAGGTCGAGAATGCGCTTGAAGGTCTGGTACTGGACCTTCCGGGGGAGGCTCCTCCAGAGCTCCATCCGGGTCGGGTAATCCTCCGCCTCGAATATCGCCTTCTCCACCATCATGATGGTATCCAGTTTGGGCTCGTGAAGCACCTTCACCGCGACGTCACCAAGAATAAACCCAAACACCATTATATAAACTTATACAATTCTTAAGCTCCGTTAAATGAAAGCAGCTTTCACCCAGGTTCTCTTGCCAGAATTGTTGCCTCCCGGCCCTGCTGAATGGGCCTCCTCCTTACGAAGGCCTGAAAACAGTCAGCGAAACGAGGAGACTTAGTTCTAAACATAGTGTCGCCCCTTGATGAGCTTCGCCCTTCCCATCTTATGGTTTTCAGATTCAAGTTCTTCAGAGCGGCAACGGCGGATGACCGCTCTACCAATGATGCGCAGAGCCTCTCTCCGCCGAGGCTGCCGACCCTGTCTAGGATAAGAGCCCGAGTCGAGGCCGTTAGGCCAGTCAGAAAAGAACTAGACGAAGGTCGTACCACCTGAACTAAGAATAAAAGCATTTACGGCCCGTCCCTCCAACAAGGAACTACCAACGACGACCACTATGACTCCGACAGAAAGGCCCACTCTAAACCTGCCCCCCCCACCACCCATCCCCTCAAGAGAGGAAGTAATGCTCATTCTCCGTCCAGATCATCATCTCAAGTCCCGCACCTATAAACCCAATCCAGGACTAGAGGCAGCAAGACCTAGAAACGACGCTGCAAATACTGTCCAAGAGCAAATCATCTCTAACCTGGACTAGTGGAACCCGAGCGTATGCAACATTCCGCCTATATGGGGCGAAGAAAAGGGCCTTCTACTCAGGCCAATAAATGAAGAACAGTTCAATCAATTCAACACAACATTCCTAGAACATCTTAAAAAAACATATCCAAGACAACAAACACATAAAAATCCATTATAAAGAGCCTGTAAAAAACAACCACACATACCATAATGAACGCAAATAACGTTATGAATCGTTAATATTAATTTCAAATTTTATCAGCCTCTGACCTTTTGCTCACCATGCTGGGCATGGTGAATCGCTTCTATAGGTATTTCTCTATGAAGAATTTTATATCTTCAAACGCGGACTCCGCGGCGAAGGGGCCACCCATGAGGCTGGACCTGAAGATCACCGGGTCGTAGCGAACTATAGCGTCCGCCGAAAGCCCCTCGGATTCAAGTTTCTCCTTCATCACCGATTCCACCTCTGGTGTTACCTTGTTAAGGACCAGGTGGATCGGCTTGCCGATCCTATTCGCCTCTGAGGCCAGCTTCTTCGCGATCTCTACTCCCTCAGCAGTTGGATCGATTACTACGATAAGCTTGTCGATTCCTTCCTCCACCCCTCTACCTAGGTGCTCAATACCTGCCTCTGCGTCTACTATCAGATACTCCCCTGGGGCCAGCTCGATGCGTTTGAGCAATTCTCTTGATAGAAAACCATAAGGGCAGGCGCAGCCCTCGCCGAACTCCTCGATCTTGCCGACGGCTGCATAGGTGATGCCGTCACCTGTTTTTGATACGTATTCTGGGGGCAGCTCGTTTATGTTGATCTTCTCATGTTTGCCGATGGCTTCACGTACATTGGCTCTGCCGCCGAGGTAGTTTGCAATGGTTTCTGGTGCTTCGAGCCCCAGGGTTTTCGGTAATAGTCTGTTGGATTCGTCTGCGTCGAGTAGTATCGTGTTTGTTTTTTCACTCAGCGATTTTGCGAGAAGGAGGGATACAACGGATTTTCCTGCCCCTCCTTTTCCGGCTACCAGTAGCTTCATGGCTTTGAGGGACTATACATGGGTTAAAAAATATTACGTTTACCTGGGTTCGTAATACTGTTCGTGTTTGCTCCCCGTTTCAAATACGGGTAAACGATTAACGAGGCAACTCAAAGAAATGAACAGGCTCTCGCCCAGGCCGTAATACTCACTCCATGGGAGGGAGAGTTTTCTCATCGAGGTGCCTTTTTGGAGGTATGGCGGCTTGTTGATCCTGGGTTGGCGGAACCCTACATGGCGCAGACCTTCTATGAGGCTGTAGCCCAGGCGGTTGACGGTGGAGAGCCCCCACCCAACACAGTTCTACTCGTCCAGCCCTCAGCTCCTTACGTATGTCTCGGCTTCCATCAGGAACTGGAGAAGGAGATCGATGTCGAATGCTGCAGGGAGAAGGGCCTCCCCATCATCAGAAGGTCTCAGGGGGGAGGGGCCACCCACTTGGACAACCAACCAGCCCCTCAACCTGGCTTCGCACCTCAAAGGAAGCGCACCCAAGGAGGGATAATTGAGAGCCAAGTGGTTACATTTTTACGCGTCCAGCCATGTTTAGCCGGTGAGACGGGGATTCGGCTTGGGGATCAAGGCTGTCTTAGACCAGTTGGGGAGGAGCCTGGGCCGGAGAAGGCGCCACAGCTCCAAGAGGGTGCCATACATGGTGGTCTGGAACTTCACCAACATGTGCAACCTAAACTGCAAGCACTGTTACCAGGACGCCAAGGCCACGGCCACCCCTGACGAGTTGACCCTTGAAGAGAAGCTGGGCTTCGTGGACACCATGGAGGATGCAGGAGTCAAGGTGCCCATGATCAGCGGGGGCGAGCCCCTCATCCACCCAGACTACTTCCCAGTGCTGGACTACATGGTCTCCAAGGGCATGCACGTGGCCACGGCAACCAATGGAACCATGCTCACCAAGGAGTTCGCCCAGAAGCTCAAAGACCACGGACTCGCCTACATCGAGATAAGCCTGGACAGCGTGGACCCTGCCAAGCATGACTCCTTCAGAGGCGTTAAGGGCTCCTGGGAGCGGACCGTAGAAGGAATCCGGAACACCGTGGAGGCGGGGATATTCACGGCCGTGGCCACCGTCTTCACCAAGAACACGTTTGAAGAGGTAGACCAGATGCTGGACCTGGCAGCCGACCTGGGGGCCCAGAGGTTCATTCACTTCAACTTCGTCCCCACCGGCAGGGGCCCAGGGATAGCGGACCAGGACCTGAGCCCCGAGGAGAGGGAGACGGTGCTTAGAAGGCTCTTCAAGCGCCGCAGAACCATAGGCCTGGAGGTCCTGAGCACGGCCCCCCAGTTCGGCAGGGTCTGCCTCGAGGGAAGCCTGGGAGACTACCTGGACCCTGACAGGCTCTACGTGGAGACCAAGGCCCAGAAGAGCGAGCAGTTCTACGTCCAAAGCCCCACCCACTACAACGCTGTAAAAGAAGGAGGGGCCAAGGTGCCCCTGGAGAGCATCCAGGGCTGCGGCGCCGGCCGCCAGTTTGTCTGCATCCAGCCCAACGGCGACGTCTGCCCATGCATGTTCATCTCAAGCTGGGTCGAAGGCAACATCAGAGAAGAGCCCTTCTGGGATATCTGGGAGCGGTTCGGCACAATCCAGTGTTTCACGGACCGCGAGTCCCTGGAGGACAACTGTGGCTCATGCCAGTTCAGATACCTGTGCGGGGGCTGCCGGGCCCGCGCCATAAACTACATCGGCAACCCCCTGGCCGCGGATATTGGGTGCATCAAGAACAAGGACAAGTGGCTCAGAGAGCGGGGCCAGGGCTAGTTCTCGTCCCTGTCCAGGATCATCACAGGCATCCTGGAGCGGTCAGGGGTGCACACCAGGTCGTGGAGCAGCTCGGGGGTCTGGTCGTCTATCAGCCTCCTCATCTCCTCGGCGCAGCCCCTTACTTCTTCGCCGGTCATCCTGCGCACGTTGGGCTCCAAGACGGGGCCGGTCCGTCCGCAGACGGGGCACTCCTCCAGCAGGGTCACCATGTCCCCTGTGATGATGGCCCCTGGGTAGCTGTTGGCCAGGGGGTCGATGAAGGCGAAGCGCCCTGTCTCTCCGTAGCCTAGGGGCTGGTTGGTTTCGTCCAGCACCATGGGGTAGACCAGGGTTGGGGGCAGGTGTAGGTAGTGGCCCTCGGGGCACTGGATGGCGTGCCAGTTGCTCTCCACCATGGTGTAGAGGTCCAGGTTGTTCTCAGGGGGAATCCCCAGAGCCCTCTCAGCTTTATCCCTGAACACCTCCAAGGGTATCTCCTCCGAGTCGTGGAGCTTCCAGCCCCCACCCGTTATGATGGCCCCCCGCTCCCCAAAATCAAAGCTAACACCCTCCTCCTCCAGCTTGTCGAAGACCCGCTGCATGATGAAGGGGGCCTCGGCCAGGAAGATCGTGTCGCCAGCCCGCTCCCTCTCAGTGAGCCACTTGATGATTTTCCCCGTGATCCGCCTGGTGGTCCCCATTAGCTGCATGGCTGCAGCCAGGACTGCGTCGCTGAGGCCCCGGATGTCACCGTTGCTGATGCGCATCATCTGGGTGGTGATCTCCCTGTCGATGGCGTACTGGACGTCGGCGTAGACGTCGTCCATGAGCTTCACCACTTTGCCCACCCACATATTGGTCTTATTGGGGTTGGGGCCGCAGAGGTAGGCGTGGGCAGACTCATCGTACCAGTGCTCCAGCATCTCGCTTATACCCATCTTCCCCAAGGCATACTGGCTCCTCATATAGGTCACACGGTCCTTGGGGATGAAGCTGAACCTGCCGCTGGTCCCGCTGCTATACACAGGGTAGAGCCCCCTCCTGCTAAAGACGTCTACAACCTCGTCCAGGCTGGGGCTTCCCTTACCCAGCCGGGGCCTCTCAACCCCCCCGAGGCTTACCCCTAGAAGCCAGTCCACAAACTCCCGGCCCTCCAGGTAGGCCTTGAAGAACCTGTGGCTAACCAGTGGAACCTTCTCCAGGTCGCTGTACTCCTTAAGGTCCCCCGGCTTGAAGTCGAACTCGTTGCAGTAGACATGGTACCACTTGGACTTGTTGTACCAGAGGCCCACGGCGTACCTCACCGAGTCCAGCAGAAGCCTCCGGGACTTCTCCTCAGACAGGTTAAACAGGGTCTCCACGCCGTAGAGGGCCTCATCCACCGGGGTCCAGGTCTCCCTGGGGGGCACATACCCTATCTCACGCATCTTGCGGGTGGCCTTGCTGACCAAGTTGAATCACGGCATAGGTTGACGGAGCTTATAAAAACCTAAGCAATGCTCACAGAGGCCCCTCGAAGGCTTCAAGCAGGCTCCCGGCTACCAGTTCTGGAGCCATTCACAGAAGCCCCCGAGGCCATTGCCCGAGAAACGCCCCCTCCATGAAGGCTTACCAGGCCTTAGAAAGGGAGCACATCTACCGCTAGGGGGAGCCATGTAGACCCGGGTGGCAAGCCGGCCTTGAGGGAGCTTATTCCTTCTTCCTCTTGAAGACCGTGTACCCACAGTTACCACAGGTGTACCGGTCCCCATGGTCGGCCATGAAGTACCCCCGACCACACCTGTTGCAGAACGGCCTTTTCCTCTCCAACTTACCCTCCTTAATCTCATAATGCTTGCTCACAGTATCACTCATTGGGCTTCCGCCTCCTCAGACTCCTTGAACTGGTTTCTCTCCACCACATATTGGGGCTCGATCCTCAAAGCCTCCTCGGCGTCATCGTAGACATGGGCCAGCCCCACGCTCTCATGGGTGCCTGTCTTGGTCTTTATCTCCCTCACATAGACCTGGCTCAGGTCTACCTTTAAGAGAACCGCCAAACTCCTCCGTATCTCGCCCCTGCTGGGCGTGGAGGGGCTCTCCACCCTGAACTCCACCTCCCTCCGGTGGAGGAGGGGGTTGCTCCTGACATTCATCAACTCCATCTCCACATCTATCACTCCCAGGATTCTTGGCCCACCTTCTCCGCTCCTCTGTCGGGGCTTCCGCCCGGGCTTCATAGGCCACCGAGGTGGTTGGAGCAGGCTGGCATCTGCCAAATAGGAGGAGCCAGATTCCAGTCTAAGCTAGAGACAACCTTCCCCCAGCTTTTAAGGGTTGTCTAAGCAGCCCCCACGGGCCATCCTCCCCATAAACCCATGGGCCCAGGCCTTCCGCTCCTCCGTAACCCCCACCACCACCATGCCCTCCCTGGGCTGGCCGTACACGATGAGGCTCCCCAGGGGCATATAGGTTATGAGAGGCAGAACCAGGAGGTCTTCCTCGCCCTCCACAACCACGATACAGGGTTCGGGCCCGTTGACTACCCGGTGAAGAGCCTCCTGGGCCTCTGCGGTTATCCTCCCCGGGGGGTTGGAGACCCGCAGCTCCCTGTGGTTCAGCCTGTAGGGCTCCACCTCGCTTCTCATAACCCTGAAGTCGATCACGGTGACGTGGGGCCTCAAACCCCCCCTCCAGGCGTGGATGGAGACAAAGTCGCCCACGGTGGCCAACTGGGGGGCTCCTTGGGCCAGGGCCTTAAGACGCTGCACATTGCATTCCACCTCTCCCCGCCAAAGCTCCCCCAGGGGCTGCTTCAACTCCCCCCGCATCTCCACGGGGAGAGCCAAATCCCTGAAGGCCCTGGGGCCTCCCCCCCGTTCACCTGATTTTAAGTGCGTAGTTACCCGGCTCCTTTACGCCCAGCTTCTCGGCCAGGATACTCCCCTCGGGGTCCAACACGATCATCAACCCCGAGTAGTCCTCACTCATGTCAGAGCTCTTGCAGTTGGGGCAGGTGGGCTCGTCGGAAATAAGCTTGCATGTCCTGCAGGCCCTCACTCCTCCTCGGCCTCCTCCACTTGCTGTTCTTCTCGTATCCACTCCAGCTTCCCTAGCAAGGGCTGGCGGGCCGTCACCCCTATCTTGCCGCTACTCCTCCCCCGGGGGAAGCTCACGGCCACAATCCTCACCCTGAAAACATCGCCTCGGCTGATGGTTCTACCTGTTTCCCTCCCCAGCAATACTCCCTGCCTCTCGTCGTAGCTGATGAAGTCGTTCATAAGCTGGCTCACGTGGAGGAGAGCATCCACGGGGCCTATCCTCAGGAAGGTCCCAAAGTCCGCCACCTCGACCACTTCACCCTCGATGATCTCTTGGAGCTGGGGGTAGAAGGTTAGTATGCGGAAGACCACGGAGTGGTGGGTCCCCCCGTCCCCCGGGATGATGCGGCCGTTGGGGTTGACCTCCAGGTCGATGACGCTGATGATGTACC
>CAYWWV010000007.1:10655-44770 GCA_964462185.1 uncultured Candidatus Bathyarchaeia archaeon | reverse complement strand
TTGAACATGGCGACGCCTCAGCTAACCACCTTGGCTGATAAAAACATTGCCCGAGTCAAATCTGGATGAGCACCTCGAAGCTGTATTTGCTAATGGTGTCCTCCAAATACTCCTTCCACTCATCCCCCACCGTCACCATAACGTATATCCCCGCCACATCCGCCCGCTGGTTGGTAACCAGGTTCACCAAGGCCTTAACGGTCTCCCCACTCCTAACCACATCGTCGATGATGAGCACACTATCCTTCTTCTTGAGGCTGGACTTGGGGACGTAGAGGGTTTTCTTGATGGCGCTGCCCTTAAGGACAAAGGACTCCTCGATGAACTCGCTCACCCCCACCTCCTTGCTCTCCTTGGCTATAACCAGGTCCACCCCCAGTAGGTTGGCCACCAGGGTGGAACAGGGTATGCCATCCACCGCCGCCGTCAAGACCTTGGTCACCCTACGGCCCGCGAACTTCTCCATGGCGTAGTTGCTCATGATCTTGAGCCAGGTGATCTCGGAGGTTAGGGGTGCATTGTTGAAGAACCCCTCGTTGTCGAATGTGATCTGTTTCTTCAAGGCCTCCTTGATGTTGGTTATCTCCCGGAGCTTCTCGTAGAGCTCTTGGGCTCGCTGGTAGCTTGGGAGCACATGGCCTCTCATGTATCGGCTCAGTATGGGGGGGCTTAACCCCAGGATTTCGGAGAGCTCCTTGTATTTGTAGTTCTCGCTGGCGATCTTCAGCAGATCCGTGACCATCATCCTATATTTGAGCTCCCTCACCCGCGTCTCGGCCATATTCTCCCTTCCTATCTTAGCGGGCCTGAAGGGATTCGAACCCTTGGCCAACGGCTCTCTTCGACCCTTTGGGTCTTAAAAGGCCGATGCTCTACCTTGCTGAGCTACAGGCCCATTTGCCTAAGACGTTAACCATTTTAGATTAAATAGGTATTTAACTGTTTTTCGATTTGCAGGAAACAGTTAATTTCACCCTTTTTTGCATAATTGGGGGTTAGAAAACGCTTAAATAAAGCACCTTCCTGTTGAAGGACTGCGCGGCTATGGTCTAGGGGTTAGGATCTCAGCTTCCCAAGCTGATGACCCGGGTTCGAATCCCGGTAGCCGCACCATTTCTGTGTGGTTCTGGGGTTTGGAGGCCCAAACCATTTTATCGCTAGCGATACGTTTATAATTGTTGGCATAATAAGAGAACCCATGGGATACTGCAGGAAGTGCGGACAAGAGTTGGAGCCGGATGCCAAGTACTGCCACCAGTGCGGTGCCGCGGTGAAGGACACCAAGTGGGAGGAGATCAACGTGGCCGCCGACGATCTGCTGAGGAAGGTTAAGGGCCTGATACGGGAGGGAAACGTTACAAGGATCCTGGTTTTGGATGAGAATGGTGAGACCCTCTTCGAGGTTCCCGTGACGTTGGCTGCTGTGGGGACCCTTTTGGCGCCCCAGTTGGCTGCGTTGGGGGCTTTGGCCGCCTTGGTCGCCCGCCCAACCATCCGCATCGAGAGGAAGACACCCCCAGAGTAACCCAAATATTTCTACACGCCCTTAGCGGATTCATGGAGGTCAGGGTAATCCCCGTTTTGGGTCTACCCATTATCCAGCCTGGTGACGACCTAGCCGCCCTCACCGTGGAGGCCCTTAGCTCGGCGGGGTTGGGGGTCCGGGATGGGGATGTCTTTGTTTTCACCCATGTGGTGGTGTCCCGGAGCGAGGGGTGCTTGGTGGACTTGGGCTCGGTTAGGCCTGGTGCGAGGGCTCTGGAGTACGCCGAGATCACTGGGAAGGACCCCAGGCTTGTGGAGGTGGTGCTGAGGGAGGCGAGGGCCGTTAGGAAGATAGCTCCAGGGGTTTTGATCACTGAGACTAGGCATGGGTTTGTCTGCGCCAACTCTGGGGTGGACAAGTCCAATGTGCCTGGGGAGGAGGTGGTGGCACCCCTACCCGAGGACCCCGATGCCTCGGCCCGTAGGATTAGGGAGGGGATTGAGGGGCTCACCGGGGCCAGGGTGGCTGTTATAGTGAGCGATACCTTTGGGAGGGCCCACAGGGAGGGGGAGGTGAACATGGCCATCGGCTCCAGCGGGATGGGTGTTCTGCGTGACCGGAGGGGGGAGCGGGATTTGTTTGGTTATGTTTTGAGGGTTAAGAGGACTGCGGTGGTGGATGAGCTGGCTGCGGCGGCGGAGCTGGTTATCGGCCAGTCGGGGGAGGGGGTTCCCGTTGCCCTTATTCGGGGGTATGGGTTTGAGGGGGGTGGGGATGGGTGTGTTTCTGAGTTGGTGAGGCCTAGGGAGAGGGATCTTTTCCTGTGAAAAGTGGGGTGTGTTGACTGGGTTTATTTGCTTTTCCGTGTTAACTATAGGTTTGTCTCACCAACATGAGACGTTTTAACACAGGGGAGACAATAAACCGGGTGCCCCAACCCCAAACAAGACTTGTCTTTCACAAAAGAGACAAGCAAGCATAAATATAGAGCCGAGGTATAGATACAACTGCCCAAGTGGGAGCGGAAAGCTGCCGAAGAAGCTGAAGGCGGACAACCGCTGAGCCTAAGAGACGGGCTTCGAAGGAACCATGGCTTTGGCTGTGGAAACCTCGTCTCCAAGGCAAGACCGCTTGGGCACTTTCCATTTTTGGGGCAGGCTTCAACACTGTTTATTACCCGGTATCCCCAGGTATGCCTTGGAGGTAGCTTCTTGATTTGGTTCTTAGTTTTAGGGCTGGCCGCCGTCGCCTTGGTTTTGGCGGGGGTGTTTGTGGTGCCGGAGTGGGAGAGGGTGGCGGTGATGAGGTTTGGGAAGCTGGTGAGCGTGGTGGAGCCTGGGATAAGGTTCCGGATCCCGGTTGTGGACCGGATCATCAGGGTGGACATCAGGACCCAGACCCTCGACCTCATGGGCCAGCAGGCCATAACCAAGGACAACATCAGCGTCATCATCGACGCCGTGGTGTTCATGGTGGTGGAGGACCCTGTTAAGCTGATTCTGGAGATCCAGGACTACAAGACGGCTGTGAGCAAGTACGCCCAGACGGCCATCAGGAACATTATCGGGACCTACGACTTGGATGCCTTGCTGGAGAGTAGGGAGGAGGTGGCTGTGAAGTTGAAGGAGGAGATAGACATCCTGGTGAAGGAGTGGGGCATCGATGTTACCCGGGCGGGGCTCCAGGACATCAGCCTCCCCCCAGACATGAAGAGGGCTTTCGCCGTGCAGGCGGAGGCCGAGAGGGAGTCCAGGGCCACCCAGATCATGGCTAACGCCGAGCTCTTGGCCTCGGAGAAGCTGAGGCAGGCCGCCGAGAACATGAAGGACCCTGTGGCCATGCAGCTTAGGATTCTGAGCACGATTAACGACATCAGTAAGGACCAGAGCAACACCATTATCCTGGCTCTGCCCCTGGAGACTTTGAAGGCTGCTGGGGTGGGGGGGTTGGCGGCCCTGGCCTCCATCCGGCAGGAGAAGTATCCTAAGCCACCAGGCTCGGAGTAGCCGAGAGAACCATGGAGGAGCCCAGGGCCAGGCAGACGGCCCAGAAGGGCAGCCTCCCCGCCAGCCTCAGCATAAACCCTATGGATAGGTAGCCGGAGGCCAGGGCTGAGAGGGCTGCCACCAGGGAGAGGGGGGTGGGGGTGTGGTGGCCGAGGAGGGCTAGGCCTGTGGCTGCGGCGATGCCCAGGGGGATGCTTAGGAGGAAGCTGGTTTTGAGGGCTTCCTGGGGTTGGTGGCCTCTTATGAGGAGGAGGGAGGTGGTGGTGCCGCTGCGGGATAGCCCTGGTATGACGGAGAGCCCCTGGGCCAGCCCCAGTGCAACCACGTCGATCCAGTCTAGCTCGCGAGAGCCCGCCTCCTCCCTGGGGGCCGCCCGTTGGAGCAGGCCGCTTAGTATTAGAGCTCCCCCGGTCAAGGCCAGGAGGGACTCCCCCACTTGGAGGGAGGTGTGTAGCCAGGTGTAGACCAGGGCCCCCACCAGGCCTGAGAGGATGGTGGCGGCGGCCAGTTTGGCTAGCAGGCCTCGCTGGGCGGGGTCTTGGAGGAGCGCTGTGAGGTCTTTTCGGAGGTATAGGAGGGCGGAGATGCTGGTTCCCAGGTGTAGGAAGAGGGCTAGGGCTAGGGGCTCGGCTTGGATTCCCAGTGTGGCGTGGATTATGAGGGCTAGGTTTCCCTCGCTGGAGACGGGGAGCCACTCCAGGAGGCCTTGGAGGACCCCTGCGGCCACGTAGTCCTCGAGCTGGCCCATGGAGTAGTGGGTGGGCCCAGAGGATTTAACGGCTCCCCCCAGGGCTGGAAGCAGCTTTATCAACTAGTGGGCCTGGTGGAATAGTGAATAACTTGAGGATACTGGTCTTATATGGTTCCCAGCCCAGCAGGAACACCTTGGAGCTGGTGGAGGAGGCTGAGAAGCTGGGCCACCAAGTCTTGTCGGGGCCCATCAGCGAGGTCTCAAGCCTGGTCTCGGGGGAGGGCTCACGCTTCTGGTTGAGGCGGGAGGAGGTTACCGGCTTCGACCTATGCTTCCTAAGGAGCTTTGGACCGGGGAGCGTGGAGCAGGTGACCCGCAGGATAAGCGCCCTGGAACACATGGAGATGAGCGGCATCAAGGTGGTGAACAGCACCTACCCCTTCAGGAGGAGCAGGGACAAGTACGCCACCCAGTTCACCCTCCAAGCCGCCGGGCTCCCCATACCTGAAACCTTCACCTCGGAGAGCCTGGCCCGCTCCTACGAGATGGCTGAGGAGATGGTGTCCCTGGTCTACAAACCCATCCTGGGGAGCATGGGGAGGGGGAGCATCAAGTTCGAGGACGCCGACCTGGCCTACAACGCCTTCAAATCCCTGAGCCGGTTCTACCAGCCGTTCCTCCTGCAGAGATACGTAGAGAACCCTGGGCGCGACATCCGGGTTTTCGTGGTGGGGGGGGAGTGCTTGGGAGTGGTGGCCAAGTATGCCCCGCCTGGCAGCTGGAAGACCAATGTGGCCCAGGGGGGGAGGATGGTGGAGATCGAGGCCTCGGAGGAGTTGGTGGAGATGGGCCTCAGGGCCTCCGAAGCCATGGGCCTGGAATACTGCGGCGTGGACATCATCGAGGGCCCTGGGGGACCAGTGGTCCTAGAGGTGAACGCCTCCCCGGGGTGGCAGGGATTCCATAGGGCCACAGGAATCAACGTGGCCAAGGTGGTGGTGGAGCACGGGGTGAGCCTGGTTGAGTAGAAGCGTATCCAAGACCCCGGTGAGGCTTAGGGTTGGGGACATAGGGGAGGTCCAAGGCCACCTGAACAGGTTAAAGGCCCCCCTAACCGTGGAGGCCCTGACCCGTAGGCTACCCATCCGCAGCAGGGCCATGTCCGGGGAAGGCTGTGTCTTCGTCTTGGTGGGTTTGAGGAGGGGGGTCGAGAAGCCTGTAAACCAGGTGGAGGCGGGGGACATGGCCTATATGCCCATGAGGGACGCCCTCAACTTCTACTACGAGGACGCGGCGACGCCCAGCCCCGTAAACCTGGTGGGCAGGTTGGAGGGAAAACTAGAGATGTTAAAAGGATTGCCGAGGGGGACCCGCATCTCCTTGGAGCGGCGTTAAGAGGGTTTCTTCAAGGCGTACACCTTGAGGTTGCGGCTCCGGGCCACGAGTTCCACCACTCCCTCGGCCTCCAGATGGGACAGCAGTCGCTTGGCCACGCTCACCTTGATGTTTAACCTGGAGGCCACGGCTGGCGGGGTGATGGCTTTCAGGCTTTTCAGGGTGTCTAACACCTCCTGGCTGTTGGGGTCGGGCATGGTTATGGAGGCCATGGGCTTGCTCCTCGTCGTAGACATCGATGGTTCACCCTATTCTACTGGGTCCCACTGATAAACCCTGTGTTTAGAGGTGTTTCTCAACCTCTTCGAGAGATAGGAACCGGAACAACTTGGTCTCCGTTGGGATGACCGCCACACTAACGCCCCCAGCCTCCAGCTCTTCATCCTCGGCCTCAGCCAAAGCCTTCAACGCCAGGGCAACAGCCTCCTCCAACCCCATCTCCCCCCTGTAGTTCTCCGACAGATACTTCTTGGCTTTCTCGTTGTTTCGCCCCACCGCCGTGGCCTTGTAGCCCCGGTAGCTCCCGCTGGGGTCGGTGGAAAGGAGGCTGGCACGGAACTGATCCACTCCTCCGATGAGGAGGCTGACCCCGAAGGGCCGAACGCCGGCGTTCTGGGTGTACCTCTGGAGCAGGTTTCCCACGGTGCTGGCCAAGTCCTCTACCTCCACAGGCTCATCGTAGAGCAGGCGGTTGCTCTGGCTGTAAAGCCTGGCCTCCCTGATCAAAACCCTGGCATCGGGGCTGAGGCCTGCGATGGCCATCCCCACGTGGTCGTCGATCTTGAAGATCTTCTTGCTGTTCATGGGCAAGGCCAACTTGCTGAGCCGTGGCTCCACAGCCGCCAGGACCACGCCCTCGCTGCATTTGACACCCACGATTGGGCTCCCCCTCTTGACCAGCTCCAGGGCGTACTCAACCTGGTATATGCGGCCCTCGGGGGAGAAGATGGTGATGGCTCCGTCGTACTCTCTTCCACGTGACAACTCTATCAGCCCGGATTCTGAATAGAGGTGGAAGCCAGGTTTTTAAAGGGTTCCCCACCGGCCAAGGGGGCCACTGGTGTAAAATACTTCCTAGATCCCATAAGAGTTGTTGAGCTATGGTGGAGAGTAATAGGGACCGGCTCTTAGAGATAGGTGTCTTGGGGGAGGTGGTCCACCCCTTGGTGGGGAAGGGCTACCTCAACGATTGGGAGGGACGCCCCGGCCTGGGGCTGGGCCAGGGGGGGATAGTCTACAACGTTAAGCCCGGGGACAGCGTGTTTGGCTGGGCTATGGGCGAGAAGGTGGAGCCAGGCGTAGCCCTGGACGGCGTTGGGGAGGACCACGCCAAGGGCAGCTTCCGGAACTATACGTGTGTGGGGAACGAGGCGAAGGTGGTCTCGGGGGAGGCTAAGGGGGCTAAGGGTGTGGTGGTGGGGAAGGTTGGGGGGCTCCCCGACAGGGCCCACCACGTGGTGGCCCACTTCGGGGAGGAGGACTTGGAGAAGCTGGCCATCGGAGACAAGGTCCAGGTGCGGAGCGTTGGGGTGGGGCTGAGCTTCCCCAGCTACCCCGACATACGGCTGGTGGGGTTGTCTCCTCAACTCTTGGATGCCTGGGGGTTGGCTGAGGAGGGGGGCCGCGTAAAGGCCCCTGTGACCACGGTGGTCCCCCCCGAGTATGTGGGCATGGGCAGTGGGGGGGCTCCCGCCGAGGCCAGCAGCTGGAACGTGATGACCCAGAGCCCCGACGCCGTGGAGTACCTGGCCGGGGTGAGGATAGGCGACTTGGTGGCTTTGAAGGACATCTTGAGCGCCTGGGGGCGGGGCTACTATGAGGGGGCTGTCACGGTGGGGGTGGTCTCCACGGGGGCCAGTAGGAAGCTGGGCCACGGCTTTAACGTGACCACCTTGATGACCTGCAGGACGGGCCAGTTGGAGCCTGTTTTGGACCCTGAGGCGAATATTTCTAGGCTCCTGGGCCTGGGGGGTGGGGTCGATGCTTAGAGACAACAGGGACAAGCTCCTGGTGATCGCCGTGCAGGGGGAGATAGTGGCTCCCAGCAGCTCCACCTATCGGGCCCAGTGGGACGGCAAGCCCAAGCTGGCCCTCGGCATGGGGGGGATCAAATACAACCTCAAGGTGGGCGACCCCTGCTTCGGCTGGGCCAGCGGAGACCATGTGGAGCCCGGCGTCACCATCCGGGGGAAGGAGAAGAAGAACCCCAGCGACTGCGCCTTGGCCTGGCTGGCCTGCATCGGCAACGAGGCGAAGGTGGTCTCGGGGGAGGCCAAGGGGGACAAGGGGGTGTTCACGGGTCGCCACGCTGGCTCCGACGACCTGGTCTGGTTCCCCGATGAGACCTTGGAGAAGCTGGCCATCGGAGACAAGGTCCAGGTTAAGGCCCACGGGGTGGGCTTGGAGCTGTTGGACTACCCCGATATTAGGTTGAACAAGCTGAGCCCCAGGCTTCTGGACCGGCTGGGAATCGAGGAAACCGAGGAGGGCCTGGTGGTCCCCGTGGTTAAGGAGGTGCCCAGCCACCTCATGGGCAGCGGCATAGGCTGGGAGACGGCCACCGAGCCGGTGGACTACGACATCCAGACCACCGACCCCAAGCAGGTGGAGAAATACGGTTTAGAAACCCTGAGGCTGGGCGACGTGGTCTGCCTGAGGGACCAGCTCTGCATAAACGGACGGGGCTACTGGAAGGGGGCGGTCACCATAGGAGTCATCGTCCACGGCGCCAGCGACTACTCGGGCCACGGGCCAGGCGTCAACCCCATCATGAGCACCCGGGGCGGGAGGCTCCACCCCAAGGTGGTGGAGCGGGCCAACATAGGTGACTACCTGGGCCTCACCTAGCCCCCTCTGCCAGGTAGCTGAAGGCAGGCACCGGCGTGGGCCCCATCCAACTATAGGGCTCCTTCTTCTCCTGGCCCACCCTATCCAGGGGCTTGGTCAGGTGCCGGTGGGCGCTCTTGTCGGGCAGGTACACCCCTGGCTTAAGACCCCTGGCCACGGGTTGGGGTAGGGGTTTGAGGGATTCATCGCGGTATCCACACTTGCGGCACCTGAGGCCCTGCCCGCGCCCCATGGACTCGGTGGACCCCCCGCACAGGGGGCATCTGGGCTTCACCAGCCGCGTCAACTCCGCCACCTCTAAGACCTCCAGCTTCTCCAGGTTCAACGCGAGGCCGCCCAGGCGCTCCACCACCCCCCCAAACACCCTCACCCTGTCGCCAACCCGCAACAGACGGACAACACTCCTAAACCCACCTGTGGGCTCGAAGGCGGCGCACACCACCTCTCCACCCCCGTCGGCCACCTTGAAGAAGACGTGGCCCCCCCGGATGGTTTCCGGTTCCCCCGAGACCCAGCCCTCCACCACAGCGGGGTTGTAGGCCCTCAAACCAGAGATGGGGGTGGGGGCACCGAAGTGTTGCTCCGTCCCCTGGTTGGAGACTGCTATCATCCACCGCTCCACGGGCTCCTCAATCTTGAGGAGGCTTAAGGCAGTGTAAACTGCTTGGGGCGTCTCCCCCCGCACCCCGAAGAGCACCGGGTCGGGGCCGTGGGGGGTTATAAGGGGCCTACCCCTCTCATCCACGTTGTTGAAGGTGGCATGGGAGAGCTGCTTATCCATCTCCAAGACGGATTGGGGGTCCACCCTCCTGGGGGTTCCCCGGTACTCTGGGCAGCGGTAGGCCAACAATTCGAAGGTGTAGTCGACGCCTGGGATACCCCCTACAGCAGCCAGGGCACCCACTATCCCCCGCCCGTTCTTGTATTCCAAACTCTCCATCCCATGCTTCTCCAGGAGGGCCTCGGCCTCCCCCTTGGACACCAGGGACCGCACAGCCCTTCTGGAGAAGTCTCTAACCTCGGCAGGGGGCTCCCCCACCCAGAACACCGCCCCAGGGTTGGTGTTCCCGCAGCTAAACATGGCCTGCTCCTCCACCAGCCTCCGAGTGGCCTCCACGGCTTCCCCGTAGAGGCGGTCTGGGAGCTCCAGCCTCAGACACAGGGCCGCGTTTCCCCGGGTCTTCCAAGGGGTGTTGGGGTTGAGCCTCAGCAGCAAGGGGTAGCCCAAGACCCGTGCACCCATTTGGAGGAGCCTCTCCCCCAGCACCGCAGCCAAATAGGTGGTGCACCCCCCCTCGGGGCTATCAGTGTCGTCTAACCCTATGCTGAGCCTCAGCTCCCTCACCTATCCAGGGAGGAGAGCAAAAATAGTGTATAAGGGTTCTCCAGCTAGACCACGATCATGGTGAGGGTCGACCTGACTTTGTCGAGCCTCCTGATCTTCCAGCTGATGATGTCCTTCAACTCCTGCATGGTCTCAGTCTCTAGCCTGGCGATGATGTCGTAGACCCCGTAGACCATGTGAGCCTCCTTGACCTCGGGGATTCCCTTTAAACCCTTAAGGACCTCGCTCTCCGACCCGATCTCCGCGTTGATCAATACGAAAGCCGTAGCCAAAACCTACACACCTAAAAACCCTTACTCTTGTTCAGATATAAGAGTTATCTAAGAGGTTTGGTTTTGCCGCGGATTATTGTGAATGGGAGGGCTGTGGAGCCCGAGTTGGTCTTGTTCGACGTGGATGGGACTTTGGTGGACGATGGGGATCGCTACAGCAGCCTGGGGAGGCTCCGGTTTCAAGCCATGCGGGAGGCCTGGGGGGAGGAGGTGGCCCGGGAGTGGGCTCGGCTGACGGGCGTGGAGCCCCAGGGGTGGAGGGTGGACCCTGGGGGGCCCATATGCAAGGCCACCAGGGCGGAGGACCTGGCCTTGGCCGCGGGGGTCCTCTACAGGTGGGGCGGGATGCCGTGGCACCAGGCAAAATCCTTGGCCGTGGAGGCCTACCAGTTGGCCGACAGGCAGCAGGAGGAGGGGTACACCCCCAGACTCCTGGAGGGGGTGGGGGAGAAGCTCCAGGAGCTCAGCGGGGCCGGCTTTAAGCTGGGGGTGGCCACCAATGGCGAGACTGTGCTCACCCGGCGACTCCTGGAACAGCTGGGGGTGGCCAGCCTCTTCTCAGTGGTGACGGGGGCTGATAAGGCTGGGAGGGGGAAGCCCGCCCCCGACGTGGTGGTTTGGGCGTGCCGGGAGGCGGGGGTGGACCCTGGGAGGTGTGTGTATGTGGGGGACCAGCCCACCGATGAGGCGGCGGCTGCCTCTGCGGGGGTCCTCTTGTTTGTGGGGGTTGGATGCGCGGGATGCGCCGGTGGGGGGGCGGTAGAGCTGGTGGACTCCCTGGGCAGCCTGGTGGTGGAGGCCTAGGGCCTCCGGGTAAGCGTTAAGTGTTTTAGGTCGATGTATGGTTGGAGGCGGCTTTGGGGATTCTAGGAGAGTATCTGTCGGCCCGGGAGATGGCGGCCGTGGAGTTAAACGCCCAGTGGCTGGGGGTCTCCACCACCGTTATGATGGAGAACGCGGGCAGGGCGGTGGCGTGGGAGGTGGCCAAGCGGTTCCCCCGGGGGAGCCGTGTGGTGGTGTTGGCCGGCACCTCGGGGAATGGGGGGGACGCCCTGGTGGCGGCGCGGCACCTGGCCGGCCTGGGCTTCCAGGTGGAGGCCCTGCTGGTGGGAGACCCCCGGGGGATCACCCGGGAGGACACCTTGGGGAACCTGGAGGCCGTCCAGGCGATGGAGGCCACCGTGGAGCTGAGGGTGGTCAGAGACGGCTCCCAAGCCCCAGAGCTGGACTGCGACGTGGTGGTGGACGGCCTCCTGGGCATAAACCTGAGGGGCCCCCTCAGGCCCCCCCATAGACAGGTGGTGGAGGCCGTCAACAGGTCCAAGGCCTTCGTGGTGTCCGTAGACCTGCCCACGGGGGTGGAGGCAGACACGGGGGCCATCCACGGCGTTGCAGCCCGATCCGACTTGGCGGTCACCTTCCACAAGCCCAAGCCCTGCTACCGCGAGGCCCCCCAAATAACGGGGGAGCTGGTGGTGGCCCCCGTGGGCATCCCCCCAGAGGCCGAGGAGTTCACTGGCCCAGGAGACGTTTTCCTGGTGAACCCTCCCAGGCCCCTGGACAGCCACAAGGGGATGGCTGGGGTCTTGCTGGTGGTGGGGGGCTCCCACACCTACTCGGGGGCCCCAGCCCTGGCTAGCCTCGCCGCATACAGGGCGGGGGTAGACCTGGTATACACCGCTGTACCGGAAAGCGCGGCCCAGGCAGCGGCCTCCTTCAGCCCCAGCATAATCGCAGTCAAGCTACCGGGGAGGGAGCTGGCACCCCAGAGCCTAACCGAGCTGGAGGCCTTCCTAGAGCGCGCCACAGCCGTAGCGCTGGGCCCCGGGCTGGGCAGGTCGAAGGCGGTGGAGGAGGCCGTGGCGGAGATGGTGGCCCTGGTGGCCGAGAGGCGTAAGCCCCTGGTGGTGGACGCCGACGCCTTGAAGGCCCTTTCAGGGGTGGAGCTGGGGGGGGAGACGGTGTTGACGCCCCACGCCGGAGAGTTCAAGGCCTTGACGGGGGAGGCCCCCCCAGAGGGGTGGAGGGAGAGGGGGAGGGCGGTGGAGAAGGCCGCCCGGGAGCTGGGGGCCACCATCCTCCTCAAGGGGAGGGTGGATGTGGTGAGCGACGGGGATCGCACCCGATTCAACTGGACGGGGAACCCGGGGATGACGGTGGGGGGCACGGGCGACGTCTTGACTGGGGTAACGGGGGCATACCTCTCCAAGGGCTTCGAGGCCTTCCAGTCGGCCTGCGCCGCCGCCTTCCTCAACGGGTTGGCGGGAGACCTGGCCGCCGCCGAGCTGGGCCACCACCTGGTGGCGGAGGACCTCCTGAGTCGAATCCCCGAGGCCGTCAGGCTGTGCCTTGAGGGGTAGGGGGGAGGAGGGGCGCCGGGTTGGCGTCCAGGGTGGCCTGGAGGCTGTCCAGGGGTATGTCCAGATCCCTGGAGGGGCTGAACCTGTTTACGCTCCAGAGAATCTCCAGGTAGGCCTTCTGCCGGACCCCGGGATAATCAGTGCCAAACAAGACCTTATCCATCACCCCCAGGTTGAGGGCGGTGAGCAGGTCCCTCCACAGGAGGTATAGGTAGCTGGGGTGGTGGAGGTCGCCGTAGGGCCAGCTCAGGTCCACGTAGACGTTGCGGTGTTTGCGGGCCACGTATAGGGTTTCATCCACCCTGGGGTAGCCCAGGTGGGCCAGGACTATGGGTAGCTCGGGGAAGCTGTGGGCCACCACATCGATCTGGGCGGGGTCGGTGTGCCTCAGCAAGTCGTAGCTGGTGGGCATACCAGCGTGGTGGAACATAACGGGCATACCCAGCTGGGAGGCCACCTCGTATACCTTGAAGGCGTGGGGGTCGTCAGCCGCGTAGCCATCGCTGCAGGGGTAGAGCTTCAAGCCGTGCAGCCCCAGCTCCAAGCGCTGACGGCGGGCCTCCTCCTCCGCCCCCCTCTGAACGGGGTTCACATAGCCGAACCCCACGAATACCCGGGGGTCTCTGCTGCAGAACCGGGCCACCGCCTCCGGGGGGCTGCGGGCGTCGCTGAGGACCACGGCCCGGTCTATCCCCGCCTCGGCCAGGTCTCTCTTGAACTCCTCCTGTGAGACCTCTACCACGGTGGGGTGGGCCGGGTCGGTGTACTCGGTTATGCTGATGTGGCAGTGGAAGTCCACTGTGGGCAGCTTTCGGGGCCTTGGGGCGGCCTCCTCTCTCTCAACCACTTCCAGTGACAAGGGGGATCAAGGGTATTGGAGCCTCCCCCGATTTAGCTGTACCCCCGAAGGGGTCAGCCCAGCACCAGGTAGAGCCCCCCCGCCAGCAGGAGGAGGGAGTTCACCGTTTTGAGGGCTGGGAGAGCCCTGCTCACCCGGGTGTAGACCACTTGGCGGCCTGTGGCCAGGGCCAGGGTTAGGGGTAGGAGCACCGAGGCCGAGCCCAGCCCCCAGGCTGCGTAGGATGCGAGGACGGTTACGGGGCTGCCCAGCTTGGCGGCTTGGAAGACCAGGAGGGTGAAGATGGGGTAGCTGCAGGCCAGGGAGGCTGCGCCGTAGGCCACGCCGTACAGGTAGAAGCCTTGGGGGGTTGGGCGGGGGGTGAAGCTGAGGTTTAGGGCTGGGGGTGTGGGGAGGGCCCTCCCCAGGAGTTGGGCCGCCCCTATGGCTATGAGGATGAGGCCGAGGAAGGGGGAGACGTGGGGGAGCAGGTTGGAGGCCTCTCTGAGGGCGAAGCTGGGGAGGAGCCCCAGCAGGGTGAAGACCGTGTGGAAGCCGGCTGCCGTGAGGGCTCCCAGGGCCAGGCTCCGGGCGAGGCCGCCGCCCTCCTCCCCCAGGAAGAAGGATAGGTAGCCGGGGAGGAGGGGGAGGGCGCAGGGGGCTAAGGGGGCTAGGGCCCCCGAGACGAATGCCAGCCAGAGGAGGGGGGTGGCCACCTCAGCCCACCAGCCCCTCTACGATGTGCTTCAAGTCACTTGCCGATGTGAAGAACCCGCGGTACCTAATGACGCCCTCCTGGTCTACGACTATGGTGGTGGGTATGGCTGAGACCTGGAACTCGAAGCCTGCTTGGGGGCTGTGGCCCAGGAACCAGGTGATGCCCTCCTCCTCCTTGAAGCCCCTTAGGTCCTCAAGGCCGTAGCTGGGGTCGATGTTGACCGAGACCACCACCACCCCCTCGAGGCGCTCCACCACCCGTAGGTGGTCCACCTGTTCGCGGCAGGGGCCACACCAGGGGGCCAGGAAGTCTAGGATTAATACCCTGCCCCTGTAGTTGCGGAGGTGGATGGTGTTTCCCCCCTCCACGCTGGGTATCTCCAGGTCCAAGACCTTGTCGCCGGGCTCCACCCCAGTCTGGGGCCCAGAGCCCAATATGTATGCCAGTGAGAACCCCAAAACAGCCAAGACGGCGACGGCGAAAACCAGAGTATTGCGCTTCAATTAACAACTGGGTAACCGAGGGGGGGTTTAAAAACTGTGTGAGTGGGGGAGGGCTCAGCGCCTTAGGGTGGCCGAGGCCATGTAGATGCTGGCCCTCAGGGCGTTCACCGCTTGCTGGTAGTCGTCAAAGGTGCCCTCGACGGCCACCCCACCCACCCTCTTCAAGCTGGGCATGAGGGAGGCCACGTCGGCCATCACCTCGTTGGCGAAGACGGCCTTGATGGTTATGGGGGGCTCCACGACTCTGGGCGGCAGGGGCTCCCCTTGCAGGGCCTCCGCCACCCGTGTCTTTATGAGCCTGGCCGCGGCCTTGGGGTGGAGACACTTGGCTGAGTGCCTGCCCCGCCCCCACTTCACGGTGGCCGTGGTGATGCCTGGTACGAAGCGCTTGGCCTCCTCCGTGGCCGCATAGTCCCCCGCGAGGAAGACGGAGGGAACCCCATAGTACCCCGCCAGGGCGCTGTTCAACCCGAACTCCCCCGTCTCCACCCCATTCACGTAGACGGCCTGGACGGCGCTCCCAGAGATGGTGTGGGAGCAAACCCCGTTCTCCGTACCCTTCATGCTGTGGTACCCCACGTAGAGGGCTGCGTCGAAGCCCTCCTCGATGCCCTCCATCATGCTGTTGGGCTTGGGGGAGCCCCGGACCAGGTAGGCCGCCTCGTGGACGTCCTCGGGCCGCAGGTTCCTCATCCCCCCGTGGGCGTCGGAGACCACCACCTCTTCTGCCCCCGCCTCCAGGGCGCCCTCGATGGCCGCGTTCAAGTCGCTGACCATGAGTTTCCGGGTGTGGGCGTACTCGGAGTTGTTCCGGTCTACCTCGGCCCAATCCACAATGGTGCTGATGCCCTCCATATCTATGGATATGAAAACCTTCTTCATTCAACCACCGGGTAGAGAAAAGGGTCAACAGATATTTAATTCCCTCAACTCACCGTCAAAGGAGTAAAGGGCCCCACGTCAGAAAGGAACGCCTGCTTCCGGCTTAGTGGACCTCTCCGTCCAGCCCCACGGTGAAGGTTTCAAAGGGTACTGGAGACCCCGAGTCCCGGATGCACCGGGCAGCCAGCCCCTTCAAGCCGCTGCAGCAGGGGACCTCCATGACGGCCACCGTTAGGCTTCTGGGCCTGCCCTGGGAGAGTATGGAGGTGAGCCTCTGCCGGTAGGCCTCCAGGTCGCCGAACTTGGGGCAGGCGGTGGAGACTCTTTTTCCCTGGATTAGCCCCAGCCTGGGGTTGGGGTGGGCCAGGGCGGCGCAGTCTGCCAGCAGCAGCATATCCTTCCCCTCCCATCGGTGGGGGTCTCCCCTCTGGAGGAGGAGCTTCACCGGCCACTGGCCCAGGGGCCCGGCTTCAGGGGAGGCCTCCAGGTGTCGCCTCACGGCCTCCTCATCGAAGGCAGGGGCCTCCCGCTCCTCCACCACCAGCGCCCCCCTGGGGCAGCTGCCCAGGCAGGCCCCCAATCCGTCGCAGTACGACTCGCTGACCAGCCTGGCCTTCCCGTCTACGATTTGTATGGCGCCCTCCTCGCAGCTGGGGATGCACAGCCCGCATCCGTCGCACCTCTCCTCGATTATCTTGATTATGGGTCTCTTAACCATCACATATATGAAGATTTTTTCATATATATCTCTTTGTAGAACCTGCAAAGTAGAAAAAACTAAACACCTCTAAGCCAAGAGAAAACGAGTAAACTTGGCCCCACCCCTCAAAACACTGCTTAGGGAGACCATTGAAAAGCTGAGGAATGCCCCACAAGCCCTCCAAGGCCTAGTATCCGACTACCAGGAGAGCTACCGGAGGGGGGTGGAGCGCTTCGGAGTCTGGTGGACCGTCTTCCAGCTAAGCATCTGGTGCATGGTCCTCATATTCGTCTTCCTAGCGGTGACGCTGGTGGTCTTCTTCCTCCCCAGGCTGGAGGCCATCTACTGGGAGCTACGCTGAAGCCCTCCAAACCCTGTCCCCCACATAGTGGAGGTTCTCAACCACCTTACCCCGACCCAGCCCCTCCACCTCAACCCCGTCCACCAAGGCCCGCCCCACAGCCAAAGCCTTCCCATGGTTGACATCCACCACCGCCACCAAGTCCCCAGCCCTGAAGTCATCCACCTCCACCACCCCAGGAGCCATCACATCGGCCCCCCCACAAACATAGGGGACGGCCCCCATATCCACCACCACCCTGGGCAGCTCCCCCACATGGCTGCCCCCAAGGAAGGGAACATAGTGGTCCCCCTCCACCAAGAACTCCACCCTCCCATTCAGGAGGACCACCCGTCGGTCCGCCAGTTCCCCCACCTCAACCTTGGAACCCGGGTCGATGTCGTAATGCTCGGAGAGCGATGCGAGCAGCTGCTTGGCCTCCCGCTTCCTCAGGGAACGTAGCCTGGAAACCATACGCTCTAACCTAGGTGGGGAAAGAAAAAAGGGTTGTTGAAGGGGTCAGAGGCTTTCCTTGAACTCCCCAAGCCGGGATACGACCTCTTCCAACACGGGGACAGGCTGCACCAGAGGCACCCTCATGAAGCCATCGGCCCCAAAGATGTCGCCAGGGCTGAGGACGAGGTTCTGGGTCTCAGCCACCCTCTTGAGGAACTCCTGGCTTCCCAGCCCCGTCTCCCTCATATCGAACCAAGCGTAGAAAGCCCCCTCGAATAGGTGGCACGGCCAACCCAGGTCGTCGATGGCCTTACAGAAATAATTCCGCCTCTTCTCATACTCCTGGCGGCGCTCCTCCACGTACTTGAAGTCCCCCCGGAGGCAGGCGATTCCAGCCCGGTAGACGAAGGTGGCTGGGCGGGGGGCGGCAAGCCTGTTTACCAGCTGGGCCTTCTCCATGTATCTCGGAGGCACGATGGTGTACCCCAGCCTCCACCCCGTCATGCTGAACGTCTTGCTGAAGCTCATAACACAAATGGTCCGCTCCTTATACTCCTCGCTGAGGCCGGCCACGCTGGTGAACTTGTGGCCGTCGTAGGTGTAGTGGAGGTATATCTCATCGGCCAAGAGGGCGAAGTCGTGGTCCACCGCCAGGTCTCCCACAGCCCTCAACTCCTCAGGGGTGTAGACGGTGCCCGTGGGGTTGGCGGGGTTGCATAGGAGGGCCGCCTTGGTCTTGGGGGTCACGTATTCGGCTATCTCGTCCACATCGGGGTGGTAGTTGGTCTCCCGGTGGAGGGGCACCATATTCATCTTAACCCCCATCCCCCGGAAGATGTTCACGTGGCCCATGTAGTAGGGGGTGAACATCAACACCTCATCCCCCTTCTCCAAGCAGGATGAGAGAGCTAGATAGAGGGCGGCGCTGCTCCCCGCAGCCGGCAAGACATCGTCGGGCTCATAGCGCACTCCAGTGAATCTCTCGTAGTAGTCGACCACGGCCTCCTTGAACTGCTCTGGGTAGCCGCTGTAGTGGGGGTAGTGGGTGTTTACACCCCCCTCGATTAAGCCTATGAGGGCCTGGTTGATGGCGTATTGGGGGGCCTCTACGTCGGGGTCTCCGGCGTTGAGCTTGATCAATTCCTTGGACATGGTTCAGTTTCATAGAGTGCATCTACTATTTAACTTAAGCCCAGGGAGGCCTGGATTCCACCTAGGTTAAAGGTATTCCCACAGGAAAAAAAGGGGGGTTAGAGCAGGAACCCATCCTTCAAGGGGTCGTCAGGGTCGATGACCACCTGGGTGAAGCCCGTTATGTAGGCGGTGGCCATCACCTCGGGGACGATGGCCTGGTACTTGCCCACCTTAACCTCCTCGGCTATGGTGCCCACCATGAGGGTGCCAATGGTTGACTCGAAGGTCACCTCCTCGCCGGGTTTAAGCTCCCCCTTCCCATACATCACGGCCATCCTGGCGTTGGTGCAGGTGCCGGCGGGGCTCCTGCAGGTCTGCTTGGGGCCGAAGACGTTCCAGTGTCTGCTGGTGTACTCGGGCTTGCTGGGCTTGGTGTAGAAGGTCACCAGGTCGAGGACGTTCAACTCGGGGTACTCGGGGTGGTCCACCTTCACCGTCTCCACTATGTGGTTCCTGATCCTCCAGCCCAGGGGTATCCAATGGTCCTTGTTTTCCTGGGTGGGCTCCAAACCGATGGACTCGGCGTCCACGAAGGCGTACCACAGCCCGCCGTAGGCTATGTCGGCCTCCACCTCCCCCACCTCGGGGACGTCGAACTTCATGGTCTTCCAGTAGAAGCTGGGCACCCCCCTCATGTAGATCCGCTTGGCCTCCCCGTTCTCCACCTCCACCCGGGTTCGCACCAGGCCGGCCACGGTGTCGAAGGTGATATGGGTCTCGGGCTCCTGGACCTCGACCATGCCTGTGTTCACCAGGGCGGCGGAGCAGCTGTAGGTGCTGTCCCCGCATGCGCTGAAGTAGCCGTCGGTCCACAGGTATATCACACCCACGTCGGCCTCGGGGTGGCAGGGCTCGGTGAGGACGCTGCCCAGCATCCCCTCGAAGCCCCGGGGCTCCTTGAGCATGGTGCCCACCAGGTGGTGGTAGTGCTCCTGGAAGTATTTCTGCTTCTCCTGCATGGTCTTGCCTTTGAGCTTGGGGACGCCCCCCACCAGAATCCTGGTGGACTCCCCGTTGCTATGGGTGTCTATACAAGACAAGTATCGTTGAAACTTCATCCCAAGGTATGGTTGGGGGCTGACTTTATACAAGTATCGGGTGGCGCCTCAGCGGTGGAGGGCTGAGAAGGCTGTGAAGAGGATGTCGCCGAGGGTGATGGAGGCCAGGTAGCCGGCGGTGATGAAGCAGAGGTAGGGGAGGGTGGCGGAGACCCAGACCCTTTCGCGGCCCTGGGCCCGCAGCCTTTGGAACTCCCTGGCGGCTGCCTCGTCGTCGAATATGTCGGCCCTCCACCTGACCCCCTCAGGGGTTTCCAGGGGGTAGTGGAAGGGGGGGCCCTTTACCTGGTTCAGGGGGAGGTTTAGAGCGGTGAGCATGAGGGCGGCCTTTCTAGGGGTGGATAGGTTGCCGGGGAAGATCTGTGCGCCTCCCAGGGCCGCCGAGGCGTTTCGGGCCAGGGTGTAGAGGGCCATGGTGGCGCTGAGGAGGGCTGTGTTGGCTATGATGGTGAAGGAGAATATTATGGGGGGGTGGCCGAGGTAGGGCAGCCTGGGGGTTTCGGGGTGGATGATGGCGAGGGAGAGGAAGGCCAGGAGGTCTGCTCCTCCGAAGAGGCCCAGCCACCAGGAGGCGGTGGCGAGGAGGGCCATGAAGGCTAGGTTTAGGGCTGCCGTCCAGGGGTTGAAGCCCCCCGTGGAGTATTGGATGGCCGAGGCTAGGACGCCCACCAGGGAGGGGATCAGCCAAACCAGGTCGCTGACCTCCCTGGACTCCAAGTCTCTCCAAGAAGCGTACACGAGCATGGCCAGGGCTGTGGCTAGGCGTAGGAGGTCTAGGGGGGTAGCCATGGCTTGGACTGGTGGGGAGGGTTTTTAACTTTTATAGAGCCGGCGGCCCCTTCCAGGTATGCGGTTCCACCTGCGGAGGAAGGACAAGGAGATAGCCGACCCCCAGACCATGGCCCAGGTTTTGGGGAGGGCCAAGTATGTGACCCTGGCCATGGTGGGGAGGGGGGAGCCCTACCTGGTCTCGTTGAGCCATGCCTACGATGAGGGGGAGGGGTGCATCTACTTCCATTGTGCGGGGGAGGGGAAGAAGCTGGAGATATTGAGGGCTAACCCGGTGGTGTGGGGGCAGGCCCTCCTGGACTACGGGTACCACGTGGGGGAGTGCAGCCACCTCTACGCCTCGGTGATGTTCAAGGGGCGGGTGGAGTTCATCGAGGATTTGGAGGAGAAGAGGAGGGCGCTGGGGTTGATGATCGAGGCCCTGGACCCTGAGCCCGAGAAGATCAGGGACCGCCTTCTCTCCAGCCAGGGCCTCCCAGGCACAGTGGTTGGAAGGGTGCGAATAGAGTATATGACGGGGAAGAAGTCCCCCGAGGTGGAGCTCTAGTCTCCTCGGCCTACATGTATCTGGGTGGGTGCAGCCTGTGCCAATGGGTCTTCTCCTGGTAGGCCTTGGCTATGCCCAGGATGGTGTTCTCCCCGTAGGCGTGGCCCATGAACTGGATGCCTGTGGGCAGCCCCTCCTCGCTGAATCCGTTGGGCACGGTGACGGCGGGTAGGCCCGCCCCGTTCCCCAATGCCCCCATGATGTCTTTGTGGGCCCAGGGCCTCCTCACTGGGAAGGGCTTGTCGATGGGTGGGGCCAGGCCCATACTGGTGGGGGCCACCAGGGCGTCCAAGCCCTCCAGGAGCTTCTCCGCGAGGACACACATCTTGGACCTGAGCCGGAGGGCCCGCAGGTAGTCGGTGGCAGGTATCTGGGTCCTGGGGTAGTGGCCGTAGCGGTCCTCGGGGGCCGTCAGCATCCTGTCCAAGCCCTTGGCCACGAACGACTCGAAGGCCGAGGCTGCCTCGCAGTTCAGTATGGTCCTGGTCACCTCGACGTAGGGGAACTCGGGGAACTCCACCTCCTCCAAGACGCAGAACCCCTCCAGGACCCTTAGGGATTCCTGGAAGTTCTCGGCGACGGCCTGGTGTCGGCCCTCCAAGACGCCTTTAGGTATCCCCAGCTTGAACTCTCCCTCCCTGGGGGCGTACCTCCACCCCTTGGGGTGGGTGGAGGGGTCCCTCTGGTCGGGGCCCGCTATCGCCTCCAGAACCAGGCCGCAGTCCTCGGCCGACAGGCAGAGGGGCCCCAGCTTGTCCAGGGTCCAGCTGAGGGCCATGGCGCCGAACCTGCTGACCCGCCCATAGGTGGGCCTCAACCCGGTGACGCCGCAGTTGTTGCTGGGGCTGAGAATGCTCCCCCACGTCTCTGAGCCTATGGCGAAGGGGACCAAGCCGGCAGCCACCGCGGCACCTGAACCACTGCTGCTCCCCCCCGCCCAGTGTTTCAGGCTCCAGGGGGTGGCGCAGGGCCCCGTGAAGCTGGCGTTGGGCTGGCGGTACCCCATCCCCCCCGCTAGCTCGATCATGGCCAACTTGGCCACCAGGACAGCCCCCGCCTCCCTGAGCCTCTCCACCACCGTGGCGTCGTAGTTGAACCACTGGTTTCTGAGGGGGTAGGCGCCCCAGGTGGTTGGGGCGCACCTGGTGGCCAACAGGTCTTTGGCGCCCCAGGGAACGCCGTGGAGGGGCCCCCTCAGCCGGCCCCTCTGGGCCTCGGCGTCCAGCCCCCTGGCCTCCTCCACGGCCTCCTCCACCAGGGTTACCACGCATCGAAGCTCGGGGCCATACTCCCTAAGCCTCTCCAGGCTAACCTGGACCAGCTCGGAGGGGGCAACCTCCCCAGCCGCCACCGCCGCGCTGAGCTCCTTGAGGGTCTCGTAGACCATGTCTAGCCCTCTCCGAGGGGTTTGAAGAGGTGGCTGGGCTCGTCCCAGTTCTCCAGGGGGACCCTCCTGAGGGATTCCAGGGCCTTCAGGACGGGCTCCAGCCTCTCCTCCACCCCCTCCAACTCCTCCTGGGTGAGCCGATCCCCGTAGAGCCGGGTGATCCAGGCCATCATGTGGGCCTTCTCCTCAGCGAGAACCATGGTTTAGATTTGCGTAGAGGGTTTAAAGCTTGCCTGGGTAATGGGTCTTCGTTCCTGAATTCTCTTATACCTTGGCTGGGGACTCTGGCCGCGTGACTAGGAGTTGGCTCCAAGCGGGGAGAGGTTCAGGGTAGTCCATATCGACGATGAGGAGGACCAGCTGTTCTTCGCGAAGACCTTCCTGGAGGAGGCCGACCCGGGGCTTGAGATCGTCCCGGTGAAGACGGTGGACCAGCTTTTCCAGGAGCTTGAGAGGGGCGTCGACTGCGTGGTCTCCGATTTCGTCATGCCCGAGGTCGACGGCGTGGAGCTCTGCAGGAGGGTGAAGGAGCGGTTCGATGTTCCCTTCTTGGTTTACACGGGTAGGGGTAGCGAGGTGGTGGCTGAGCGGGCCTTCCGCCTGGGGGTGGACGACTACATTAGGAAGGAGTCCGACCCCAGCCACTACCAGTTGTTGGCCAGGAGGATTAGGAGCCACGTGGAGGCGTCCAGGGCTAGGTGGGAGCGGGAGGCCTACCAGCGGCGTTTGGAGGGGTTGAGGGGTAGCATGGACCCCTTGGTGGGCGCAGACACCTTGGAGGCCGTTAGCCAGACAAGCCTCAACATCCTCTCCCAGGTTCTGGGCTACCACTGCTGTTCCATCACCATCAAGAGGGGGGAGGGGCTGCACTTGGAGGCCCACATGGGTGAACCCCCCGCGCCACCCCAGGTCCCTCACTGGTTCCAGGAAACCCTCCAGGGGGGGAGGTGGCTCATATCCCTGCCCCTGGGGAGGATGGGGGAGGCGGGCTCCATCACGGTGGCCCAGGACAAGCCCTTCGGGGAGTACGATAAACAGATTCTCAAGTCCTTCTCCCTCCTGGTGACCCAGGCTATTACCAGGGTGCAGCAGGTGGAGACCATCACAACCAGCGAGAAAAGGTTCAGAGGCATAGTGGAGAACGTGCAGGACGCCATCGTCCTCACCAGCCCTGGGGGGGAGATTCTGTACGCCTCCCCCGCCGTCTCCCAGCTTGGCTTCACTCCGGGCGAGTTGGTGGGTAAGAATTGGGGGGAGCTGGTGCACCCCGAGGACCAGGGCGTCTTGGAGGAGTTCTACAGGGCCAGCGTGGAGGGCAAACGGGGCAGGGCCCCGGAGTACCGGTTGAGGGGGAAGGAGCAGACCCATTGGGTTAGCCACACCTGGGCCCCCGTGGTGATGGACGGGGTGGTGAAGCAGATGGTGAGCGCGGTGAGCGACATCACCTGGAGGAAGAGGGCTGAGAGGGCCCTAATGGAGAGCCTGGAGAAGCTGGAGGCCGCCAACCGGGACCTAAACGACTTCACCCACATCGTGAGCCACGACTTGAAGGCCCCCTTGATGACCATTGAGAGCTTCAGCGAGTTCCTCCTGGAGGACTACTACGACCGCTTAGACGAGACGGGTAGGGAGTACCTGGAGTCCATCGTCAAGGCCACCACCAATATGAGGAAGCTCATAGACGACCTCCTCACCCTGAGCAGGATCGGGAGGGTGGACACGGCGGAGAGCCAGGTGGACGTGGGCGAACTCCTGGAGGAGGTGAAGGGAGAACTCCAAGCCCAGATAGAGATGAAGAACGCCGTGGTCACCGGGAGAAACCTCCCAACCATGTGGACCCAGGGAACCTGGATGAAGCAGCTACTGCTCAACCTGGTGAGCAACGGCCTGAAGTTCAACGAGAACCAACCCCCCAGGGTGGAGGTCTCCTGCCACGAAACCAGGGAGGGATACGTCTTCAGGGTCAGCGACAACGGCATCGGCATACCCGAAGACCAACTCCAACACCTCTTCAAACTATTCCACCGGCTGGACAACGCCAGGGGATACCCCGGCACGGGGGCGGGCCTAAGCATCTGCAAGAAGATCGTGGATAGCCTGGGGGGGGATATCTGGGCGGAGAGCCGGCTGGGGTATGGGACCACCTTCACCTTCACCCTGCCCCGCCTGGGGCCAAGCCCCGGGGAGACACCCCCAGCAGCCAACCCAACTGGAGCAGGGATGGCTACCCCTAACATAGAACCCTAGCGAACAATGCTTTTTATCAAGGCCGCCCAGCTCCAAGAAGACCGGCCCCCAAAGGGTGAGACAAGTTGGAAGACAGGGTTTACTCAGTGCTGATGGTAGAGGACGACGTAAACCACTACAAGATACTGGTGCGGTTCATCGAGAGGTCGGGTAAACCCATCAAGGTAGACCTGGTGACCACGGCCCCCGAGTTCTTCAACGTATTCCTGGCCAAGAACTACGACCTCATCATGTTGGACTACAACCTCTCCCACTACACGGGGCTGAGCATACTGAAGAAGCTCAACGAGCTGGAGATCCCCGTCCCCGTAATCATGGTCACCCAGCAGAGAGACCCCGAGGTGGCTATAACGGCAATGAAGATGGGGGCCGTGGACTACATCATCAAGTCCAAGAAGAGCTTCCAAAGGCTCCCCGAGCAGATCCTGGAGATCATACGCCAACACGAGGAGGACCTGGCCACCAACCACCTGTGGCGGTTGAAGAGGAGGAGCCTCCTCCAGTCCCACGAGGTGCGGGAGGCCTTGAGGCTGCTGCAGGAGTCGAAGGAGGGGCGGCTCACACCCAGGGTGGAGGTCTCCCACTACCACCAGCCGGGCCACCGGGAGCTGGGGGTGGATAAGGAGAGGCTGGAGAAGATACTCCAGGTCCTAACCCTCAACCGGATACTCTCCAAGAAGCCCGTGGGCGTGAAGATCGTGTGCCCCAGGTGTGAGAGCGACGACGTGGAGACCATTCCTCGCTGCCCCCGATGTGGCGGGCGGGTTTTCGTCAAGAACACTGGGCCGGGGGCTCCTTTTAGGTGTCTGAGCGGGTGTGGGGAGACCTTCTCGGAGGTCCGGGTGGGCTACAGGTGTAACGCGTGTTTCAAGGAGTTCACCCAGGAGGAGTCAAGGTATAAGCACGTCTACGTCTACAGGCTGAACCCAGCCATGGTGGAGGAGGTGACCCAGCTCTTGGAGAGCCAGAGCGAGGTCCAGATATGGGAAGAGAAGAACAAGGAGTACACCAAGACAATAAGGGAGACCAAGGAGATGCACGAGGAGATAAAAAACCAGCTCCGGGAACTCATAGAGCAGCAGATCAGGAGGAGCTAGGGGTGGCCTTGTAGAGGCCGGTGTGGTTCACGGCCTCCACCAGGGCTTGGGGGGTGACATGGTCCCCGGCTTTCACGTGGGCCTCGCCCTTCTTGAAGTCGGCTTGGGCTTCTAGGACCCCCTCCACGGCCTCCAGGGCCCTCTTGACCCTAGCCTGGCAGTGGGCGCAGCTCATGCCCTCCACCTTCAAAACATGCTCCTTCATTTTCCTCAACAATGCCTGGGGGCTGCGGGGTTTAAACCCTTACCCGGGGGGGCGGGGAACCATTATAACCTGGGGCCCAGCCTATTCTCCAGTATGCCTCCTGAAATCATACGGGTCAGCGTGGGAACCGCCTCCGTCCTGGGCCTGGTGCGTGCACGCTTGAAGGTGCCCCCCACCACCGCCTACCTCATGGGGTACACCGAGGGCCCCTGCCAGGCCAACTGCGGGTTTTGCCCCCAGTCCCAAGCCAGCCACGGCGACAGAAACCGGCTAAGCAGGGTCACCTGGCCCCCCTACCCTCTAAACCAAGTGCTGGAGGCCTTTAGGCGCGTGGAGGGGGGGTTGGCGAGGATTTGCTTCCAGGTGGTTAGGTACCCCGGCTTCCTAGAGGACCTGTTGGAGGTGTTACGCCTCCTAAAGGGCTCCACGAGGCTCCCCATATCGGTGGACACCTGCCCCGTGGGCCGGGAAGGCTTGGAGAGGCTGAGGGAGGCCGGGGTGGATAGGGTGAGCATACCCCTGGACGGGGCCACGGAGGAGGTCTTCAACAGGGTTAAAGGCCTCGACGTTGGGGGGCCCTACCGGTGGGAGGAGACCCTCCGAGAGCTGGAGGATGCTGTGGGGGTCTTCGGGCGGGGGAGGGTGGGAACCAACATCATCGTGGGGCTTGGAGAGTCGGAGGAGGAGGCCGTACGCCTCATATGGAGGCTCCACCAGATGGGGGTGGTCCCCGCCCTCTTCGCCTTCACACCCATCCCCGGAACCCCGCTGGAGGGCCACCCCCCGCCTGAGCTGGGGGCCTACCGTAGGATACAGCTGGCCCGATACCTCCTGGTGAACAACCTGGGAACCCTGGGGGACGTGGTGTTCCAGAGGGGGAGGGTGGCTGGGTTCAGGGGGGTGGGCTGGGAGGCCGTGGCTGCCACGGGGGCCCCCTTCATGACCTCGGGCTGCCCCGGGTGCAACAGGCCCTTCTACAATGAAAGGCCCTCGGGCCCCTTCTACAACTACCCCAGGCCCCTCACCCGGGAGGAGGCTGAGATGGAGTTGGGGAGGCTGGGGCTGCGGTGAACCTATATGGGTGGGAGGGGTTTTAGGTTTGATGTCTCCAGGTGAGAAGACCATTGGAATCCTGGGGGGGATGGGCCCCGAGGCAACGGCGGAGCTGTTCCTACGGATCATAAGGGCGGCCAAGGCCAAGAGGGACCAGGACCACCCCAGGGTCATCATTTACAGCAACTCCAAGATACCCGACCGGACGGGGGCCATACTCCACGGGGGGCCCAGCCCCCTCCCCATGATGGTGGAGACCGGTAGAACCCTCCAGAGGGCGGGGGCGGACTTTCTCATCATGCCCTGCAACACCGCCCACCACTACTTCCAGGAGCTCCAGGAGGCCCTGGAGGTCCCGGTGCTGCACATGATTGACCTGAGTGCCCGGGTGGCCCAGGCCTTGGGGGTGGGGAGGGTGGGCCTGCTGGCCACCGATGGAACCCTGGCCACCGGGCTCTACCAGGAGAGCTACGGCAGGTTCCAGGTGGAGACGCTGGCCCCCAGCCCCCAGGACCAGAAGCGGGTCATGGAGGCCATATACACCCACATCAAGGCTGGAGACCTGGAGGAGGGGAGGAAGCTCATCCTCGAGGTTTCAAGGGCTCTCATCCAGGAGGGGGCTGAGGCCGTGGTCTGCGGGTGCACCGAGGTTAGCCTGGTCCTCAGGCAGGGAGACCTGGAGGTGCCCGTCATAGACCCCATGGAGACGCTGGCCGAGGAAGCCGTGAAGCTGGCCAAGGGTTGAGGCCTTTGCGGCGGCGGGGAGTGGGTGAGCTCCAACTGGAGTTGGGGGGGACCACCCAGAGAGTGGTCTTCGAATACCCCAGGGTGCGCTGGAGGTGCATAGGCTGCGGCATGTGCTGCCGGGACCTTCCCGGGAGGGAGAGGCGGGTCCTCCTGCTCCCCCAAGACATCGAGAGGATTGAGGCCGCGGGACACAAGGACTTCTACCAACCAGCCGAGGAGCCCCCCTTCACAGGAATAATCTCTAAAAAGCACGGCGTATGCGTCTTCCACTCGGACCAGGGCTGCGAGGTCTACCCCCACAGACCCCTCCTCTGCCGGCTGTACCCCTTCTGGGTGGAGGTGAGGGAGGGGGTCTACGTGGTGGGGTTTGATGAGACCTGCCCCGGCCGGGGGGAGGCCGAGCTGGGGGAGGAGTTCTTCGCGAGGTTGCTGGGCGACGCCTTGAGGTCTGTGGGGCTTCCAGCGGTTAACCAGGCTTGAACTCCAGCTTGGAGCCCACCGCCATCTCCACGGGGTCCAGGCTGGGGGCCTTGACCACTATGTTCATGTGGTTGGGCATATGGGTCTCGTCGAAGCCGGCCAAGACCCCCAGGGGCCTCCCATCCAGGTAGACCGTGTCCCCCACCACCACCAGGCCCGAGTCCTCAACCTCGAAGAAGGCCAGGGGCCTCACCCTGTCGGCCCCACCCCCAGGCCCCGTCTCCTCGTCGGTGACCATCAACTCGTGTATCTCATCCTTCTTGAGGGCCCTGCTCTTGGTCTCTATGAGCTGTAGGCCCCTGTCCTGGAAGACCACGTCCAGTAGGGCGATGACGGAGCCCCGTACAGGCCTCTTGGCCCCGTAGGCGCTTCGGTCGACCTTGGTGTGGTCGTAGGGGGGGCTCAAGGCATCACCCTTATGCCTTTCCTCAACTGGGGCTCAGGGCTGTCCACATCCATGTACCAGTGGACGCTCTCCCGGTCGGGGCTGGTGGTGGCGCTTATGGTGTTGCCTTTGTTGTCTATGGCGATGCAGTTCATGCCGCCGAAGCTACGGAGCTCGTGGATGTCCTTCATAGCCCTGAAGGCGGCCTCCTTCACCGTCAACCCGTTCCCCATGTAGTGGATGATGCTCCTGGCGGTGCTGCACCTTATGGCCAGCTCCCCCCTACCGGTGCAGGCCGCCGCCCCGAACCTGTTGTCGCAGTAGTTCCCCGCGCCTATTATGGGGCTGTCCCCCAGGCGGCCTGGGAACTTGAGGGCGGTCCCGCTGGTGCTGACGGCGCTGGCGATGTCGCCGTTCTCGTCCATGGCTATGATGTTCACCGTTCCATGGTGCTCCTCGGCCAGGCGGTTGTACCACTCCCTCAGCCCCTGGCTCTTCACATATTTGACTATCCAGAGCTGGCTCTCGTCTATCTCCCTCTCGTCGAAGGCGTCCTGGACGAAGGTCTGGTATATCTCCCTGCTGGTCTCCGTCTCCAGGCTACCCTCCTCGCAACCCATGACCCTTGCGAAGAGCTCCGCCCCCTCCCCCACCAGGAGGACGTGGGGGGCGTGCTCCAAGACCTTGCGGGCCACGCTTATGGGGTGGATGAAGCCCTTGAGGGCTCCCACGGCGCCGGACCTGAGGGTTCGGCCGCACATGATGCTTGCATCCATCTCCTGGACCCCCAGGAGGTTGGGTATCCCGCCCAGGCCCACCGATGTGTCCTTGGGGTTGGACTCCACAAGCCTGGTGGCCTGCTCCACCGCGTCCAGGGCGGAGCCCCCCTCCCTCAATACCTTGACTCCTGCGTGGAGGAACTCTCCAGCGTTCCTGGTTCCAATTATGAAGGGTTTAACCATGGTTCCTCATTTAGGCGAGGAATTACTTAAGCCCTCTACCCCACCACCCCCTCAATTCCTTTTTTAGGGACACGTTCTCAGAGTATTCCAAGGATATGCCTGCCAATCTACCCGCTGAGGCGAAGCACAAGTGGAACGAGGTGACCCTCACCAGGAACCCCGAGGAGAGGCTGAGGCTGATGGGGGAGTTCCTGAGCCTGGTGCCCAAACACAAGGGCACCGAGAAGATGAGGAGGCAGGTCAAGCGGCAGATGGCCCAGCTGCGGGAGGAGATTGAGAGGAGGAGGCAGCAGGCCAAGAGGGCTCGGAGTGGGGGGCCCAGCTACTATGTGCCCAAGGCTGGTGCCGCCCAGCTGGCGGTGGTGGGGGCCCCCAACGCGGGGCGGAGCAGCCTGCTGAGGGCCGTCACCAACAGCCAGGTCCAGGTGGCGGAGTGGCCCTTCTCCACCACCGTGCCCACCCCTGGGATGCTGCCCTACGAGGACATCCAGTTCCAGCTGGTGGAGATTCCTCCCCTGGTGGAGGGGAGCAGCGAGGGGAGGGCGGGGGGATTCATGAATCTGGCGTGCATTCGCAACGCCGACGGGGTTATCCTGGTGGTGGACGCCTCCCAGCAGCCGGTGGAAGACTTTAGGATGGTCCAGATGGAGCTGGAGAACGCTAGGATACTCATCCACCCGCCTGGGGGCTCGGTGGAGATAACCAAGAGGGGGCACGGGAGGGACATCCAGTTCATCTGGGAGGGGAGACTGGTGGACTGCTCCGAGGACGACGTCATAGGGCTGCTCAACAGCTACAAGATCAGGAGCGCGCTGGTAAGGGTGGTGGGGGAGGTCACCCTGGACGCGGTGGAGGACGCTGTATTCGGCAACGCGGTGTATAGGCCCACCCTGGTGGTGGCCAGCAAGGTGGACGCCTTGGGCTCCGAGGGGCCCCTGGAGGAGCTGAGGAGGGCCGCCGCCCCCCTGGAGGTGGTGGGCCTCAACCTGTTGGAGCCCCGGGGCCTGGACCGGCTACTGGGCGAGAAGATCTTCAACCTCCTGGGCATAACCAGGGTATACACCAAGGAGCCGGGGAGGAAGCCCCGCAAGGAACCCATAGTATGCAGGCGGGGCGTCACCGTGGGGGAGCTGGCCAAGATGATCCACAACGATTTCTACAGGAACTTCAAGTACGCCCGTATCTGGGGCCCCGCCGCCAAGTTTGACAACGAGAAGGTGGGGATGGACCGGGAGCTCCTAGACGGCACCATCGTCCAGATACACACCTAGCACCCCTAAAGATTAAAAACCCACCTGAGAAACCCCCCCATGGCGAAGCTCAAGATAACGGTTTTGAAGAGGCTCAGCCCAGAGGAGGTATTCGAGGAGCTCCCCGTGAAGAGGAGGGACTGGATGGTTCCATGCAAGCTGTATGAGGACGGCCAAGAGTTCCTCCTGGACTCCCTCTCCATGCCCGAGGGCTTCTGTGGCTCCGCCTGGCAGACCATATACCCCAACGTTAGAACCCTCTACTACGGCGGGGACCTGCCCTTCTTCGAGGAGAAGGGCACCTCGGTGACCTGCTGCGCCGATGGCATTAGGCCTGTTATCTTCAAGGTGGAGAGGCTGGAGTAGGCCTTCCCCTTCTTTTTGCTGGGACCTGTGTTTCGGTGGCTGGCCTCATTTTTTGGGCGTGTCTTGGTGGTGGCCCCCATCTAGAGTATTACTACTTTGACTGTTCGTAATATTTTAATACCTGGTGTTACCCTTACACTGAGAAGTAATACCAGGCGTCAAACATGAAAACCCTAACCACCAAAGACCTGGCCTTCACATCCATAACAGCAGCCATCTGGGCCGCACTAAACGTAACCATAGTCCCCCTCTTCTGGCAGGCCACCAGGCTCCCCATCCTATGCGACCTCATAGGAGTCTCCCTATTCGTCACCACCGCATGGTGGACAAGGAAACCAGGGGCAGTAACCCTCATGGGGTTGGTGACCACCCTCCTAAACTTCGCCCTGAGGCCCGGCGCCCTCCACTTCCTGGGCTTCACAGCGGCCGCCATCTTCTACGACGCCGCAACCCTCCTAGCGGGATACCAGCGGCTAACCACCCTTAACTCCCTAAACCTGGCTGTGACCCTGGTGTTAAGCCTCTGCTCCACCGCCATAGCTGGAGCCATAATAGGGTTCTTCTTCATGCCCCCCGCAGCCCTGGGGAACTATGGGGGGGTCGCAGCCTTCACCCTTCTCCACGCAGCCGGAGGCGGCATCGGCGGCCTCTTGGGCCTGGTGATTGTTAAAGAGTTGACGAGGAGGGGCATACAGGGATGATGAACATGGTTTCAAACCCAAAGCCCAGGGCTTGGAGCCAGGAGCTGTATGAGAGGGCCGTGGAGTTCCACGGCCACGGAGGCCCCTTTATGGTCATCGGCTTGAGGATGGGCCTCTACTCCCTTGAGCGACTCGACGCCAAGGGCTGGTTCGACATGAGATGCAGGGCCATGGTTCGATGGAGGCCCCCAGACTCATGTGTGATCGACGGCTTGCAGGTTTCCACGGGGTGCACCACCGGGAAACACAACCTCGAAGTGGAGGAGGGTGAGGGCGTGGCCGCGGAGTTCCGGAAGGGCGAGGACTCCCTGGTTTTGAGGCTGAGGGAGGAGGTTTTGTTGAGGGTGCGGGAGACGCTGTCGGAGGAGGATGGGGGCGGCGTTGAGGAGCTTATGAGGTGGCTCAGGGAGGCCCCCGTGGACCAACTGTTTGAAGCAGCTTGATCCCCATCTGAACCCCCCAGGGTTTGACGGGGAGGCTGTGAGCCCGGCTTCAGCGGGGCTGAGTCCTCTTTCCCTCATCTGGGTTGGGGTGGGCGGGTATGTTTCTGGGGGGGTGTGCCTCGTTTAGGTGAGGTTTAGTATGCTGAATTTGAGTTGTTTGAGGCCGCGGGTGGCTCTCAGGCTTTGAATCAAGTCCTTTATCTTTTTGGTGTCTCCCTTGACGGCGAGGATTTCCAGGCAGTTGTCGTGGTCCAGGTGGATGTGGGTCATGGAGGTGACCACATCCAGGTAGTCGTGTTGCACGTGGGTGAGGGACTCTCCCACTCCTCTCACGTGGTGGTCGTAGATCATGGTGATGGCTCCTGCGACGGTGCTGTCCTCCAGTTGGGACCACTTGTATTGGGCGAGGAAGTCTCTCATGGCCGACTCTATGGCCGTGGACCGCTTGACCCCCATCTTGGCTATGGTGGAGTCGAACTCCTCGACGAGCCCTGGGTCGACCGATATGCTTATCCGTCTTACACCTGGTTTCAAGGGTCAGCCCCCGCCCTGGTTTCGGGTGAGGACCAGCCTGGTGGAGAATACATCCACCTCCACGATCACGGCTCCCTCCAGGCTCTGGGCGGCGCCCACCACATCCCTCACCACCACCCTGCCCGCCTCCTGCTTGGCGTAGACCACGTCCTCGGCCACCTTCACCCCGTCAAGGTAGACCTTGAACTCGCACACGCCTCTCAGCCCTCCCCCAGGCTCAAGGCCTTTTCAAGGTGTTTGGAGGCCTCCTCGGTGAGCCTGTGGGCGGCCCGCAGCTCCTCGGCGACCTCCCCCAGCCCCATCTCCTCCGCCTCGGCGGCGGCCTCCAGGTATCTCTGGCCGTGCTCTTGGCCGTGCTCAGCCCAGTGCTCCACCAGCTTGAACAGCCTCAGCTTTCTATCCTCCAGCTTCACCACCAACACAATATTACCCCCACAGAGAAAAATAACATCTCCCCTATGCGATGGGTGTTTAAGCCGCGTGGGGGGTTAGACTACCTCCCCGGCTCCAATTCATGGCAGCCCATAGTGTTATATGGGTTTAGACCCTTGTAGCGGTTCAGCAAAGTGTTAGGCCTCAAACCGACCCTGGACTCCATCCGAGACCTGGTGAGAAACCGCAACCTGGCCGTCCTCATGGCCACCCAGACCCTCTTCATGTTCACCGCCTTCCTATGGTGGCCCTACCGGAGCCTCTTCATCATGGAGCTGGGGGCCAGCGTGGAGACCCTGGGCCTGGTGCTCACCGTGGAGACCATAGCCAACATACTCTTCCAGTACCCCGGGGGAGTCTTAACAGACCGCTGGGGCCGACGAAAGATGCTCCTCATCGCCGGAGCCCTCAGAGCCCTCTCCCCCCTCTTCTACCTCCTCGCCACCAACTGGCTCCAAGTCATCCCAGGCGTCATACTGGCCTCCGCAGGCATGCTGGGGCTACCAGCCAACAACGCCCTCATAGCCGAAAGCCTCCCCCCAGAGAAGAGGGGCACAGGCTTCTCGGCCTACCGCACCGTCACCAGCACCCCCACCATAGTAACATCCCTCCTGGGGGGAGTGGTCATGGACCGCCTCGGCGTCCTGAGGGGGTGCAGGCTCATCCTGCTGGGCAGCCTAGCCGCGGCCATCCTCAGCCTGGCCCTCAGGTGGCTCTACATCACCGAAACCCTGGACCCCCAAGCACACCCCTCCAGGAGCCACGCGGGCCCCCTCTCAGCCCTAAAAGGCCTCCCCAAAACAGTTTGGCTGCTGGTCGCCGTGGGAGCCATCAGCATGTTCGCCACCAGGGTGATGATGAGCTTCATGGTGGTCTACGGCGTCGAGGTGGTGGGCCTCACCAAGACCCAGTGGGGCCTCATAGGCACCGTCGTCAGCCTCCTAACAACAGCCATAACCACACCCGCAGGCATCCTGGCCGACAAGATGGGCAAGAAACCCCTCATACTGGCCAGCCGCATACTCGGCTCCACCTCCATCCTCCTCTACACCCTGGCCAACAGCTTCACCCACATGCTCCTGGTCCGCGGCCTCACAGGCATCGCAGGTGGCCTGGGGGGCGCCATGTGGGGCCCCATGGGCGGCCCCCTCTGGCAGGCCCTGGTGGCCGACGCCTCCCCCCCAAGGGAGAGGGGAAAGGTCATGGGCCTCATCGGAACCGTGGGCAGCCTGGTGAGCAGCCCCGCCTCCTGGCTGGGGGGCTACATGTTCGACAACGTATCCCCCAAACTCCCATTCCAAACCAGCTTCGCCCTCGACATGCTGGGCACAGCCCTACTGTTGGCCTACCTAAAACCCCAGCAACAGGGGGGGAGGGGGGGTCACCCAACCCAGGCGAT
>CAYWWV010000007.1:0-10555 GCA_964462185.1 uncultured Candidatus Bathyarchaeia archaeon | reverse complement strand
CTAGACCTGGAACTGGTTCCACGGCGGCAGATAGTACTCCAGAACCAGCACCCGGCCCGCCCGAGTCTCCTCCACCTCGGCCGCCGAGACATTGAGGAGGGTGGCGCGGGAGACCACCTCCAAGACATCCAGGGCTGAGCCGCCCTTGGCCTCCCCCACCAAGACCCTCAGCCGCGCCCCATCCATCCTAACCCCCAAGACCTCCACCAAGCGGTCCAACCTCTCCACAAAGTCCGCCACAAAACCCGCCTCAAAGGTGAGGTTAGAGCCCACACCCCTCAAACGCTCCAAGGCCTCAGCTGCTTCCTTCCTCAACCCAAACACCCAACCCCGCTAAAGGCTAAAACCTTTACCCCCGATGAGGGGCAAACACCTACCCAGACTCCCCCAGAAGCCTCACCAAGATGGCCGTGGAGGCCACAGCCAGGAGCCAGCTAACCACGTTCACCAGATACCAAAAATCCCTGGCCCACCACTTGTCCACAGACCAAAGGTAGAAGGGGAAGTCAAAATGGTCGCCGGGCAGGGCCACAGCTATCTCGATCTGCCAGAGGGAGCCCACCAGGAGGCCCGTGGCGAATACTAGGCCGAACACCGGTAACATGAACCGGCCAAGCCCGGTCTCCTTTAGCCCCATAGTCTTGTAAAGCGTTCCAGCCCCGGTTAATAAGGAGTTGCCCTAGAGCCCCAGCAGCCTCACCAGGTTCTCGGTGGCCACCCGCCCCACCTCCTCCATCGACAGCCCCTTCAACTCGGCCACCCGCCGGCACACCTCTTTTACACCCTCCGGCTCACGGCTGTCGGTCTCAGTCAAAATGTGCTCCAGGGGGATGGCCTTCACGGCCTCCAATAGCCGGGGCTCCCCGGCTCTGAGGGGTCTCAACCCTAGGCTCAGGTAGAACCCGTTGTCCACGCACCTCTGGGCGTACTCCGTGTCCTTGGAGAACCCGTGGATGGCCACACCCCCCACCCCGCTCTTCTCCAAGATGCCGAGAATCTCCATCCCGGGGGCCCTGTCGTGGACCACCACGGGCATTCCAAGCTCCCTGGCCAGGGCTAGCTGGGCCTCCAGCGTCCTCCTTTGCACCTTGGGGTCTATGTAACGGTCCTCCCTCACCCAGTCATGGGTCATCCTCCCCACAAAGTCGAGGCCCACCTCGCTGATGGCCACACACACCTCCTCACCAGCCAGCTCCCTGAAGCGCGCCTCCACGGCTTCAGAGTACTCATCGGCATACCAGGGGTGCACCCCCACCGAGGCGTAGGCGATGGGGTGGCGGCGGGCCGTCTCCACGGCCAACTCCGAGCTGGGCAGGTCTATCCCCGCCGTCAGCAACACCTTGAACCCAGCCTTCTCAGCCCTCTCCAAGTCCTCCCTAGACATATCGCCCAGGTGGCAGTGGCTCTCGGAAAACATGATTAAGATATGGGGGGAGGGGGTGAAAAGCCTTACTCAACCCTGACCAGGTGGACGCTGCAGCTTATACAGGGGTCATAGGCGCGGGCCATCATCTCCAAGGCCTTAACCAGCTCCCCCTCAGGGGCGCCAGCCAGGTTCCCAGCCACCACCATGGCGTCCTTCTCGATGTTGGCGCCGTTCTGGGCCGTGGGGGTCACTATGTTGGCCTTCGCCAACACCCCCTCCTCGTCGAAAACATAGTCGTGGTACAGGACCCCTCTGGGGGCCTCCACGGCGTTAACCCCTCGCCCACTGGCGGGCTCCACCTCAGCCAAGCCCTCCTCCTCCAAGCCGTCGGAGAGGAAGCCCTCCACCAGCCGGCGGGCGTCCTCGACGCACTGAACCAGCTCTATTGCCTGGGCCAGGTTGTTGCACATACTGTTCCCCGGGGAGACCAGGTGGCGGTTCTCCCGGTAGAGGCTGAGAGCCCTGCCTTTAAGCCCCCCGTGGTTGAGCACTAGCCTGGGTAGGCTTCCCACCATGAAGGACTGGCCCCCGTAGAGGCTGAACTTGGCGTAGGTGTGGGGGTACACTCCCTCCTCGATGTGGTCCAGGTATTGGGACTGGTGGAACCGCATTCCATCGGAGACCTGCACCACCTCCCCCAGGTAGCCATACCCATAGTAGGGCTCCAACGCCATCAAAACGTTCTCAGAGTCGTTGTACCCCGGGGGCTCAAACCCTGAGAGAAGCTCCACCCCCAGCTCGGCCACAGGGGCCACCGCCTCCAACAGCCTCCCCACCTCCTCCAGTTGCTGGGGGGAGGGAAGCCTGCTGAACCCTCCAACCCTCTCGTTCATGCCGTGGACCTCGCGGCCACTCAAAACGTTGTGGATGAGGTTCCCAGCCTTCTTGAGCTGCAGCGCTCCCTTGACGGCCTCACCGTGGGCCGAGGCCATCTGGATTGCGTCGGGGTAGCCCAGGTAGTCGGGGAGGGCCAGGAGGAAGACGTGGAGGGCGTGGCTCTCGATCATCTCCCCCAGCAATAAAAGCCTCCTCAGGGCCCTGGTCTGATCCGAGACCTCCACCCCAAAGGCGGCCTCGATGGCACCTATGGAGGCCAGGCTATGGCTAGCCGTGCAAATAGCGCATATCCTACGGGTCACATCTGGGACCTTCTCATAACCCATGGTCTTCACGGCGTGCTCAAAGAACCGGGGGCCCTCGTGGACGTTGAACCGGGCCTCCTTGACCACTCCCCCCTCCAACACCACCTCCAAACCCCCATGGCCCTCAACCCGGGTCAACTCCTCCACCGTTATACGCCTACTCATCGCCACCACCCCCCAGGGAGGCCACGTGCTCCCCAGCAAACATCCTCAACCGGTTCAAAATCTCCCTCTCACTAAGCCCCAAATCCAGCAACATCTGGTACTCCGCCTCCATCCTCTCAGCCTCCTCCACGGGGCCCCTGCACCCGATGCACTCAAGCCCAAGAGCCGGGCAGCGGGCCTCGCAGCCCCCTCTAACCACCGGGCCCAGGCAGGGCCTCCCCTCCTCCAACACCAGGCAAGGAATCTCCCTCTGCTTACACTCCACACACACGGGGTAGGGATACCCTGAGGGGAGGTCCCCATTCAACAGAGACATAAGGGCCCTGGCCGTCTCCACCTTCTCCACTGGGCAGCCGGGGATGGAGTAGTCCACCTTCACATAGTGGTGCAAGGGCTTGGGTTCCAAGGCCTTGGGGAAGCAGTCCTGGCAGCCGTACACCTCGGCAATCCTCTCCCTGAGGGAGGCCTCCCCATTCCTCATAGCCTGCACACATCCCTCTACGGCGCAGCTCCCTAAGGCCACCAATATTCGACTCCTATCCCTAATCTCCCTCAACTTCTCCAAGTCTTTCTCCGTGGAAACCGTGCCCTCCACCAGGGCCACATCAATGGGTCCCTCCAGCTTGGAGCTGCTGGCCTCCTGGAAGTCGGCGATCTGGAACCTTCCCAACAGCTCCAACAACTCGTCCTCCATGTTGAGGACCATCAACTGGTCCCCCCCGCAACCCGTTAAACTGAAAACACCTAGCACAGGCCTATCCATCCTATATCATCCCCCTAGTGTTGTAGGCATCCCAAAGGGTGAACACCGGCCCATCCTTACACACGTATCTTATGGAGCGACCAGAGCCCACAATGCAGTGGCCGCACTGGCCAACGCCGCAACGCATCCTCCGCTCCAGAGTCATGTAGACATCCCCTGGGTTGAAACCCAAGGCCTCCAACTCCTTAATCACAAACCGATACATGATTGGAGGCCCCCCGATCAAGGCAGCAGTATTGTCGGCCCCCCCATCCCAGAGGCCGAAGAGGCTGGTAACCATCCCCTGCAGACACCTATCCTCCCTCTCACACCTCAAAGCATTGCACTCCTCGTCCTCAGAGTCCTCGTAGCTGAGGTACAGCCTTACACCCTGCTTGTCCCCCTCCCTGAAAAGACCCAGCACCTCATCCTTGAACAACATCAGGTCGAAGCACCTGACCCCGTAGAGGAGGGAAACCTCGCCATACCTTTCCCTATGGTTCAACACGTGTTGGAGCACCCCCCGTATGGGTGCAATCCCCAGCCCCCCCGCCACCAGCAACAGGTCCATCCCTTCAAGCCTCTCCATGGGGAACCCGTTGCCATACGGCCCTCGAACCCAAATCGTGCCCCCAACGGGGAGCCGGTGGATGGCGCTGGTAACCCTCCCCACGTTTCTTATGCAGAACTCCAGGACATCATCCTCGCCTTGGTCCGAGCAAAGGGATATGGGGGCCTCCCCCACACCCATAACCCCCAGCTTGACAAACTGCCCAGGTTTATAGGTGAAACCATCCGCCCCAGGGCTCTCCAGCCTCACCTTTACCAACCGCTCCTGCCCAGTCATAGGGCTACTCCCCACCACTTCCGCCTTCAACGGCAGGAGGGGGTCCCCAACCTCCATAGCTTTCAACCTCTAACCCTCCTCAGAATCTCAACATAATCGATGTTGGCCGGACAAAACACTGTGCACCTTCCACAACCCACACAGTTAACCATGCCCTCCTTCAAGCTGCCCTTGCAGTTGACCCGGTTTCTAAGCCTCTCCGCCTGGGTGGCACGGAAGTTGTGCCCACCCGCCACCAAGCCGTGGTCCCTCAACATACAGGAGTACCACTTCCGCTCGCGAACCCCTGAAACGCCATCCACATTAAGGTGGTCCTGGACGTCGTAGCACCGGCAGCAGGGGCAGACCAGGTTGCAGGAGCCGCATCCCAAACATTTCTCAGCATACTCCTCCCAAAGAGGACTATCGTAGGACAAATCCAACATATCCTGGAGGCCCTGGAAGTCCACCTCGAGGGAGAACTCTTGAGCCCTCCGAGCCTCCAACTCCTTGAAAGCCCCCACATCCTCCTCCAAGGCCTCCGACGTCAAACCCCCATGGGCTTCCAAGAAAGAGTAACCCCTCAGGCTGCCCACCCTGATGAAGAAGCGGTCCCCCAAGTCGTGTAAGAAGAGGTCGAAGCCCTCCGTAGCGTAGCTGGTGCCCGTGGACCTACAAAAACAGTGTTCATCGGGGGTGCAGCTCCAACCCACGAGGAAGGTGTTATCCCTCCTCGCCTTGTAGAGCCTGTCGGTGAAGGCCTCGACATAGACCTTCTCCAAGAGGTTTAAGGCATGGATGTCGCAGGCGTGGACCCCCAGCAGCACCCTGGCCTCCCCCGCGGGGGCCTCCTTGAACTCTTCCCTCTCCAGGTCCAACTCATACAGATTCTCCTTGGGGGCGATGAACAGCTTCTTGGGGGGGAGCATGGTCCGCACATAAGACAGGTCTGCCTCCGCCAGCTCCTCCACCCTCTTGAAGGCATGGGTTTTAGCCCCCGTCTTAACCGGGGCGTAGACCACTCCCAGCCCTTTGAGAGCCTTAAAAAACCCTTCCAAGTTCCCCTTGGGTAGCACCCTGTAAATCTGGTTTACCAAAGCCTAGCACTTAGACCAAAAATACCCCGGCTCCCCCATAATAGATTTATCCGTCCTTAGGCTTGGGAACCCCTTCAAGCCCGCCTGCCAACGCGACCGCGGTTTTGTAGACCGCCTCCCAACTTGTGTGCTTGGGGCGCCAACCCAAGGACTTAATCCTACCCGTGTCCAACAGCATAACCTTCACATCACCCCTCCAACCCCTCCCACCATCCACACCACCCGTCAACCTCACCTCAGCCCCCTCCAAACCATTAGCCTTCTTAACGGCCTCAGCAATCTCCAAGACAGACACCCGGTCGTCGGAGCCCACATTAAAAACATTCACCAGTCCACCAGCACTCAGACCAGCCTGGAGGGCCTCCACGCAGTCCTCCACATAGAGGTAGCTCTTCGACTGGGTGCCATCCCCCAAGACCTCCAATTCTCGGGGGTTAAGGCGAAGCTTCAAGGTGAAATCGTAGATGACACCGTGGTTGGACCTGGGCCCAACGATGTTGGCCAGCCTATAGATGTAGGAAGAGAAGCCATACATGTGGCTGTAACCCGACAGAAGAGCCTCACAGGCGAGCTTGGAGGCCCCGTAGAGGGATATGGGTTCAAGGGGGCCATAATCCTCGGGGGTTGGAATAACGCTGGGCTCGCCATAAACGGTGCTGGAGGAGGTGAAAACCACGAACCTTACACCCCCCTCAGACCTAACAGCCTCAAGAAGCCTGTAGGTGGCTTCAACATTCTGGTGGAAGTGGTCGCTGGGGGAGGCGTTCCTCAGGTTTACCTCGGGGTTGGCAGCAAGGTGGTATACTCCCTCGCAGCCCTCCAGGGCCTCCGAGAGGCTGCCGGGAGTTAAAAGATCGGCCTTCAAAAAGCTAAAACCTGGACACCCCTCCCACCTGGCGAGATTCTCCTCGGAACCCGAAACCAGGCTGTCCAAGACCACCACCTCGAAACCCTCCTCCAATAGGTGGTCAACAAGATGGCTCCCAATGAAACCAGCCCCCCCAGTGACCAGAACCCTCACAACCAACCCCACGCCAAACAAGCTTAAAGCATTAGCCCTCCCACCACCAAAACCAACCTACCATGGGAAACCCCCAACTGAAAGGACACCAGATTAATAACCCATAGAAGGCTAATGGTGGAAGTGGTAAGACTCGTTTAAAAATGGGAAACGCAATAAAAACGAGTCTTACCGCTAAACTATTTGGCCACAGTATTTTTAAAAGTAATTGAAGCCCATCACTCTAAACCTGTCTATTTTTCTGGTCTTCCCTGTATAGCTTCTTGTAGACGGAGTCCCATTTGCCTTCCCCAATCTTCTCGGCGATCTCGGTCATAACCTCGCGGAACGCCTTTTTCTGGGCCTCGTCCTCATACTTATAGTACAGCGCGGAGAGGTCCCTCCAGACTTCCTCCCTGATCTCGTTTATGTCGACCTCCCCGCCGGGCAATATCTGGTCTAGGACTTCCTTGACAATGCCTTTAAAACCGTTGGGCTTATCCTGTGAAGTCAAGACAACTCGGGATTGAACCTACAAAGACCCAATATAAGACTTCCTAAAACCCCCGACCAGTGTTTAAACGAACCCCTAAACCCAGACAGCCCCCCACATCCAAACTTGCACCTTTGGAAACCGTCTCGGAGCAACCAGCACCCACAAATACACCCCCCACAATCAACAACCTGACCCTGAGATGAGGAAAAAACCCATACTTCTTACCCCCAGAGCAGCCAGCCAGCTGCTCCAAGGCCAGAAAAGAGTCTCCCTCGACCTGGGAATAAACACCGAAAAGGTTGAGATCAAAAGAGACAGGGCCCTATTGGGGGAGGGAGAATGGGTTGAACTCACTCAACTAAAGGAGATCGCGAAAGACACTAACAGCGTATACCTAATAGAAAAAGGTAGGGCCATCAAGGCCGCCATATCAGCAGAGAGATACTACCGCCTGGTGGACACTGGTGAGGCCCCCACCCTGGAGGTCGACGGCATCCGCATGCACCGGACCAAGGGAACTACGCCTCTAAAGGACGCCGAGTTGAAGGCCTCCCTTGTTGGCCCCCGGGGAAAACGCGTCTTGGACACCTGCCTGGGCCTAGGATACACGGCGCTTAAGGCCTTGGAGAAGGGGGCAGAATACGTGGTCTCCCTGGAGCTCAGCGCCGCGGTCCTTCATTTGGCCAGGCTAAACCCCTGGACGAGGATGCTCTGGGAAACCCCCAGCCACCACACCCTCCTCGGAGACGCCTACCACATCCTAGACGCCCTCCCCCCCAACCACTTCACAGCCATCATCCACGACCCACCCAGGATGAGCCACGCTGGACACCTGTATGGGGCAGACTTCTACGAAAAACTGGCACGCGTCGCCGCCCCCCGCTGCCAGCTATACCACTACACGGGGGAACCCGGCTCACGATACAGGAGGATTAACATTAGGAGGGGGGTGGCCCAGAGACTAGGGGAGGCAGGGTTCACCCAAGTGAGGTACCACCCAACAGCCCTAGGGCTCACATGCACCAAGCAACACAAATAGGACTAGGCCCCAACCCTAAACCAGGAAAAACATGCCCCAAAAACTACCTATGGGCAAAGTCCCTCGAAAAATACTAGAGAAACACGTCTTCCCATACCTGGGAGCCCCCAACCCCAGACTCATCAAAGGACCCCTCCTAGGCGAAGACGCCGCCATAATAGACCAAGGCGATAGGGTCCTGGTGGCCAAGGCCAACCCCATAACGGGCGCGGAGAGGGGCATAGGCTGGTTGGCGGTCCACATCAACGCTAACGACGTGGCCACCAGGGGGGCCCGCCCAACCTGGTATTTGAGCATCATCCTCCTCCCCGAAGACTCGGGGGAGGCCTTGCTCAGAGAGATAATGCAGGACCAGCATCGGGCATGCAACAAACTGGGCATATCCATTGCTGGGGGACACACAGAGGTGGCCCCCGGCCTCAGCCGACCCATTGTGGCTGGTTTTATGTTGGGGGAAGCCCCACGGGGAAAATACTTCACCACCAGCGGGGCCCAGGTTGGCGACCACATCTTGATGACCAAGGGGGCAGGGCTTGAAGGCACATCCATCCTAGCGACAGACCTATACCAACTCCTAAGAGAAGAGCTGCCCCCCGATACACTATCCCGAGCCCAAAGATTCCTCGAAGAGATAAGCATAGTGCCCGAAGCCATGATAGCCTCCCAAACCCCAGGCACCCACGCCATGCACACCCCCACAGAGGGAGGAATACTCAACGGGCTAGTGGAACTCACCGAGCCCGCCAAACTAGGCTTCAAAGTCCACCAAGACCAAATCCCCGTAAGGATGGAAACCCGAGCCATATGCCAGGCACTCCAAATAAACCCCCTCAGCCTCCTCAGCTCCGGCAGCCTCCTCATAGCCATAGACCCGGGCCACGGCCAAGAGCTTAAAGATCAACTCCGGGCGTCAGGCATCGAGGCAAACATCATTGGGGAGGTGACTCAGGGGGGGTATGTGTTGGTTGGCCCCGATGGCTCTGAGCAGAGTGTTGAGCCTGTGGAGCAGGATGAGTTGTTCCGGATCCTAGAGTCCCAAGGATAACCATTTTCATCCACCCCCCCTCCACAAATAAGTCTACACGTACGAAATGCATAAATCCACCACCCCCAAAGCCAATAACAGTCGAAACCATGACCCACCCATCCCTCTTCATAGACGAAGCCATCCTCGACATCCACTACCTCCCCGAGAAGATACTGCACAGGGATAGGGAGCTACAAAAACTGAGGGCCCTATTCGACCACATAGTCCAAACCCCCTTCGAGATGGCCCAGAAAGCGGTGATAACGGGAAAGATAGGCAGCGGCAAAACAGTCCTAGCCAACGCCTATGGCAGGGAACTCGCATACAAAGCCCAAAGCAGGAGAGTGCCCTTCCACTACATACACGTCAACTGCAGACAACGCCGGGGAAGCCTATTCATGGTCCTAAGCCAGGTGGTTGCCCGCATAAAGCCCGCCTTCCCCGAGCGGGGATACTCGGCCAACGAGCTTTTGGACATATTGCGCCAGGTGCTGGAGGAGGAGAACACCCAGATACTCCTAGTCCTCGACGAGGTGGACGCCCTGATAGACAACGAGGGCAGCGACGCCCTCTACTACCTCACCAGGTTCCACGAGACCACCCCCGAGGCGCCTAGGAGGCTCAACCTCATCTGCATCAGCAAGGACCCCAAGGCCTTCGAGAAGCTGGATAGAAGCACCCTTAGCAGCCTCCAGCAGAACATCATTAAACTATCCGACTACACCAGGGCCCAGCTAGCCGACATACTCACCTACAGGGTGGAGAGGGCCTTCAGGAAAGGAGCCGTCCCCCTGGAGGTGGTGGACTATATAAGCGAGTTAGCTGAGCGCGAGGGGGGCGACGCGCGGTACGCCATAAGCCTCCTCCACGGCGCGGGGAAGGAAGCCGACAGCGAGGGAGCAACCCAGGTGAGGCCCGAACACGTGAGGCGGATAGCAGTAGGGCTCTTCGAGGTGGCTACCCCCGAGGAGATTAAACACCTAAGCCGCCACGAGAAACTGGTTCTACTGGGCATCGCCCGCTTCTTCCAGTCCACCACGGCCTCCAAGGCCACCACAGGCCAAATAGAGGAGAGTTACCGTCTAACCTGCGAAGGCTATGGCGAGTCTCCCAGGGGCCACACCCAGTTTTGGAAGTATTTGAAGAAGCTGGGGAGCCTAGACTTTGTGAATGTGGAGATGCGCTCCACCAAAAACGGGCGGACCCAGCTGGTCAGCCTGGATAAAATACCCGCGGAAACCTTGGAGAGAAAGGTGCTGGAACTGCTATGAGCGTATACCGTAGAGATAGGAGGGCCGAGGAGATCCTGGGGAGCCGGGGGAGGATAAGGGTTCTCGAGGTTTTGGCCGAAAGCGGGGAGCTGAACATAAGTGAGATAAGTAGACGCACGGGGCTAAACTATACCAGTGTGGAGCGACACCTCTCCAAACTCGTTGAGTTGGGCTTGTTGAGAGAGAAAAGGTATGGGAAGATACGGATATTCAAGGCGGTTTTTAGCAGCCTTAACATAAGGTTCGAGCAGGGAAGCCCCGTGAGGGTGGAGGTATCAAAGCCAGAGTTGGAAGAATGAGGACCTTGGTGCTCCCGCCGGGATT